>CAIWJG010000254.1 GCA_903912925.1 uncultured Verrucomicrobia subdivision 3 bacterium | reverse complement strand
TCCAGGACGCGTGGCCGGCGGACAAATGGAAGCTCAAAGCGGGTGAAGGGGACAAGCTTCAGACCGTGGCGCGCAGTCATCTGCTGCGTTTCATGAAGGTGGCGATGACCATGTTGAACAACAAGATTCCGACCCTCGGCCCGGTAACCGGCGAGCATCGCGTCGTGGCCCGCGAAGGCAATGGGCGGCTGGAGGAAGTGGATGGCACGAAGGTACTGATCCTGAAGGGCACGCCCGAGGAAATGGGCCACCAGCATGGGATTCTCATGAAGGACGAAATCCATCGCCTGGTGGAACAGATTCTCTTTGGCGTGGGTGTCGGCACCTCGTTCGAGAAGGGGACGTGGGTCTTTGGCGAGATTGAAGGAGCCCAGAAGCGGCTGAACCCGTTCATGGACGAACGTTACTTCAAGGAAATGGACGCACTGGCCGTCGCTGCAGAGCTACCGAAAGAAGAAGTGCGGCTGGCGAACTTCTTCCCCGAGATGTTCCATTGCAGTGGCTTCGCGGTCTTTGGCAAAGCGACGAAGGACGGCAAGCTGTATCACGGGCGAGTGCTCGATTACATGCGCGGGATGGGCCTGGAGCAGAGCGCGGCGGTGATGGTCTTCCAGCCGGACAAGGGCAATGCGTGGGTGAATGTCGGCTATGCTGGCTTCATCGGGTCAGTGACCGCAATGAATGAGAAACACATCGCCATGGGCGAGATGGGCGGGCGCGGCGAGGGGAATTGGGATGGGAAACCGATGGCCGAGCTGATTCGCGAGGTCATGGAGAAGGCCAACACGCTCGACGAGGCGGTGGAGATCATGCGCAAGGGCCCCCGCACCTGCGAATACTACTATGTCATCTCAGACTCCAAGAATAACAGCGCGGTGGGCATCGCCGCCACTCCGGACAAGTTCCAGGTGATCAAGCCCGGCGAAAGCCATGAGCTGCTGCCGAATCCCTCCAAGGACACGGTGCTGATGTCCGCAGGTGACCGCTACGAAGAACTGGCCCGCCGCGTTAAGGCGAACTACGGCAAATTCGATGCAGCCAGCGCACGCGACCTCATGACACGGCCCGTGTGCATGACGTCCAACCTGCACAGCGCGCTCTTTGAGCCTGAGACTTTGGATTTCTGGGTGGCCAACGCGGACTCGAAGAGCCCGGCGGCGCAGTGTCGCTATACGCATTACAACCTGGCCGAACTGCTCAAGCCCGAGAAGGCGCAGTAAATGGTTCCAGCGCGCAACCGCGCGGACACTCGACAACCCCAGAATAGGGAATCAGGGCGAATCCTGCAGGATATGCAGGATTCGCCTTTGTGTTGTAGCCACCGTCAGGTACTCGCCGGGCATTCCCCGTCCCTCCCCCGTCTATGCACTGGACGCACAGGCGCACCCAGAGCCACATCGCTAACTTCGTAAGTCGCTTGATATCAGAGACGTGTGCGACCCACGTCAGGCCGCCCCCAGACCAGTGCCAGACCAGCCCCAGACCAGCACTGGATATGCACGGTTGCTGCAAAACGCCCGTTCAGTTCTCACGAGCGACACCATTCTCCTCTCGGGGTGTATTGCCCTCACGAAAGCAGACGCCCTCGGTTTAGGGCGCACCCGACCACCCGGCTTGCTGCGGCCAGTGCAGGTGGATACACTTCCTTCAATGCGTCCGGTAACAAAAGCACTCCAGGAGGAGTCCGACAAACTCGCCCGGTCGTGGATGCAGCACGACGCAGGTATGCTGCGGGACTACCTGGTGGGCGGCGTCGAGGACCCGCGCCTGAACGTCCAGAGCGTCCTCTCCCGCCATTTCCTTACCCGCACCCTCACTGGCGAGCGTTTCAGCGCCCTGATGGAACAGGAAATCCGCTTTGCCGCAGCCATGAACTGCCTCACCGTGCTGGTGGGAAAGCTGCGGGATGCTGAGGAGCTTGAACTGATCCGGTATGCACTCAAGCGTGGCGCCGAAAACGTCGAGGGGATTGAGATTCCCGAGTTCCTGGTCCGCACGTTTGCCGCGCTGCCGGCGTTGGCCGGCGCCGCGACCATCCCGAACTACATCGAGGCCTTTCTCTCCGGAACGGAGGTCGTGAGTGGGCAGGCAAAAACCCACCAGCCGAGCCTGGATACCTTTCGCCAGCTCTGGAACCAAGCGCTGGCGACCGAAGCCTTCCCCGGTCAACTATCCGCTCCCAACGCGCAATTCCTGTCGGTCCTCGAACCCGCTTGCGGCTCGGCCAACGACTACCGCTTCCTTCACGCCTATGGTCTGGCGCGGCAGGTGCGCTACACCGGCTTCGACCTTTGCGCCAGGAACATCGAGAACGCCTGCGCGCTCTTCCCGGACGTCTCCTTCGCCGTTGGCAACGTGTTTGAGATCGCGGCGCCGGATAAAGCCTTCGATCTCTGCTTTGTTCACGACCTCTTCGAGCACCTTTCGCTGGAAGGATTGCAGGCCGCCGCTAAAGAGGTATGCCGGGTCACGCGCCAAGGCATCTGCGTTGGGTTCTTCAACATGGATGAGATTCCCGACCACCAGGTGCGGCCGGTGGATGATTATCACTGGAACCGGCTTAGCATGCGGCGCGTGAGGGAGCTGTTCTCCGGGTGTGGTTTCGAGGCGAGCGTGGTACACATCGGCACGTTTCTCCGCCGGCAGATCGGCTGCGAGCAAACCCACAACCCGAACGCCTACACGTTTCTCCTGCGCCCGGCCTAGCCTGCAATCGCCATTCCGACACAATCATCCCGAGGGTTGACGGTTAGCCCCGGGCAGCGCACACTGCAATCGCCAAAAGCACTACCTAATGGGCGCACAATGGAAACAAGCCGGGCGCGAAGAACACGCGCAGAAAAAAGGCCAGATGACTGCCAAGCTGGTCCGCGAAATCATGGTCGCGGCCAAACTCGGCGGACCTGACCCTGACCTCAACCCACGCCTCGCCGCCGCCGTCGAGAAAGCGAAGAAGGCCTCCTGCTATAAGGACACCATCGAGCGCGCCATCAAGAAGGGCTCCGGGCAAACGGAGGAGAAGGTCACCTTCGAGCTGGTCACCTACGAGGGGTTTGCGCCGCACAAAGTCCCGGTGATCGTCGAGTGCCTCACCGATAGCCGCAACCGCACCGCGCCGGAGATCCGCAATATTTTTAAGGCGGGCACCCTCGGCCAGCCAGGCAGCGTCGCCTTTTTCTTCAACCACCTCGGGGTCGTCGAAGCCACCCACACCGACTCAAACCGCGACGCCGAAGGAGATGCCATTGAAGCGGGCGCCGAGGAGATCGAGGCGCTCGAAGCCGAGGAAATCCCCGCAGGCCAGAAAGGCGCGCGCTTCCTCACCCAGCCCAGGGACCTCGACCACGTCTCCAAGGCCCTGAAGAGCGCGGGCTGGACGATCAGCTCTGCCGAAATCCGCTACCTGGCCAAGAACTTCCCCGAACTCAGTGCCGCCGCACGTAAGGAGGTGGCCGACTTCCTTAACGCACTGGACGACCACGATGACGTCCATCGGGTCTATGCGGCAATGAAGTGAGCGAAATCCCGCGTGGGCCACTTCTGCCGGATCTGCGGCCGCACTCGCGCTAACGAGAAATTCAGTGGGCGCGGCCACCGCGATCACATCTGCAAGGATTGCCAGCGCATGCCGCGGGAGAAACGCGACGGCATCGAGCGCTTGGACGAACTCTGGGGGTTCCTGGACCAGCGCAATATCTCCGCCAAGAACGTCGCGCGCCTGAAGACCCTCGTTGCTCACCCTAACCCGGAAGTGCAGAGGCTGGCGACGCTGGTCCTCGACGTGGCTCTGGTGCACCCGTTCAAGTGCAGGAGGTGGCGGCACCTGGCTGCGCGCCACCGAGATCTGTTTCATCGGGCTGTCGCGGCTCTCGGCCCCGAATTCTTTGACGAGGTGCTGCTGGATTACGGCGACACAGGCGGGCCGTTGTGGGATGCGCTGGATGATTTCCAGCAGGCGCCGCCGTGGACTGCACGCCCATGCGCCTGCGGCAGTGGCCTGCCCTTCCACGACTGTTGCATGGAACGCGAAGACACTTGGGCGGACGAGGCAGCCTCCGCTGCTGACTAAACCGGGCTAGAATCCTACAAGCCGCCGGCTATCCGCATCGTGCCGCCCAACTCGTGGATGGAATGCCGCACTTTGCGTGATGGACAAATCACGCTCGCAACGTCGCCCTCGGATCATGCACGCTCATAAATCGGAACCGCTTCCCGGCGGACAGCCGTTTCGATGTATTTGTTGAGGCGCGAACAAAAATCCACCCGCCGGCCAATAATGGCGACCAATTCATCGCCGTAGCCGAAATAGCGAAACCCAACCCCTTTCAGCGCGCCTGGCTCGAACTCCGCCAGCACGTCCACGTCGCTGCGGTCCGGATTGAAGTCCTCGCGCAGCACCGAGCCGAACAGGCTCAACTTGCGGATGCCGCGTACACGACAGAACTCCGCGATCTTCTGATGGTCAATCTGGATGCGCAATTCAGCCACACTCATGGCGCAAATCATCGCGCAAAACCCCTACTCATGCGCCCCTCATTCCCCGCAGCTCCACTTGGGAACGCGCAAGAGCCAGAAATAATGATCGAACTCACGTTCGATGCTACCCCCCCCCCTCGGTTATCTCAGGTCCACTGTGAACAGGCGGTGAATAACTTCGGACAACTGCGCTTGGATTCCGCCCATTGTTTCCGCATCATTCCGGCAATGCCAAAACCAGCATCGCCGGAAATTGCCGTGCCGTCGCCGCATAACTGGCGCACGACGGACGAAGATGAAATCAACCGCCGCCGCGCTCGCGCTCGCACGGAGGAGTTCCACATCTCCAACACCGACCCGCGCCATCCGATCTTCTCCAACTTCCGCGTCCGGTCCGGCAGCGGCCTCACCTACTCGGTCGAGATCCGCGATGTGCGCCGGCGGCAGTTCGTCTGCGATTGCATTGATTTCCGCATCAATGGTCTCGGCACCTGCAAACACATCGAAGCCGTGCTGTTGCAGCTTCAAGCGCGATTCAAACGGCTGTTCCGGACAGCGGAAGCGGACGGGACGCCGCGGTTCGACCTGCTGCCCGATCCGGTCAGCGACTCGATCCGGCTGCTCAACACCAACGAACGCCTCCCCGCCCCCTTGCGGGCATGGTTCGATGCGGACGGTTCTCTGCACAAGGGACTGCCCGAAGAAGCCATCGAGGCGCTCCAGCAGCTTGCCGCCGGCTCGGTGCCTGCACTGCGTCTGTCGCAGGAACTCGTGCCTTGGCTTGAAGGCCGGCGCCATGCCACTGAACGCAAAGAGCTCCGTCGCGACTATGAGATGAAGGTGCAAAGCGGCGAATGGCCGGCGCACGAAACCCGAGTTCCCATCTTCCCATACCAGCGCGAGGGCATGTTGCACCTCGCCTTCACCGAACGCGCGCTGCTGGCCGATGAAATGGGGCTGGGCAAGACTATCCAGGCCATTGCTGCCTGCGCCTTGCTGCACCGGCTTGGCCAGGCCGCCCGCGTGCTGGTCGTCACCCCGGCCTCCTTGAAGACGGAGTGGGAGGAGCAGATTCAGCGCTTCTCGGATCTGCCCTATCAGCTCGTCTTCGGCGCGCGGATCAAGCGGCTGAAAGCCTACGAGCTCGCCGCCGGCAGGAAAGCAGGCGGGACGCCCGACCCACTACCGTTCTTCACCATCGTCAATTACGAGCAGATGCTCGCCGACGCTCTGGAAGTGAACCAGCACCTTCAGCCCGACATCGTCGTGCTGGACGAAGCGCAGCGCATCAAGAACTGGAGCACCAAGACCACCCAGGCCATCAAACGCCTGCGCAGCCGCTATGCCTTCATCCTTACCGGCACCCCCATCGAAAACCGCATTGACGAGCTCTATTCCTTGATGGATTTCCTTAACCCGTCGCTGCTGGGGCCGCTCTTCCGGTTTAACCGCGAATACTACGACCTCGACGACCGTGGCCGCCCCGCCGGCTACCGGAACCTCGACAAGCTCCACGAGCGCATCAAGCCCCACATGCTCCGCCGCCGCAAAGCCGACGTGGAGACCGAACTGCCCGAGCGCTCCGACCGCAACCACTTCGTGCCACTCAGCGCCGAGCAGCAGGGGGAGTACGACGGCCACGAGCACATCGTTGCCCAGTTGGCCTCCATCGCCAAACGCCGCCCGCTCACCCAGCAGGAGCAAGACAAGCTGCTACGCCATCTGAACATGATGCGCATGGTCTGCGACACCGACTACATCCTCAACCCCGAGCACCGCGCCTGCCCGAAACAAGCGGAACTGGAGAAGCTCCTCGAAGAGTGCCGCGACAACCCCGACGTGAAGGTGATTGTCTTTTCCGAGTGGCAGCGGATGCTTGAACTCGCCCGCGAGTCTTGCGGCCGGCTTAAGCTCGGCTTCGCTTGGCATACCGGCACGGTCCCCCAGAAGCGCCGCCGGGCCGAGATCAACGCCTTCAAATCCGACCCGCTCTGCCGGGTCTTTCTCAGCACCGATTCGGGCGCCGCGGGCCTCAACCTCCAGAATGCCAGCGTCGTCATCAACTGCGACCTGCCCTGGAACCCCGCCAAGCTGGAACAACGCATCGCCCGCGCCTGGCGCAAGCACCAGACGCGCCCGGTCACGGTCATCAATCTCATCTCCGAGAAGACCATCGAGCACCGGATGCTGGCTACGCTCTCCAACAAGCAAGCCTTGGCCGACGGTGTGCTCGACCGCATGGGCAACCTCAAGGAGATCAAGCTCCAAACCGGACGGCAGGCCTTCCTGGCCAAGCTACAACAACTCGTCACCCAGCCTGCCGAAGGCCCGAAGCCCGAGGCGCGCGAGGTGAAACCGCCTCTTCCGGCAGACCGCCCGCGAGGCTTCGCCGCTGCCGCCCAGAAACGCATCAACGGTGCCCTGCTCCGCTGCGAAGAGCGCTACCCGAATGACGCACCCCACTCAGTCCTTTACGTCGTGGTGGAGCGCGATGCCGCCCAGTACCGCGAGCAACTCGGCACCCTGCACGAGGAATACTTCGGCCCAGGCCAGTGGGACCCGCTGTCCCCCGTGCGCCTGGAAGTGATCGACCGCGCCACCGACGAAGCCCTGCAACGGCTCATTGACGCCGGCCTGCTGACGAAGACCACCCGCGCCACCCGCCCCCTTTGGCCCGCCGAAGCCGCCGAGACCGCCCCGCCGCCACTCTCCGCCGCCGAATTG
The DNA here is from genome assembly GCA_903912925.1 of uncultured Verrucomicrobia subdivision 3 bacterium. Lineage (GTDB taxonomy): Bacteria > Verrucomicrobiota > Verrucomicrobiia > Limisphaerales > UBA8199 > PALSA-1440. The sequence continues at coordinate 8,047 of CAIWJG010000254.1, read as the reverse complement.
GAAAAGCTCTCCGCCCACCGCCAGCGCGCCGCCCGCAAGCTCAAGATGGCCCGCGTCCTCTACGATGCCGGGTTAAGCGAGGAAGCGCGCGCCGCCTTGCTCGAGGCTGTGCCACCGCTGGGTTGCGCCCTGGCCGTCCAGCACCGGTTCCCCGAACCCGCGTCACTCGACGACGCGCTGCTGCCGCCGCTTTCCCCCTGCTGGAAGGCGGCGCTACCGCTGCTCCGCGAATTCGCCTCCGACACGGCCCACCCCTGCCAGGCACTTCTGGAAGCGCTGGCTCCGCTTGCCGCAGAGGAGTAAACCCCTGGCCCGTTTGTGTGAAGTGCAAACAGTCAACGCATGTCCAAGCCATCTTCAGTCGCCTGGATCATGCCGAAGGTATTTGCGGGAACCCGCGTGCCGCGTGCCAGAACCGCACGATTTCTACGATGGGCTGGTCGGTCCGAAGCCGGTAGATGATACGATAGGACCCGTGAATGAACTCACGCAGATCCTACCGTCGGAACTCCGGCACGGTGCGGCCGATCTCCGGGAACTCCGCGAGTAACTCAGTGCGTGAGATTAACGCATTGCCCAGCCGTATCGCCGCATCCTGATTGTGCCGGGCGACATAAGCAACGATGTCCGAGAGATCGGATTCGCCGGAAGGCGAAATGATCACCTTTCGGCCCATTGCTGAATCTTGGCTTTGACTTGCTCGACGGGAATGCCTTCCCCGCGGTCCAACTCCGCGAGGCCCTGCTCGACGGCCTGACGGAACTCGATCTCATGGATAGCATCGGCCAAGCTGGCGTCTTGCGGCAGCTTCTCCGCTACTTCCAGCAGAACGTCTTTGGTGCTCATAATCGGACAGTCTAACCGGTTTCAATAGAATCTGCCATTGCCGTCCGAACCATTCAATCCCTTTCAACTACCGAGGATTCACCAGGCCGGGATTTCGCGGCAGCAAATCAGCCGCCTGGAATCGCCCGGCTATGAGGGGCATTCCCTGAGCATGTCGCGCCGCGTGGCCAAGACCTTGAGCCCGACAGCAGCACATCGAGGATTCGCCAAGCCACACTACAGCCAATCCTGAAGGGTGGTTTAGTCCAGCCCGGACCATCGCGGGGCAGAAGGGCGATGGCCCTATCCTGGGGAGTCGTGCGAGAAGGGCTTCAAGAACCGCAACACCCTCCAGGCGATAGAGTTACGCCAGAATACGGCAGGTTCTTCCTGGGTCCCAATCGCACCGTCGGCCCCAACCCCAGCGACGAGGCCAACCGTTGCATTCTGAGGCACGTAACGCAAAAACCGGTCCGGAAAGCACTATAAGTGGGGTTCTTCGAAGGCGGTCACCCCCTACAGGTAGTGTACCTTGGCTGCTCCCAATTGCCTTTCCCAGCAGCGCGCCTCGCAGAGTGATCCTAGCCGCCCGCACGCCCTTCGGATTTCGGTTTTCGAGCTTCGGATTTAAGCCCGAACGCCGCGTGGGGGCACGCGGCCTACAGGGCGCTACTCGCTGGGAGCGGGAGAACCTTAGAACCGCCCTGCTCCCCGCCCATTTCATGAATTGGCCTTGCAGCATAAGAAATAGTAAATTGTCGTTTGACAACCGGCGCGCGACTTGCAATAACGCTCTGCAACAGTGGTGGATTATGAATCTGAGCAATAGCCCGTTCTCCTTTGGTCGAGTCGCGTGCGAACCACGCTTCCCTCGCAAACCTCTTTTAACCACGGTCTGGGCCGTCTTCGGGGCCTGCCTTCTCCTTCTGTTTGCAAGCAGCGCTGGAGCCGTGGAGGTCGGCATAGCCAGCATTTCCTCCAACCGGCTGGTCCAGGTGACGCTTACGGGCGGAACCGGGCAGTGGCACCGAATCGAAGCCTCCACCAACCTGCTGGACTGGCGCACGCTGACCAACCTGTGCCAAACCAATCTGACTTCGGCCTGCCTGGACACCGGCGCGACTAATTTTCCGCGGCGGTTCTACCGGTCGGTGCAACTGACGCCCCTGGATCTTTACGTGGCCGCGCCCGATACCAACTACGGCTATACGCTGATGAATACCATTCCGGGCGCCGGGCAAACGACCTACGTTCTGGAGATGCGATCGCAGGTCTGGCTGACCACTAACGAAGTGAACCAGACCTTGTGGAAGCATTGGCTGATTATCGTTGCGCCAACCGGGGTGACGAATTCGCAGTCGCTGCTCTTTATCAGCGGGGGCAGCAACCCGGGAACGATGCCGACCAGCGGTGATCCTACATTGATTCAAGCCGCGTTGGATACCAAGACTATCGTCACCGAACTGAGGATGGTGCCCAACGAGCCGCTCGTGTTTGCCGGGGAGACCATCAACCGCAGCGAGGACAGCATCATTGCCTATAGCTGGGATCAGTATCTGCGCACGGGCGACGCGCGTTGGCCGGCGCAATTGCCGATGACCAAAGCGGCGGTGCGCGCGATGGACACGGTGACCGCGTTTTGCGGCAGCGCACCGGGCGGCGGGGTCAAGGTCGGGGCTTTCGTGGTCGCGGGCGCTTCGAAGCGGGGTTGGACGACCTGGCTGACGGGAGCGGTGGACCAACGAGTGATAGCCATCATCCCAATGGTCATTGACGTGCTCAACGTTCAGATCTCCTTCATGCATCATTACGATGCTTATGGCTTCTGGGCCCCCGCGATTCAGGACTACCAGAACAGCGGTATAATGGATTGGTTTGGCACGCCGGAAATGGCGGCGTTGATGAACATTGTTGACCCGTACCAGTACCTGAGGCGGCTCACTATGCCTAAGTTCATCATCAACGACACGGGCGACCAGTTCTTCCTGCCGGATTCTTCGCAGTTCTATTTCGACAGCCTGCTTGGGGTGAAACACCTCCGCTACGTGCCCAATACGGACCATTCCCTGTATGGCTCTGACGCCGCCATGACGATTGAGGCCTGCTACCAGGCGGTGCTGGCGCAGGCGCCCCTGCCGCAGTTCTCGTGGACCTTGCAGAACAGCAACTCCGTTCGCGTGGTGGCCGAGGGCAGCCCCATCGAAGTCAAGCTCTGGCAGGCCACTAACCCCAACGCCCGCGACTTCCGGGTGGAGGCGATCGGACCCGCATGGCAAAGCTCGGTGCTGACGAACCAGGGCGGCGGCGTGTACGTTGGCACTGTGCCCGTACCGGTTCGGGGCTGGACGGGCTTCATGGTCGAGCTGACTTATCCCGGCAGCAGTGTGTTGCCTTACAAGTTTACCACGCAGGTCTATGTCGTGCCGGACGTGCTGCCATACCACTTCTCTCCCGGGCCGACGCTGCCGGTCATTCTCAACCAACCGGTAAGCCAATGCAGCTTCAACGGAGCGCCCGTGACCCTCACGGTCGTTGCCAATGGCAAGGCCCCGATCAGCTACCAGTGGCGCTTTAACGGAGCCGAGATTCCCGGCGCTACGACGAGCGCTTATACGATCACCAATCCACTGCCTAGAGATGTCGGCATCTATTCCGTCCGCGTGACCAACACTTATGCCGCCCTGACCAGTTCCAACGCCTGGTTCGCGATTGTGCCGCTGGTCATCTCGGGAGATGATTCCCTGGGCCAGCTCCGCCCCCCGGCAGCCGCGAGCAACGTCGTCGGGATTGCGGCGGGCGCATGGCACAATCTGGCTTTGAAACCGGAAGGGGGCGTCGTGGCCTGGGGCAACAATTGGGATGGGCAGTGTGATGTGCCCGGCAGCCTAAGCGGAGCACTCAGAATCGCCGCTGGCGGCTACCATAGCCTGGCGCTCCGGGCGAACCGGACGGTCCTCGGCTGGGGTGCGAACGATTATGGCCAGGCGCAGCCCCCGGCGGGACTGTCCAATGTCATTGCCATTGCCGCGGGCACCTGGCACAGCCTGGGCCTCCGGGCCGATGGCACCGTGGTGGGATGGGGCGACAACAGTTGGGGGCAGACGTCGGTGCCGGCGGGGCTTTCTAATGTGACAGCGGTGGCTGCCGGCGGAAACCACAGCCTGGCATTGCGAGCGGACGGCAGGGTCGTCGCTTGGGGGGAGAATACCGACGCGGAAGGTGACTACGCCGGACAGTCGAGCGTGCCCTATGGGTTAACAAATGTGGTTGCCGTCAGCGCCGGGGAGTATCACAGCTTGGCGTTGCAAAATGGCGGCCGGGTGGTGGCCTGGGGCGATAACGCTATGGGCCAGTGCTCACCGCCGGCCGGCATGCCTCCGGCCGTTTCTCTGGCCGGGGGTGGAGCGCACTCCGTCGCGCTGCTGACTAACGGGACCGTCGTGGCCTGGGGCGCCGGCTGGAATGGCCAATGCCACTTCCCAACGACGCTGACAAATGCCGTCGCCATTGGCGCCGGCGCTGAACACACCCTTGTTTTGACCGGATACGGCGCTCCGCATCTGCCCGCGCAGCATTAGAGGCATCATTGAGGCTCGGTCTCACGCATGCCAAAGCCGTTTTGGCCGACAGCGGCGCGGCGGCGCGGAGATCCGAAACCCGAAGGCCGAATGGACGTAGCATCGAACGTGAGTTCGATCTAACCTTCAGTGCCGAAAGAAGCTCGAAATCCGAAGGCCGAATGGCTATCGGCAGCCGGTTGCTTCGGTTTTCGGATCTCGGGTTTCGGATCTCCGCCCCTCGCGCCTTCGCGTCTGCGCCGTTAAACTCCCACGAAGCCAATGTCGTCCGGCACGTCGCGGTCCAGCAGGAACTTCACGGCGTAGGTGCAGCCATCTGGCGGGCCACCAGCACGTCAATCTCCCCACGGTGATCCTCGTAGTACGCCAGACACTCATAGAACCGCCAACACGCCAACCGCTTCGGCGTCGGCCACCTTCTCCAGATCAATCCGCCCAGTCAGAGATTAGGTGAGGTCGCTGAGCAGAATCTCGGTGAATACCTCGTAAACGACGTTGCGGCGTTCAGCGCAGAGGCATTTGCGAACGGGCATGCCGTTCTCAAAAGCTTCGCGGTAGATTACCCGAAAGTGGCCGACCCTTAACCGCTTGTAACCGGTGAGTGCGTCCACCAGGTCTTTGATGTCTCCGCGGTCGGAGTCAAGGCTGCGAATGCCGGCGCGGAGTTTCTTCTTGGGTTCGGGCGCTAACGCCCCAAGAAACTGAGTTACCTGTTCCGAAACGGTGACTTCATTCTTCATCGGTCAGCGTGGTAAACTTAATTCGGCCTGCTTTGTCGGCTTTGACCAGGGCCATCAGTTCTCGGTTCTTCTGTAGCTCCATCGTTTCAAGGATGGACTCCATTACGTCGCGGGATACGAGAAAGGCGACGGCTTTGCCGTTCCGGGTGATCCCCCGAACGCCCACTTCCTCGGTCTCGCGGATGGCCTTGGGCGCAGAACTAGCCAACTGGCTGATGGTTAGATTCGTAGTTATCATGTGGAAAGTACTAATCCAAGCGCCCGCGCACGTCAACTCCAGCAGTTCTCATTTTGGCTGGTCTGGGAGGTTTGGAGTCCACCCTTTAGGGTGTCCGAGGCCTGTCTGTCTGGCTTCGGGGCGCTCTTCTTGTCGTTGAACTCCCCTGGCGTCACCTCGCCTCTTGGCGCAAGCAAAACATTACAATCTCATGGGGGAGCGCTTGAAGCTCGCCTCCTGCCAGCGCGGCGCAGCACTCGTACCGGCCGGACGATGCCCTGCACTCGGTAAGAATCCCTCCGTGAACACAGACCGCCTCACCAAAGCTCGCCGCTCCTGGAACAGGTCGCGTATTCGCGCCAAAAACACAATGCCCGAAAAAGCGGTAGGTTGACACGCCAGGGCACTTGCTTCCATGTTGGGAACGGCATGAGTGCTACGATTCAACTGGACTTGCCAGAGGCGCTGGTGAAAGAGGCCCAAGCCAATGGGCTGCTGGAATCCGCGCCGATCGCGAAATGAAGCTGCCCGCCAACACGATTATTCCCAGAGAGAAGGCGACGGAATACCTGCTCATCCCCCAGGCACGGGGGGACAAGTCCGCTTTTCTTGAGCGGGCCGGCTACCGGCTGGAGAACGCCGAGCAACTGCTACGCGACTTGCGCGCGCAACTGCTCCCGCTGGAGGCGGTGCCCGGAAAGTCCAACCAGTTCGGCCAATACTACGAGATTCGCGGCAGCCTGACCGGCCCAAATGGTGTCGCGCTGGCGGTGCGGGCGATTTGGATGACCGAACACTTGTCGCGCGTCACCAAGTTCGTTACCTTGTTGCCAGATAAGCGAAGCACCGAATGAAGTTTGAACTCTACAAAGATGTGGTGTTGACGCACGACGTTCCGGAAGAACGGCTGAAGCGCGGCGACATCGTGAAGCTGGTGGAGCATCACGTCGCCCGTGACGGCGAGAATGGCTACAGCGCCGAAGTGTTCAACGCCGTTGGCGACACGCTGGCCGTTATTACTGTCCCGGAATCCGCTCTGGAACCGCTGCGAGCAGACGAAGTGTGCTGCGTTCGATCCCTGGGATAGAGGTCACCTCCCTCGTTTGCTTCCCGCGTATTTCGGGTATTTCGCGGTGAACCTTTCCCCCTTTGGGCTGCAACTTGCCCGGTTGTGTGAGAGCCAGCAGAAACCTGCCGCCTCTGCCGGCGAAATCCCGACCGGTAAATCTGTGTAATCTGTGCCCCTCTGTGGGTGACAAATCCTCGCACCTCCGCCGTTAAACTCCCACCGTGAATGTTCAATATTGCTAACCGCGAAACGGAATGGCAAATGAGAGAATGGCAACCGAAGAAAGAGTGCTTTGTTTTGAGCGGAAACTTCTCGAAGACCTGGGCTTGTTCCAAGGACTTAGCTTGGAAGTTGAGAAGTATCTCCCCGTTGTAACCTCCTCCTCGCAACTTGTGTACAGAAACAGGAGTGAGGCCGAACAAGACAAGCGCTACAAACAGCTTATCCCCTACGTCCTGATTATCTGTAACGACAAAATACTGCGGTATCGGCGGGGCCGAGGCGGCCAGGAAACACGATTGCACGGATTGTTTTCCGTCGGAATCGGGGGGCACATTTCCGAGGAAGATCACGGACTCTTCTCATCCGGCGGCGGCTACCATGAGGGCATGCGGCGCGAAGTAATGGAGGAAGTGGCAGTCGATGAAGTGAAAGAAACCGCCGTCGCAGTGATCAATGATGACAGCACCGAAGTTGGACAGGTCCATTTCGGAGTGGTTCACATTATGCACGTGGCCAACGAAAGTTTCGCAGGCCGGCGCAGCGGCATCGCAGGTCCCGAGTTTATCCCGATTACCGAAGCGGTGAACGATCCTGCCGGTTACGAATCATGGTCGCGCTTTTGCCTGGAAAAGCTGGATTTGCTATTCTCCAAGGCCAGCGCATCGGGCACCGCAGCTCCCGAACGGGCAACAGGCTGAGAATTACGAAGGCAGCCGCAACTACTGCACGCCGAAGCGACCGCTGACCGCTGCAAACAAATTAGGCCCGCCTGTGTCCTAAGAAGGTTACCCTTCGACGGCATGAAACCGACGTTCAGACACCGCAGACCCGGCAGGAATATGAGACAAATTGCGAAGAATTGCAACAGGTTTATTGACACCGTGTGACCGTTTTTCGGCTCATGCGCACGGTGTTGCCGGCCAGGCCGTGGCGCGGTTGGTGGAGACGTCGCAGGTGGGCTCTTCGGGGAACTAGCGCCCCCGATATTCGCTCCCGGAGCCGACAAGGCAGGACTCGATGGCGTGACGTGGGCATGGTAGTCGTCTGGCCAACAAACCTTCGCGTCTTCGCGCCTTCGCTGTTAAATTCCGGCCGGTGAACAAAGACCACCTGACCCAAGCCCGCCGCTCCTGGAACATGAGCCGTATCCGGGGGAAGAACACCAAGCCGGAGCTGGTTGTCAGATCACTGCTGCACCGGATGGGCTACCGTTTCCGGCTTCACGGAAATCCAAGGCGATTTCATGGAGTGTTCGCCCCCGCCACGAAGCAAGCAGGGCAGACTCACCTGAATCAAAGACCGGGCGTAACTGTTCAGGTCGCCCAAGCGCACGCGGCAGGGGCGGGGACGGCTCGTCCCCAGGTCTTCGTGATTGGCGAACGCAACCGGGGACGAG
>CAIWJG010000253.1 GCA_903912925.1 uncultured Verrucomicrobia subdivision 3 bacterium | reverse complement strand
TGCAACCCATTGATTTAGAAACACTTCCTGCGGGCCGCATTCTATAGTGCAGTCGCTCAAAACCCTCTGGCGGCGGGGCCCTAGCCACCCCGCCTCCCCAGCGCTTTGGCGGCCGTCGCCTGCGTCGGCAACTCAAACACCTGCCACACTTTCTGCATCCGCTTGAGCGCCGCAGTGTTGTTGCATAGCCGCAATCCCATCACACAGTTGTTGCGGTTCATCCGCCCAGCGACATGGATCAGCAGCAACCGAAATCGCTTCATACGCGCGCTCCGCTCTTCCCCCTCCAAGCACAGCCCCTTGATCGCACTAATGATGTTATAGGTCACCAGCACCAGCTTGAACCACGCCGAGTTGACGCCAAACCGCTGACTGGGCACATGGCCCCCACCCAATTCATTCTTCGCCTCGTCATGGGTGTGCTCCACCGTCCCAGCCTTCTCCCGATGCCAATCTAACAAGCGGCCACCCTCGAGCTTCTGATTGGTGATCACCGCGTGAAAATGTCGGTCGCTACCGTCGGCAAACAACACCCCCTGCGCTTTGAGCAAGCGCAGTCCCACATACCTCAAGGGTTGGCTCTCCTTGTGCTCGCTCTTCTCCCCGGGCACAAAGTCCACCTCCGCCCATTGCCGCAAGGTGCCGTCATCCTCTTGGCCGAAGGTCTGCCAGCCAACCTCCGCTATCTTCCGGAGCGCTTCGCCCAAGGCGGAACTCATCACCGCACTGACCGCAAACCCAATCCGCCCGCCCGGTTCCTGTTCCCGATCCGGATGCTTCAGCCAGTCCAGCAACTCGTGCTCATGACAGGCCGAATCCCCTCGAAAATACCGCTGGGTCACCGTCTCGGGCAACGCTGCAAACGCCAGTTTCGCGCACCCCAGCGGAGCCTGCTTGGCCGGCACGTTGCCGTCCCGAAACTCATCGGCCACTACCAGGTCCGCCTCCGCCCACACCGCCACCATCGGCTGGTAGCCCCGACCTTCCTCGTAATGGCTATAGGCCGCTTCCTTATGACTTTCAATGATCGTCGCGTCCTGATCGATGGTCGCGATCCGCTGCGGCTGGCCTTGCTTTTCATACAGCTTGGCGATCCGCCGTACCAGACCACTCTGCACTTGTTGCAAGGCCTCCACGGGTTTGCTGGCCGGAAAAATGAAGCTCTTCTGCACTTCCCGCTTCGGCCGCAACCCCTCCAGCTTCTGATCGTGGAACCGTTCCAGAAACTCCCGCACCGCCGTCGCTTTGGGAGGTACGTAGCCCAAGCCGCGCGCCAGACAGTCATCTCCCGCCAACAGGTGCATGTCCTCGGGACATTCACCCCCAAGGGCTTGGAGCAAACAGACCGACTCGATGAACTGCGCCTCGGCAAATCCGCGTTGGCGCTGGCGCAGGGACAAATTGACGGCGACCAGGGCGGGCAGGCCCAAGGAACGGTAAGCGCGGGAAACACTGAGTAGGCCGGCGTGGGGGCTGGTCGCTTCAAGCAAGGGCCGTGCGTCCAAGACGAAAGGCGTCTTGTGCAGCAGGGGCAAGCGGGCTGACATGGGGATGACATATAGCTTTTCTATAGGTAATAGTCAACCCCAAACATGCAAATAATTGCATCCCACTTCACTTTCTTTGAGGGGATGAGGAAATTAGGCGAGGATCAGGG
>CAIWJG010000252.1 GCA_903912925.1 uncultured Verrucomicrobia subdivision 3 bacterium | reverse complement strand
CCGGGTGCCCTCACCCGGCGGGGGGTGACAGGGCCATAGTGAGAATTGCTGCTGAGTCAGTCTGGATCGTTGCCACCGCCCACAGCAAAAAGCGCCCGGAATACTGGATCCGGAGAAAGAGCCATATTCCTGGCCCTTGATGTCTGCTTTCTGGATTTCCGCTTTTAGTGGGGTCGCCGTCCCGTTGTCTTCCAGATTTCAGTTTTCAGCTTCCGAGTCGGTAGTCCCGTAGTCCCGTAGTCAGTAGTCCCCTTTGGCCCCCATGCACCTCGGCATCCTCACTAGCCATCCGGTCCAGTACCAGGCTCCCTGGTTCCGGATCCTGGCCCAGAAGGTCGAACTGGAGGTCTTCTTCGCGCATCGCCAGACGCCTGTGGGGCAGGCGGACGGGGGGGGTGGCGTGGCTTTCGATTGGGATGTTGATTTGCTGGCGGGCTTGGTGCAGGACTACAAGACCACTGATCACGGGACTGCAGGACTGCGGGACCACTGCCTCTGATCTCTGATCACGAGACCACCTCTCCGGATAGCAAACCTTGACAATGTATGACTCCGCCGTAATCTTCCCCAAGTGAACGTGTCCTTGTTGAACTACGAGCCGACGATTCGGTCGCGTGTCCGCAGCGGAGAATTTGCCAACGCCTCTGAATACATCCGGCATTGCATCCGGGTTGCGGAGTTGGTTGAAGCACGTTCCGGTCCGCGGGGCGCCAGCTTCGCCACACGGCAGGAGCTAGAGCGCCTGCTCGATGACGGCATGCGAAGTCCGGGAGCACCGGTCACCGCCAGCCGGAAGCAGGCCATTTGCCAACGTGCCCGGGCATGACCGGCTATATCCTGCATCGCGCGGCGGACGAGGACCTCGTATGCGGCGCGCATTACATCCGACGCGATAATCCGGATGCTGCGGTGCAGTTTGTGGAGCGTGCGTTCGAAGCGTTTGATTTCATCGCCGGCTGACCTGAAGCCTCACCGGCGGCCCGACTGTCGGCCCGACGTCATCGCGGCATCCGGTTTCGCCCCTTGCCGCGCCCTTTTCAAAACTACCTCGTATTCTACCAGATCAAGCCGGATGCCGTGCACATCTACCGCGTGCTCCACGGAGCGACGAATTGGCAGGAGGACTTGCGACTGTTCGGCTGATTGGCGAAGCCCTGAAAGAGCGGGATCTGATTTCAGCTTTCAGCCTTTCAGCTTTTCAGTCCATGAGTCCGTAGTCCCGTAGTCCCGTTGTCCTCCCCCCCCAATGTATCTCGGCATTCTCGCCAGTCATCCGGTCCAGTACCAGGCTCCCTGGTTCCGGACCCTGGCCCAGCAGGTCGATCTGGAAGTGTTCTTCGCGCATCGCCAGACGCCCAAGGGTCAGGCCGACGGCGGCTTTGGCATCGCTTTCGATTGGGATATTGATTTGCTTTCCGGCTATAAGCACCGGTTCCTGAATAACGTCTCACGGCGGCCTGGCACAGGCCATTTCTTCGGCTGCGATAACCCAGAGATTCGGCAAATCATAAGATGGGGCAGGGCTTCTGGTGTCCCATCCTCTCTTCACTCTCCCATCTCCGATCTCCAATCTAAGAAGCGCTTCGACGCTTTCATCGTCAGCGGGTGGCAGCTCAAGTGCTACTGGCAGGCGGTTCGGGCGTGCCGACGGGCTAGGGTTCCCGTGCTCGTCCGGGGGGATTCTCAGCTCGGGACGCCACGGTCGCCACTCAAACGCATTGCGAAGGAGATTCTTTATCGGCTCTTGCTCCGGCAGTTCGACGGGTTCCTGGTGGTGGGCCAGCGCAACCGGGAGTACCTCAAGCATTATGGAGTGAAAGACCAACGCATGTTCTTTGCTCCGCATTTCGTGGATAATGAGTGGTTTGCAAAAGAGGCTGCGAAGGTCCGTGGTCCGTGGTCCGTGGTCCGTGGTCGGGGATCAACCGCCGGTGGTCAATCCACAGGACTACAGGACTACAGGACTACAGGACCACAAGACCAGCGAACAAAGATCAGAATTCAGTGGGGAATACCTGGGGACGCGTTTTGTGTTTTGTTTTGCGGCAAGTTTATTCCGAAGAAGCGCCCGCTGGATCTCGTCGCTGCAGCTCAACTTCTAACCGCAGAGAACGCAAAGAACTCAAAGGACACCATCAAAAGGCCGATACATTTGTTGTTTGCGGGGAGCGGCGAGCTGGGCAATCAATTGCGTGGGAGTTGCCGGGTCGTTTTTGACGAGGAGGCGGCAGTTGACCAATCAGCCCGGCTCTACGACTTCAGCATTTCAGCTTCTCAGAATGTCAGCATTTCATCACTGCTTCCATCTGCGACCTTCGCCGGTTTCCTCAACCAGAGCGAGATTTCAAAGGCTTACGTGGCGGCCGATTGCCTGGTGCTACCTTCGGATGGGGGGGAAACCTGGGGGTTGGTGGTCAATGAGGCGATGGCCTGCGGGTTGCCGGCGGTTGTTTCCGACGCCGCAGGGTGCGCGCCGGACTTGATTGACGAGGGCAAGACCGGGTTTACTTTTCCCGTCGGTGACGCAGCTCAGCTCGCCAACCGGCTGGCCTTGCTGTTGGAAATGAAACAGCGCGGACACGATTTTCGGCCGGCGCTGGCCGAGAAGATGCGCACCTACAATGTGGCCTCGGCCGTGAACGGCACCCTGAAGGCGGTTGACACGCTTGCCCGGAGGTAGCCAGGGAAGCCTAACGATGTCGAGTTTGCGCAGGTCGTAACTGTTCAGCTCGGAACGTGGGGCAGACCTCCGGCCTGCCGGTTAACCGGGCAGCAATCCTCATTAGGGACGAGATGGGGAAGCCGGGTGAGGGCACCCGGCCTACAAGATGGCGGTTTTGCGGGCGATGTAGTCGCCGGGTGAGGGCACCCGGCCTACAAGATGGCGGTTTTGCGGGCGATGTAGTCGCCGGGTGGG
>CAIWJG010000251.1 GCA_903912925.1 uncultured Verrucomicrobia subdivision 3 bacterium | reverse complement strand
GATCGGGCTGAATCAGATTGTGAAGGCGGCTGGCGTGAATGGGCACCAGTTCCGGCGCTGGGAAGTGGCGACAAACTGGTTGGATCCGGTGGCGGTGACGAATGCGACGCTGAACTTCGTGATGCAATCGAACCTAACCTTGACCGTGGTGTTTGCCGACACGAACTGTCCGGTGGTCACGGTGACGAACCTGGCGGCCAACCAGCGCATCAGCAACGCGGTGTTCACGGTGCGGGGGAAGGCGATGGACAACGCGGGGGTGAGCAACGTGTGGTATCGGCTCAACGGCGCGCCGGACTGGTTGCCGGCGAACGGCGTGGTCGCAGGGCGGACCAGCCTTTGGTCGGCACCGCTGGCGCTGGAGCAGCCGACGAACAAGTTTGAGGTGTGGGCTGAGGACGCGACGGGCAACAGATCCCAGACCAACACTGTGAAGTTCACCTACGCGAAGATGTTCACGTTGGTGGATTACTTCCCGTTGCCGTTGGGCGCGGAGTGGCTTTATGACGGGACGGATTGGGACGGAAACCCGGCCAAAGTTCGTTATGACGTCACATCCACCAATTATGTCATTACCAATTATACCGGACACAGTCCGGTGATCAGCTACACGACAAACTGTGTGCACGTGTCTGCGGCCTATTTGGACCGGACAACACTGGATCCCGAGGATACCTGGGATGAATACATGGCCATAGGCGGACGATTCGGCCAGTTTGGCGATGATGACCTCCCCAGTGAATCCCTTCGGATGGCTGGCGGCTTGATGGCCCCGGCACAGATGTCCGTGGGGTCAATGGTCACCGTAAAAGCAGACGCTTACATGTTTGGCGTCTATATTGGGGTGGCGAGCGTTACCATTCAGTTGATCGAACACACGTCCCTCACCGTGCCGGTGGGAAGTTTCCCGGACGTGTTACATATGCGGTGGAGTTTAGTGTTTCCGGGCGGCACCCAGGTGCATGACGAATGGTGGGCGCGGTCGGTGGGCAAAATTCAGAGAGTGGGCATCTCCGGTGGCGGAGCGGCTGTCAACTACCAGTTGATCCAGTATTCGCTGCCGCCGGCACCCCTCAATGTTGCCAAGATCGCTGCACCTAACGTCTCAGGTGCACCGAACCTTCCGCTGCAATTCCAGTGCAGCAACGGAAGCCTCGCAGCGGCGAACGGGGGTTTGCAGATGCGGTTGGCCGGGCCACCCGGTGCTGTGGTGGTGGAGAGTTCGCCGGACCTGGTGCATTGGCTGCCGATCCAGACCAACACCCTCACGAGCAGCCAGATGTATTTCAGCGATCCCCAGTGGACGAATTATCCCGCCCGCTTCTACCGCCTCCGCTCGCCGTGAGGCACCGGTGCGGCGGGTGAGGGTAAGGGCACGCACCGCTTTCGTTTCGGCCCAGAGCTGGGGTCAGTTCGCGAGAATGTCATATTCACGAGGACGACGATCACCCTAATGCCCGCTTGATGGCTGGTCAAAGGGAAACGCATCCGTAAAGATAACCCATTAGGGCGGGTGTCTACAAGGAAGTCAGATCCGTCACAGACTTGGAGTATGCGCGGAAATCGGCGGTCGCCGGAGGGAATCTCGTGTTAATGTTGTGGCCCGTTGGCAAGGACTGCTTTGCCGCCGCCGCGCTGGCTGTAAAGGAGTTAATGAGATTGTCATATTGTGAGCAGGCATTGGTCGGCGGGGACAACCTGTTGGCTCTGGCCACGTCGCTGCAGCAACCACGCCAGAGGCCCTCGCGGCCCAGGTTGAGCCGCTCCGAGATCCACGCCAGTGGCATCGTCATCCTCGATCGCAACTCCCAGGCCAGCTCGACTTTCCTGGGCTCACCCTGCCAGAGCCCGATGCGGGTCCTTGCCGCCATTGACGACCCGCGGGTGGTAAAGGGGTCACACATTAGGGCGGGTGTCACCCATTAGGGCGGGTGTCAATAGGTACAAAAGCTTTCGTTCCCAATTTTCTTTCGTCATCAGGTTGACTCACTGCTGCCCGAGGAGGCCGTTCCGCACGCACTACTCGAACCTGTCATTTCGTCTCTTGATTCCGGACGCTCATCGGCGGGCCATTGCTTGCGCCGAGGCGGTCCGTTCAGTAACCCATCTGGTTCTAGCGCTGGCCGGCAGGTGAGAGCACTTCATCCACATTGAACCGAAAGGGCGGGCGCCAAGGCCAGTAGATCTCTGCACTGCAATAGTCGAAGTTGTTCGCAAGCTGCCAGGAAAACTTGCTATACGGGTGAGGGCGCACAGGCAGACCCAAAGACAGCAAAATGAAGACAACCCCCATTTTCCTGTCTTTCCATATTCCTGTCTGCCTGTCCTGTTCCGTTGCGGCTTTGCTGCGCTGCGACTCTCTGCACTGCTATATCCCGCTTTGCTCGCCGGCGGCGAAGATTCAACGCAGAGACGCAGAGAGTCGCAGAGAGTTCTTCTTCTCTGCGTTTCTCCGCGTTCCTCTGCGTCTCTGCGTTAAGCCCGGTTTGGTCTTGGCTGCGGCTTGGCCGCGCGATGTCTCTGCGTTAAATCTTCGCCGCCTGTGAGCAAGTTGGACTATTGTCCACGGTTCGAATAGTCAACGGCGGTGTTTGGCCAGCCAGTAGTCGCGGAATGAGCGCAGGCGCGGCAGCGATTCGCGGTCCTTGACCCGATTGGTGGCGGTCTTGCTGGCGATGATGTCGTCAATGTGGCAAACGGGGAAGCCTTCCACTTCCACGCGCCGGTTCCACGAGTCCTCAAAGTGTTCCAGTCCGTCGGGCGCGAACACCAGGTCGAGGTCAAACGGGCCGTTCTTGAGCTGAATGAAATCCTTGCCGCGACGAATCTCGTCGGCTTGCGGTTCACTTAGAGCGAAGCCCAGGTGGCGCAGGGCGATGACCAGCGCTGCGCCGTTGGCAGGCGACTTCTCGACGAACAGGTCGGCATCCTGCGTGGTGTCCGGGAAGCCCAACAAGATGGCGGCGGATTTGCCGATGAACAAGTAGCGTACGCCGTGGCGTGCGAACACATCACGGACTTCTTCGGCCTGCCGATATTCAAACGCGGGCATACCCGAGCCAGTCAGGAAGGTTCTGTTCGCACCAGCGCCGGTAGTCTTCCATGGTGTCAAACGAGCGGAAGGAGGCGTCATCGAGCACGGGCTTATAGGTGTGAATAAAGGCGTAGCGCCAACGCAAGGGCAGAGGCCGACGCGCGGCTGCCTCAAATTCTTCCAGGCAGTCAGTCGGCAGGTTGGCAGGAGTCTCGATGTTTGCCATGCCCGGATTCTACGCTTGAGATCGCCGCGTGTCCACTACCCACTGGCCCACCGGGGGAAGTCGCAGGAAAGGCTGAAGGCTAAAGGCTAAAGGCTGAAAGTGGTGCAGGAGGCGGAAGCGGGGCGAGCCGAGGAAAGTGGATTTAGCCTGGGAGTTGCGGTCGCAGACGACGCTGCCGCTGGCCTGGACTGCGGAGCGGCTGAACCTGGGCACCCGAGGTCATCTGGCGTGGTTGCGGCAGCAAAGGAGCAAGAGCCGCCCCGCCGCCCCCGCCAACCAACGACTACTAAGAATATGACAATCTCATTAACTGCCCCCTGACGAAAGCGGTCACGAGGGCTTCCAGCCACTCGCCCCGCTGACCCGGCAACGCCCCTCGCCGACGCTGACCGGGGCGGACTGACAGACTATCACGAAAGCACCAGCCGTGTCTGGGAGCGTTTACGCGATTACGAACATGGTCTCCGCGGGCAGCAGCTTCTACCGGTTGCGGAAGCAGTGAGGGTGGGACGACGGGGGCGCGGAGCGCAACGGTCTGCCCGGCTAAAGAGCTCACTCTAAAGCAACTGGACACATCCAGTTGCTAGTCGTGCATGCGCCTCGCGGTCTGAATACGGTTGATTGATCCGTCAACGACGCGTACAACTTTGGATGATGATCATGGTCACTACGAAAGAGGCCGCTCAGATCCTCGGGGTGACGCCGGTGCGGGTGAGGCAGTTGATTAAGGACGGGCGTTTGGTTGCGGAGAAGCGTGGGCGAGACCACCTTCTTGAGGATCGGGAAGTGCAGCGGTTCAAGCGGCATGGGCGCCGAAGCGGGCCAAAGGGCGGAAACCTGAACGGAAGGTAGCAAACATGAAGAAGCCAGAGTTTGACATTTACCAAATCGCCGATGTATCGACGAAGTATATCACCAAGGAGGACGGCAGCCTGATTGGCCGGCCGGACGCTCCTGGTCACATTGCTTGCATCGATCCAGTGGACGCGGAGAGCGGGTCGCCGGGCGATATTTTCGCGGTCTTGCGGGACAGTGGTAACCACCGGAGGCAGATCGCCGAGCTCCGGGAGTTCGGATTCTCCAAGGCGTTCGTCCGCATTTTCCGAGCGCTTTATCGCCAGCGGATTCCCTACGTTCGTTTTGATTGCGGGTCTGGCGATACTAACGGTGTACCGGAATTTGCCTGGTAAGCGTAATCGGTGCGGACTTCGCTGGCGGGCACCCGGCGCAACTTGCCCGCCGACTCCTGCCCTCCGCTGGCAGCTTTCCCTGCTTTCTCCTCTGAACTGACATATCCCAATTTGGGTTATTCGGGGCGCGGTGCTTAAACTGCGGTCCGTGTCGAAGAGTGCCTTCACGCAGTCAAACGACGAATTCCGCGCGCTGTTGAAAGAACTGCGTCTGAGCAAGGGCTTCACGCAGGCTGACGTAGCGAAGATGCTGGGCCTGCCCCAGAGTTATGTGAGCAAAATCGAGACTGGCGAGAGGAGGATGGACTTCGTTGAAACTGCGGCGTTCTGCGACGCCATAGGAATTGACCTTGCTGTCTTCGCGAAATTGTTCGCCGAGCGTGCGTCGAGGTGCGAGGTGGCCGCTCGCAGAGCCACCAAAAGAGGGGGCTTCTAAATGGCTGAACCTTTCATATCTGGGCAGTCCACGGCGCGGAAGGCCGCTGCGATCCTGGTGGCCAAGGATGCCGGATTCTGGATCCCTACCGCACGGCAGAAGCAGAATCTTGCCGTCGCGTTCGCGAAGCGGGGCATGGTTGTGTATGGGAAGGCTTTTGACATCGTCCGCACGTCCGGCAGGGTGAACCTTGACGATCTAGCGGAGATGGAGCAGCACCTTGGCAAGATTACCATCTTCGAGATCAAGTCCACGCGGAAGAAGTTGAAACCGGACTTCTCCGGATACTTCTTTGGGCTAACGGCTGCCGAGGTGTTGGTGGCTCAGAGCCTTAAGAAGAATTTCAAGTTCGTGTTCGTGAACATAACCACGGGCGAATTTCTCGAGCTGGACCTGGTGGGGATTTTCGCCAGGGCAAGGGGTATCTACCCGACTTGGAGCATCTCCTTCTAACCGTCTTTCCCTGCCGCGTCGCAGCGGCCCTCCAGGTCATGTAGGCGGTGGTGAAGCCGATGGGCTTTTTCCCGGAGCGCTCGGCGAGGAGGGTGAGGCTCTCGACTATGTGGCGGTCAACCTCGCCGTCGCTGGTCACGGCCTCAACAACCCAGAGTTTGTCAATCTTTTGGTTCCAGAGCAGGATGTCGGGCATGGAGTCGCCGAGCTGGATGGTGATGCCGGCTTTCTGAAGGGCTTGCTCCTGCTCGGGTGTGACGCGTTGACCATCGGTGGCGTCAATGTAGAGAACCTCGAACCCAGGCAGGAAATTGGGCACGTAAACCTGGGCGGCGGCGGTGATCAACTCCATGTGTGGTGTGCCAACTCTGGTCCGGGTTGCCGCTGCCAGCGTCGCCTGGACCTGGAGGCGGGCGCGAGTGGCGTCTTCGCTGGCCCACGCTGTCAGGAGAGCGGGGCGCTCGGTGTCCGACGCTTTGAGGATTTCCAGAAAGGCCGGGGCAATGCGGTATGCCGAGTTCGGCGACTTTGCAACAGGGTGGCCGGGCAGGAAATCGGTTGCTTCTGGATCGAAGTAGAGTTTTTCGAGGGCCCCGATTTCCCAGAGCGGCTTGAGCCAGTAGTCGCGGCCTTCGCGGTCGAGCTTTCCGCTTTTGCGCTGGAGTACTCCGACGTGGCAGGCGATGTGAGCCGTCGAGGCTCCGTGGCAAAACTTGAGCCCCTTCTGTGCGGCCTCAAAGAAGAGGTTCGGGTTTATATCGTCGAGCAGGGCGAAGATGGCGTCCACCCGATCCTTGGACTCCCGGTCGAGGGCGTGGAGCACCTCGGTGATCCGGTCCTTGGTAACGCCTTGCAGGGCGGCGGGCAGTGGCAGGAGCTTTTTGGAGCTGACGTCGGAACGGAGTTTGTCTTCGAGCTTCATCGGGCGCTATTCTTAAGGGTATTATGCCCGCGGTGGCCGTGGAAGAAGTTTAAACTATTGCGCTGGCGATAGGGATCGGCGCTTGGGCGGCGTTGGCACGTTCGGGGTGGTTGGCTGCGTGCGAGAAGTGGCGGTCACTGAGCCGGGCGATGCGCCCGAAAGGCTGAAGGCTGAAGGCTAAAGGCTAACCACCGCAAGGCGTCCGTATATTGGTCCGGCCTGCCCTGCGAGGCGCGCTTTTGGGATTGGAAACTGGGACCAGCCAAAGCCCACTACCTGTAGTGGTTTACCGCTTTGGGAGTACCCCACATATAGTGCTTTCTGGAGCGTTTTTGGCGTTAAGTGCCCCAGACTGCAACGGTTGGCCTCGTGGATGGGCTTCGGGACAACGGCGCGATTGGGCCCCGGGAAGACCACGGATGATGGGACTACCGGACTACAGTAGATGGACTACGGGACTGGAAGACAGAGATCGGAGGTCAGAGGTCAGAAGACGGAGGTCAGAGGGCAGGATGGTTTCGTCCAAAACGGGCGTAACCCGCTGCAAACAGGGACGAAGCGGTTCAAGTGACCGATTCTGTGCACCTATAAAGGGTGAAAGGAAGAACGGGGACGTGATCCGACCCTGGCGCTGGCCCGGTTTTAGCCCGCGTGGGAAGCCTCCCTTTGACAACCCCCGCACCCCGGACCTAGATTGCAGGCAGGAAAGGCACGCAATATGAGTACGCAACCGACACCATGCCCGAGGCGACCCTGAAGGCCCTTGCCGATCATGGCCATGCCGGCCCGGCGATGGCGGCGGACGGGGGAGACTGTGAGACGGAGCTGGGTCGATTCGCCAAGGCGGGCGTGGCAGCAATTCTTCCAAGTAACTTCTATGGATCCTGTTCTGCTGCAACCAGATACGAGCAAGAGACTGTACCAGAGAATAGCGGGCCTTAGCTTCCGTCTGCCCCAAAAAGTTATTTGGCCCTGCCACGTGCGATAGCACTTGGGCTGCTCATTATGGGCAAAAGTCAGGGGAAACCGTTGAAACGGTTGGACCGCAGCGGGGGCGTGGTTCACCCAACTGAAGTTGGGTGTTAATGAGAGGAAGACTCGGACTACGCTTGGCCCGTGAAGTCTTC
>CAIWJG010000250.1 GCA_903912925.1 uncultured Verrucomicrobia subdivision 3 bacterium | reverse complement strand
GATGAAACGCGGAATAACAGTTTTGTTGGGTGGATTGGCCTTGCTGGTGGCGTCGCCGGGTGGGGCTACTGCCAAAGAGCTTACGCTGCTGAACGTGTCCTACGACCCGACACGCGAGCTGTATCAGGATTTCAACACCGCTTTCGCCCGGCATTGGCAGGAAACGACCGGGGACAAGCTGACCATCAAACAATCGCACGGCGGCTCGAGCAAGCAGGCGCGCGCGGTGATTGATGGTCTGAATGCGGACGTGGTGACACTGGCGCTGGCCTACGATGTGGACGCGCTCTGCGAGAAGGGCAAGCTCATCCCGCCGGATTGGCAGAAGCGTTTGCCGAACAATAGCGCCCCGTACACTTCGACCATCGTTTTCGTCGTGCGCAAGGGGAATCCGAAAGGGGTCAAGGATTGGGACGACCTGGTGAAGCCCGGGGTGTCGGTCATCACGCCCAACCCCAAGACCTCCGGCGGCGCGCGGTGGAATTATCTCGCGGCGTGGGGCTATGCCCTCAAGAAATGGGGCGGTGACGAGGGCAAGGCGCGGGATTTCGTGGCCCGGCTTTTCAAGAACGTGCCGGTGCTCGACACTGGGGCGCGCGGGGCGACGACGACGTTTGTGCAGCGGGGCATCGGTGATGTCATGGTGGCGTGGGAAAACGAAGCGTTCCTGGCGCTCAAGGAGTCGGACAAGGGCGTATTCGAACTCCTGGCTCCTTCGCTGAGCATCCTGGCTGAGCCGCCGGTGACCTGGGTGGACAAGGTGGTCAAACGGCGAGGGACGCAGGCTGTGGCGCAAGCCTACCTGGAATACCTGTATTCGCCCGAGGGGCAGGAAATCGCCGCCAAACGTTACTATCGGCCGCGTCTGGAATCGGTCCGGGCGAAATACGCTGAGGTCTTTCCGAAGGTGGAACTGTTCACCATTGATGAGGTTTTCGGCGGCTGGCAGAAGGCGCAGAAGACGCACTTTGCTGATGGGGGCGTCTTTGACCAAATCCAAAGCGCAAGCCGTTAGGCACGAGAAGGTTGCCTATGACAGGAGCGAGATGTATGCTCGCGCCCGACATGGGGCAATTGAGTCGGCCATTTAAGTGCCAGGGCTGAGCGCGCATGGCACACAAGACGTTCAGAGTTTTGCCCGGTTTCGGGCTGACGATGGGCTTCACGCTCTGCTACCTGAGCGCGATAGTCCTCATCCCTTTCGCCGGGCTGGTCCTGCGCACGCTGGAGCTTTCCTGGACGGACTTCTGGCATCTGGCCACCACGGACCGCTCGCTGGCGGCCTACCGGCTGACCTTCGGCGCGTCGCTGGTCGCGGCGGTGGCCAACGCCGTGTTCGGCACGCTGCTCGCCTGGGTGCTGGTGCGTTATGAATTCCCTGGACGCCGCTTCATAGACGCGATGGTGGATTTCCCATTCGCGCTGCCGACGGCCGTAGCAGGTCTGACGCTGGCGAACCTGTTCGCAGCCAACGGCTGGCTCGGCAAATACCTCGTCCCCCTGGGCATCAAAGGCGCGTTTACGCCGCTGGGCGTGGTGATTGCGCTGACATTTGTGGGCCTGCCTTTCGTCGTGCGCACGCTGCAGCCGGTGCTCCAGAACCTCGAACGCGAAGTTGAGGAGGCCGCGGCCACCCTTGGGGCTGGTCGCATGCGCACCTTCGTAGCCGTCATCGCGCCTTCGTTGCTGCCAGCGGTCCTCACCGGCTTCGCTTTGGCCTTCGCGCGCGCTATTGGTGAGTATGGCTCGATCGTCTTCATCTCCGGTAACCTGCCGTTCAAGACGGAGATTGCCCCTTACCTCATCGTCATGCGGCTGGAGGAGTACGATTACACCGGCGCCATTGCGCTGGCGGTGGTGCTGCTGGTGTTTTCGTTCCTGCTGCTCGGGCTGATCAACCTGCTCGAGCATTGGTCGAGCCGCTTCCAGCATTAACATGGGCGCACGCGGAACAGAAGAATCGCCGGTGACCAAGTGGGTGCTGATCAGCATCGCGCTGGCGTTCTCCTTTGTCTTCCTGCTGCTGCCGCTGTTGAATGTCTTTGCGCAGGCCTTCGCGTACGGGGTGCTGCACTACTGGAAATCTTTGGTGCAGCCGGATTCGATGGCGGCGATCCGCCTCACGCTGCTGGTGGCGGTAATCTGCGTGCCGATGAATGTCCTCTTTGGGCTGGCGGCCGCGTGGGCCATCGCCAAGTTCGAGTTCCCGGGCAAACCCATCCTGATTACGCTGATTGACCTGCCGTTCTCGGTCTCGCCGGTTGTGGCGGGCCTGATGTTCGTCGTGCTGTTCGGCCTGCAAGGCTTCTTCGGCAAGTGGCTCGATGCCCACGACCTCAAGATCATCTTCGCCGTGCCCGGTATTGTGCTGGCGACGGTCTTTGTCACCTTTCCCTTTGTTGCCCGGGAACTTATCCCGGTGATGCAGGCCACCGGCACCGAGCAGGAGCAGGCGGCGCTGACGCTGGGCGCCAACGGTTGGCAGACCTTCTGGTACGTCACCCTGCCGTCCGTGAAATGGGGGCTGATCTACGGCATCATCCTGTGCAACGCTCGCGCGATGGGGGAGTTTGGCGCCGTCTCAGTCGTCTCCGGTCACATCTCCGGCCAGACCGAGACCATGCCCCTGCGGGTCGAGACACTTTACCAGGGCGCCACAGGGGCATCGTCGGCAGCAGCATTTGCCGTGGCGAGCTTGCTGGCGCTGCTCGCACTGCTTACGCTGGGCATAAAGACGTTCCTGGAGTGGAAGCAGGCGCGGGCGGAGAAGTTGATAGTTGGGGGAGTGGATAGTTGATATCAGATGAGCATTGAACTGAAAAACGTTACGAAGAAGTTCGGCGAGGTTGCTGCCGTCAACAACGTCACATTTTCAGTCAAGGAAGGCGAGTTGATGGCCTTGCTCGGCCCGAGCGGCGGCGGGAAGACAACCGTGCTGCGCATGATCGCGGGGCTGGAAATGCCCACCGGCGGCGATGTGTTCATCCGTGGCCTGCGAGTCAACGACTTGTCGGTCCAGCAGCGCAACATCGGGTTTGTATTCCAGAGCTATGCGCTGTTCAAGCACATGAACGTGTTCAAGAACATCGCCTTCGGCCTCAAAATCAAGAAATGGAAGGCGGCGGACATCAGCGCTCGGATTGAGGAGTTGCTTAAGCTCTTCGGGCTGGAAGGACTGGAGCGGCGTTACCCGCATCAGTTGTCGGGTGGCCAGCGGCAGCGGGTGGCGATTGCGCGCGCGCTGGCGCCGAAACCCAACGTGCTGCTGCTGGACGAGCCGTTCGGCGCAGTGGACGCCAAGATTCGCCAGGAGCTGCGCGAGTGGCTGGTCACCCTGCACCACGATCTGAATGTGACTACCATCTTCGTCACGCACGATCAGGAGGAGGCGCTGGAAGTAGCCAACCGGATCGTAATATTCTCCCGCGGCCTCTTGGAGCAGGTCGGCACCCCGCGCGAAGTCTATGAGCAGCCGTCGAATGAGTTCGTGGCCCGCTTCATCGGCGCGATGAATGTGTTGGAACCGGAAGTGCGCGGCGGAGTGGCGCGCCTGGGCGAACTGGAGTTCCCCGCGTCCGGTCAGCCCGAGGGCCAGAAGCTGCGGATCGGCTTCCGCCCTTACGCCGTGCAGATTTCCTCGGACCTGACGCAGCACCGCTACCACGCCGTGTTGCGGCACACGTTTTTCCTGGGCGTGCTGCTGCGCGTCGAGCTGGAGCTGCCCAGCGGCCTGACCATTCGCGCCCGCATGACGAAGGAGGACTACGCCCACCAGGGCCTGGAGGACGGCAAAGAGGTCTCCTTCCAAATCCGCCAATACCGGGTGCTGGCCGGAGAAACCGCCGCCCTGCCGCCGGAACGAGAGCTGGGGTACCAGCCGCCGCCGGTGTTCGGGGAGAATATTTAGTAACTTTCCACAGCCGCCAGCAACCAGGCGGACTCCATCGCGTGGCGCAAAGCGCTCGGTGGCATCCGCGTTCCGCGCGGGGTGCATCGTTTCAAAACCCACCCAGAAGCCGACCAATGGTTATGGCGGAAGATCGCCCGTCCAGCGAAATAGAATAGCTCTTCTGGGCGTGGAGCAGCGGGCAGCTTTGGGTGTAGTGT
>CAIWJG010000249.1 GCA_903912925.1 uncultured Verrucomicrobia subdivision 3 bacterium | reverse complement strand
TGCTCATCGTGTGGGGCTTGGACGCGCTGCTGGACCCCTGGCCGCCCAAACGCCGTAATAGTGGCAGCGGCATCCTGCCGCTCACGGGATTGGACGCGCTGCTCGACCCCTGGCCGCCCAAACGCCTGTGCGCGCCCGCCGTCGGCACCCTCGCCCTCGCCGCCTGTTTGGCTTGCTCCTGCCGTCAACTAACATACTGGCAGGACAGCGAAACCCTCTTTCGCCATGCCATCGCCGCCACCACGGACAACTACGTCGCCCACACTAGTCTCGGAAAAGCTTTGCTGGAGCAGGGCAAACCGGATGAAGCCGCTGTCCATCTTGCCAAAGCGATCCGCCTCACCCCCGACGATCCCGAAGCCCACTACAACCTCGGCACCGTCCGGATCTTCCAGGACCGGCCCGACCAGGCCGCCGCCTGCTTCTCGGAAGCTCTGCGTCTTAAGCCCGACTATGGCGCTGCTCACCGCAACCTCGGCGTGATCCTCATCAGCCAGGGTAAACCTGATGAAGGCGCGGCTCACCTTGCTGCCGCCGTGAAATTCAAACCGGACGATCCCGAGACCCACTTCAACTTCGGCTTCGCCCTTCTCGAGCTGAACCGTCCGCGTGAAGCCGCCGACCAATTCTCCCGAGCTATCCGTCTCAACCCGGACTCCCCAAGCTCGCATTACCATCTGGCCCTTGCTTTGGCCTGCCAGGACAAGCCCCAGCAAGCCCTGCCCCACGCCCAGAAAGCCCATGACCTCGCCCTCCGCCGCTGGTCCGCACAGCAAGCCGCCGGCCAGAAGCCCGACCTCTTCCCGTTCGAGCCAATCGCCCTCCGCCTCTCGGGCTTCGAGGAAAAACAGGGTAACCTTCCCCGTGCCATCCAACTCCTCGAACTCGCCGCGAAGGCTTCCCCATATCCCGACACGCTGCAGAAGGAAATTGAGGAACTCAAGCAGAAGCATGTTGCCCCACCGCCCTCTGCGGCTCCCAAAGCTCCTTGAAACAGCGCTCAGCCATCTTCGTCATTTGCTCCCTGCTCGTCTTGGCGACCTGGGTCGCTTATTGGCCGGTCACTCGTCACCAATTCGTTAACTTCGATGACCCCCACTACATCTGCGATAATCCCCACGTCAAAGCCGGGTTGACCTGGTCCGGCCTGCTCTGGGCCTTCCAGAGCGGCTACGCCAGCAACTGGCATCCGCTGACCTGGATCTCGCATATGGTGGACTGCCAGCTCTATGGTCTGAACCCTGCCGGGCACCACCTGACCAACCTCCTTTTGCACCTCACCAACACGCTGCTGCTCTTTCTGCTCCTGCGGCGATTAACGGGTTCCTTGTGGCGCAGCGCTTTCGTCGCCGCCCTTTTTGCCTGGCACCCCCTCCACGTCGTATCCGTCGCCTGGGCCTCCGAGCGCAAGGATCTCCTCAGCACCTTCTTCTTCCTGTTGACGATCTGGGCGTATGCGCGCTATGCGGAAGGCGGAGAGCAGAAATCCGAAATCCGAAGGCCGAAGCTGGAAGGCGGAAGGGAGAATGCAGAATGCAGAATGCAGAATGCAGAAACCCGAAACCCGCAACCCGCAACACTCCTCACGCCCCCCGTATCACGCTATTACGTCCTTTCCCTCTTCCTCTTCGCCTTGGGGCTGATGTCCAAACCAATGCTCGTCACGCTGCCCTTTGTCTTGCTGCTGCTCGATTATTGGCCGCTCCAACGCCTGCGACTTCCCATGCTTCAAAGTTCAAGGTTTGAAGTCCCCCCCCCCGCCCCCGAGTCCTCGCCCCTCTGGCCGCTGCTCCGCGAGAAACTGCCTTTCCTCGCCTTGGCCCTCGTGGCCAGCATCGTTACCTACCTCGTGCAGCGGTCGGGCGGCGCGGTTTCCTCCCTCGAACTCCTCCCCATTCACTCGCGCATCACCAATGCGCTGGTCGCTTACTTCCGCTACCTCTCGTTAACCCTGTGG
>CAIWJG010000248.1 GCA_903912925.1 uncultured Verrucomicrobia subdivision 3 bacterium | reverse complement strand
GCGTGTTCCACGAACCGGTAGCCGACGCCGCGGACGGTCTCGAGGTGCTTTGCCGCAGAACCCAGCTTTTCGCGGAGTCGGCGCATGTGGGTATCCACGGTGCGCGTGTCGAGCATCGAGTGGTACTCCCAGACATCGCGCAGCAATTGTTCCCGGGATTGCACGCGCCCGCAGCGTTTCGCCAGCAGCACCAGCAGCTTGAACTCCGTGCTCGTCAGCTCGATCGATTTGCCGCGCCACTTGACGAGGTGTTGCGGCGTGTCAATCAGCAGCTCCCCGAACTTGAAGCTGTCGGGCTCTGCCTGTTCTGGTTGGCCGCGCCGCAGGACTTTGTTTATGCGCAAGACCAGCTCGCGGGGGCTGAACGGCTTGGTGACATAATCGTCCGCTCCCAGCTCCAAGCCGAGGATGCGGTCCACCTCCCCCGCTTTGGCGGTGACCATGATAATAGGAATGCGAGCGGTGGCGGAATCCCGCCGCAGTATCTTGCAGACTTCCAGACCGTCGATCTCCGGCAGCATCAGGTCCAGCACGATTAAGTGAGGCAGGGCGGAGCGCGCCTTTTTGAGAGCCTGGGCGCCATCGGTGGCGGCGATAACATCGAACCCGGCCTTTTTGAGGTTGAACTCCAGCAGCTCAACCGCCTCCGGCTCGTCATCCACAACAAGAATTCTCGATCTCACGTGCTAATGGGGTAACACGCCCGCGGGAGAACGACAATGACGGCCATGTGACAAACAGGTTACGGTCGTGTGACGCTCGCCGCCGCCGCGGGCGTTGGTTCCTGCGCTCCGGCATGCCGGATGTCGCGGGCTTCACACAGATACACCACTTCCTCCGCTACGTTCTTGGCGTGATCGGCGATCCGTTCCAGGCTCTTGGAGATGACCATCAGGCTCAGACAGCGGGTGACGGAATTGGGGTCCTTGATCATCTGATCTGCCAATTGTTGGTGATTCTGCTTGTTCAGGAAGTCAACCTCCTTGTCCTGCGGAATCAGCGCGCGCGCCGCGGCGGGGTCCTGATTGACGAAGGCATCCAGCGCGTGCTTCAGCATCTGGGCGGCGAGTTTGGCCATCTGCGGAAGGTCCAGGGCGAGCTTGAGCGGGGCGTCCTGGCAAAGCTCCTGCACCCGGCGGGCGATGGTGGTCGTTTCATCGCCCACGCGCTCCAGGTTCTGCGAGATCTTCATCGCCACCGTGATGAGCCGAAGGTCGCTGGCGCGGGGAGCCTGTCCCAGTAGCCTGATCGCCAGGTCATCCACGGCGACCTCGAAAAGGTCGATGGCCGTATCGTCAGCTTCAATACGCTGGGCGAGATCATAGTCGCGCCTGCCCAGTGCCTCGACGACCTGGTACACGGAGGATTCGGCATGGCTGGCCATGGTCAGGAGCTTCTCCTTCAGGCCCGCCAGTTGCTCTGCGAAAGCTTGCATCCAGCAAGCCTTAGCCAAAGGTCTCCGCAAGGCAACTCTGAGTTTCACGTCTGGGCGAACCGACGGCTGTGGGAAGGCCATCACGCATTCGCCAGCAGGTCGGGCACTGCAAATCGTTTCTGGCGGCCCTTTGCATGGTGTTGTCGCAAGAGCATGAGATAGCGGCCCGCGTCCAGACATGGCCGCGCGGATTCCATGGCAAAATGGAAACGGCGACGGAGACTTAGGGTGTGGGAGACGGGGTTGGCTGAGCTGAGCGGATTGGACCCGCTATCGTGCTTCTGGTGGTGAGGTGATTTCATAGTTGTGCTGCCACAAGCATTTCACGCCAGCCTAAGCGCGTTTTGGCTGCTGACCAGCAACGTATCGGTGACGAATCGGTGACGGTTCGGCAACGCTAGGGGACGAGTTCTTAACCGGCTCTTAACCCGGGAACTTACACCCCGCACGCCCAGCAAAGCAGCCCCCCCCGCTCGGCAGATTGGCAAATCTGCGCTGCGGCAGCGCTTCTCCGTGTCAGGGTAGCGCGCGGATTAGCCTGGCACCTGCGGCGGCTCCGCTTCGTCTGGCATCCAGGTCTTGCGGCGTCGAGACCGCAGAGGCAAGGGCCAGTCGAAGGGTTGCTCAACCGCCTGGCGCATGCGGTCAAACCACCAGTCCGCGCGGTTCAACTGTCGCGCGCGCGACCGGGGTGGCCCGCTGCATGGCAGGTTTTCGAAACCCAGTTGTAATTGTCCGTTAGGCATGAGGAACCTATTCTTCGAAAGGCCGACACAGAGAACGGGCAACCCTCCAGAGCAAGGGCCAACAAAGACCTGGGCCGCTGTTCGCGAGGCAACCGACATTGTTCTTGATGCGCCGGCATTTCTTGAAGGCAAATTAGGGCCGAGCGTAGCCGCGAGCAAATGACGTTATGGTAAAAGGCATGTAACGAACAGGTGACGCGCGAGCAAACGCGACGCAGGGTGCGTTCGTCCCAGTCCTCGTCACCGCAAATGAGCTTTTGCGGGAGTATCTACAGGCGTTCGGCGGCCCTAGTCGCCATCCGGCTGCGCTCGCCCTTGCAGAGTGGCACCACGGCGGTGAAGTCCTCCCGCCCGAGCCGATCGGCGGCGTAAGCCAGCCCCGTTGGAGAGCTAGAAAACCGGGACGACTTGGATCATTTTGCCGGCGTCAACGCGACCGTCTTCCCCCTTTGCCCGGATTTCATCGTTCAATAAGAGCCTGAAAAGCACCTTGCCTTTGGCCTTATCGGTCTTCCAAATCCAACTTCCCCCAAAGCCGGGGCTAAGCGGTTGCCCTTTGTCCCAACTCAGACCGTCGCCCTGACCGCGGATATATAATGCGTTTCCGAGCCTCACCTCGACCTTGGCTTCAACAATCGTCAGCGGGTCGCGCGGCACTTGGAATCTCATACACTCATGTTGCATGGCTGGCGGCTTGAATTCCTTCGATGGTTTGCTACCGCTGACACTCTCTGGATCGAGCGACTGGCAGTTGCCGTTGGCACCTGAACCGCCTTCACGTGGAAGCCAGCTGGGCTTGCACGTTCCTGGGCTTCCCAGGTGGTTTCGTCGTGTGTGTCGGTCCCATTGGTTGGCGGAGCGGGTTCGGGCAGCACTACCACAAAAACACCGGCGAGGCGGCGGTGGATTTTGAACTCCGCTGCCTGCCTGGTATTCGCGAAGTTCCGCGCCAGGTCCGAGGTGCTCGTCCAATCCCCACTCGCATCGAGGTAGAGACCAGATTCAAAACTTTGCAATAAGATTCTCATGGGTCTGAATCGCAGTGGCAGCCTATGCGAGGCGGGCTCATCAAACAACGGCGGTCAGGTGACATTCCGGTTACGAAGCAGAAACAGCGAGAGCGGGGCGGCGTATCGCTCTCTGGGACTACTACCGCCCGGCCTATGAAACCGTGTGCCAATTGCTCAAAGGCGCAAGAGTCAGGCCCTTTCTCAGCGCCGCGCGTTAGCTCCCTGCCTTCTGCCGAGACAATCAGGCTTGCGCCCGCGGGGGGGCTTATGTTACGGTTACGTTACAAATCAAGAAACTGCACCTGTGGAAGTTGTAACGCTGTAACTGCTTTAGACCGAGACCAGGCACTTTTTCACCGGAGGAGCCTTTGGAGTCGAATTATCTGCCACCGTCAAGCATTGCCACCCTCCCCCCGCAAGGTACTGGGGCGATTGCTTTTCTGGAGGCCCCGGTCGCGGCGACGTCCCCGTCGCTTTCTCGCCCGCCCGGCAGCGGTCTGCAACCCGCAAACGCCGAGAGCCATCCCAGTCATCGATCCACGATCCCGTTGCCCGGGGTCCCTTCCCTCTCGCCCTCAGCGTTTGCTCCGGCGCTGGCTAAAGCGCTTGACGACCGCTGGCACACGTATCGCAAGCAACTGCGCCAGTGCCAGGAGGAATTCACCGAGGAAGGTGTCCATGAACTGCGCGTGGCGACCCGGCGGCTGTTGGCCCAGTTCGTTTTGCTCGAGTGCGTAGCCCCGAGTGCTTCCCTCGAAAAGGGGAGGCGGATCCTCAAGCGCCGCCTGGCGGCCCTGGGTGACCTGCGCGATACACAGGTTCAGCGCCTGTTCGTCGAACTCAAGACTGCCAGGTTTCCCGAGCTGGCGTTGCTGCACGCGTGGCTCAGGCGCCGTGAGCGCCGGCTGGTCAGGTCTGCCGCCGGCAAGGTAAACCGCTGGAGAACCCGGAAGCTTGAAAAATGGGTAGCCGCAATGGCGACGAAGCTATCCGCCAATACTCGCGGGTCACGTGCGCAAAGCCAATTGGCTGCAGCCGTAGTGCGCGCGACCGCCCATGCGTTCGCCGAGGCCGTGCAACATCGCCGGGCGATCAACCCGGCTGACCCGCGAACCATTCATCAAACCCGGGTGGCGTTCAAACGCTTCCGCTACATGATGGAATCTCTATCGCCTGCCCTCACTGGTCTCAGCAAGCGTCAGCTCCGGGCCTTGGCCCATTACCAGCGCAGGATGGGTATTATCCAGGACCTCGAGGTCTTGCGGCGGTGCGTTGCCAGGTTTATCCACGAGAACAGCAAGACTGAGCCGTTGCTACGGCCATTCTGCCGCCACCTCCAGCAACGTTGCACCCGCGCCGTGCATTCATTCCTCAAGTCCGCCGACCGCCTCTTCGAGTTCTGGCCGCCGGCCAAGCTCGCGGTAACTGAACCGCCCCTCAGGCGGGAATAGCCGGTAGCGCCGGACGGAGCGACATTAGCTCCGGTGCCACCGTGGCAGCCCGGAGGGTCTCCCTGAATACAGAATACTTGATTGATATGGACGGTGTGCTTTACCGGGAAAATCAGCTCATTCCGGGGGCGAAGGAATTTGTGACCGCCCTGATTGCCAGCGGTGCTCCCTTTGTCTTCTTGACCAACAACTCCTCGCCAACCCCCGAGGATCTCTCGGTCCGTCTCGGGCATCTTGGCCTGCCGGGCATTTCCCCTCAGCATTTATCGTAATTGGAGATACGATGGAAACGGACGTCCGGGGTGCCATCGAAGCCGGCCTGCAAGCCTACCTGGTTCTCAGCGGAGCGACTAAACTGGATGATGTCGCAGATTATGTCTATCAACCCACCCGGATCCTTAATAGTGTCGCCGATTTGATCGAGGAATTGCAATCAGGGAAGCCTTCGAGCCGACTCGATAGCCCCGTCTATCAGCACGCGCTTTCTGCCCGTCATCGCTTCGGCAACCGCCACCAAACTGATGGCGAGCATCCGGCCAAGCCCCGGCCGCGTGCGCCCATGACCCGCTAATCAGGAAGGGGAAGCACGGTGATAAAGTGCACACCGGCAACCCGCCACGGCTCAACCCACGGAACACTGGAACGCGGGCGCAAGAAGCCTGCCATTGTCACGCAAACGTAACGCGCTCGCCACGAGGACGAAACGGGGCGTCCTCATCCTCAACGACCTATGCATTGGTTAATCCGTCCCCTCGGTGCCATCGCCCTGGTATGGGCAACTGCCCTTGCGGCGTTGGGCTCACCGCACGCGGAGCACGTCTTCATCATCAGCATTGATGGGGGCAAGCCCACTGTGATCGCGCAAAGCGAAATGCCGATGTTGAAGCGATTGGCAGCGGAAGGTGCCTGCACGTGGAACGCAAATACCATTTTCCCGAGCATCACGCTCCCTTCGCACACTTCGATGCTCACGGGCGTCGGTCCGGACAAGCACCACGTCCTCTGGAATACCTGGGAACCTTGCAAGGGTGTCGTCAGCGTGCCAACGATTTTCGCCGCGGCGAAGAAGGTCGGGTACTCCACCGCGATGTTTGTGGGCAAAGAAAAGTTCCGCCACCTCGTGCAGCCAGGCACCGTGGACGAGTTCGCGTTCAACCAGGAGCAGTCGAGCGAGGTCGCCAAGGTAATCGCGGATAGTGCGAAGCCGGAAACGTCGAGCACGGTCGCGGCCAGGATGGTGGCCAAGATGGCTGCGCGTTACATCGTGGAGAAGAAGCCGAACCTCTGTTTCATCCATTTCACAGATCCCGACGACACCGGCCACAAGTACGGCTGGGGTTCAGCGGAACAAATGAAGGCCTTTGGCGACGTGGATGCGGCTCTGGGGGAGGTTTTGCAGGCAATCGAGGTCGCCCACATACGCGAGCGGAGTATCCTGATCATCACGGCCGACCACGGAGGTCACAGCAAGACGCACGGCCTTAACACGCCGGAGGATATGACCATCCCGTGGATCGCCTGGGGCGAGGGCGTAAAGAAAAACTTCACTCTAACCGCGCCCATAACCACTTACGATACCGCGGCCACCGCGCTTTGGCTGCTGGCTGTGCCCTGCCCCCAGTCCTTTGATGGCAAAGCGGTGGTCGGCGCTTTCACTTGGAAAGAGCATCACTTCGCTTCGCGGGCACTATCGAATCCATGAGGGCGGAGGCCAGCCCCGGCGGAGGGCCGGACGACAAGTCCGGGTTCCAAGCCAGCAAAAGCAAATGATGATCGAGCCGAAGCTAGAAGAACGGGACAACCTCTACCTTCCGGCCCGCCTCGACAGCTATGTCCTCGCCCTTGGCCCAGGTTTGGTCGTTCAGCAACAGCTTGAATACCACTTTTCCGCTGGCCTGCGCGGTTGACCAGACCCACTTCGTGGGCTCGATACATTTGAGCGGCACGCCCTGGAACCAGCTCAGCCCGTCACCCTGGCCACGAATGAACACCTGGTTGCCCACTCCAACATCGATCCTGGCTTCCACCATCGTCGGTGGTTCTGCCGGCCAGCGGTTCTGGCTGTGGGCGGGCTCCCCGGAGGCTGGTTTGCGCCGCGCCGTCTCCCGCAAAGATCCGGACATTGGGCGGGCCAGCGAAGTCGCTTTTGCTGATACAGGTCTGTTCATTTTCATCTGTGTCTGTTTGGTCATGTGGGTTGTGTTTTCCTTGGCGTTCATAATTAGTTTCGGGTTGAGGTTTGTCTTGGCAGCGCTCGCCAGTAAGGCTGGCGGGAACTCGGAGTCGCCGGCTTCAGCCCGGACGACTACCTTTGCATTGGCAAAATGATGATAGATACTGAAATCCTTCGCGCGAACCTCGTCGAGAAAAGCCAGCGCCCGGTCAGAGTTGTCGCTCCAACAACCGCCGCGACTCAGGTAGAGCCCCGTCTCCGTATCTTGCAGCAAAATCTTCATAATCCAATCCTACTGGGCGAGACGCTACGCTGAGTCGAGCCGGTGATCAACGGAGGTTGGGTTACAAATCAGTTACGAAACAGAGACGAAACTTCACTCAGCCCCTCGATCCTCAGCCTCGTAGCATCGAACGTGAGTTCGATCATTATCCCGCGGTCAGCCCTCAGCCCCAAGCCTAGCGGTAAATGCTCAATGGAATCTGACCTGCGCCGATACCGCCGGGATGAACTGGAGAGGCTTGGACATGTTGTTTGCTCGGATGGGCGTGCCAGCCGATCAGATTACGGTCGGGCTCGATCACCAGCTTCAGTTGAGGCGTTTTGGCTTCTTTCCTCGAGGCTGAGCCGGCGTGCTACCCGGGCCAGATGTTCCTCGAGGGCAGCGCGGACACAATCACCGAGCGCCGCGAGATCGGAACCTTTCTTCAACCAGTGAGCGACCCTGATTTTAGCGCCGCGCGAACGGGGGAGCGGCCGGTCCAACGCACTAAGGACTACCACCGGAACATCGCGGGTGAAAGGTTGGGCGCGCAGAATCTCGCACACCAAACGGCCGTCGAGGTCGGGCAGCATCATGTCGAGAACAATGACCTGGGGAGACTCACATCTGGCTTTGGACAAGGCTTCGAGACCGTTGGCGGCCCTGACCACCTCGAATCCCTCGCCCGAGAGCTTGAAGTCCAGACCTCCTGACATACCAATGGTTTCCTCGAAATACTGAGAAGTTTTTCGGCGGGAGTGTGTCACAAGTCTTTGCGTGTGCAAAGCGTCGCACTGGCAGAATCCCCGCACGTGAAACGCATTCTCGGGGTCAAAACTGCGGAAAACTACGCAACGGGATTTCGTG
>CAIWJG010000247.1 GCA_903912925.1 uncultured Verrucomicrobia subdivision 3 bacterium | reverse complement strand
CCTGTGCGAGATGGCACCATGCCGCCCCTACGGGGCTTGCGGAGATTTCGGTTAGGGCGGGCTATAAACATGTCGCCCCGCTGGGGCTGGTGAGCTTTGGCGGTCGCCCCCCCAGCCGAACGCTGCGCCTGAGCCGCGCGGCGAGTGACGCACGAATAAACAGGAGGCGCCAACCGCGTCGGCTCCAGGCGCTTGTTAGCGATTCGCGCTCCGAAACTGTGAAGGCGTATCGGCATAAACCTCAACGAAGCCACACTGGCAACAAATATACGCTGTCGCCTTACTGCGTGCCTCAATTGGCTGAACGAGCCCGCCTAGCTGCTTGCGGCAAACCTCCAGGTGAACGGCGTTGGCGCCTCCTGCGTTAAGCTCGACACCGGCGACGATGTCGGTGGAAGCACACTTCGGACATTTCTGTTGATTCTTCATAAGGGATAGTGGATCGGAAACAAGCTAACAAGTGACAGCTAACAAGTGATTAGACAGACCTGTCTATCTCCCCATTTTGGGATGATAGGCCAATAAACCCCTGCGCCTAATGAAGCCTTTCCTTTCATCAACCACCCCTCTACCCAGTCCCAGGCCCCGTGTAAAGCCCATTCGACCACTTCTTTCAACCTGCCGCCGTCCGGACGCTTGTCCTGCTATCGCCACCATCCGCCCAAGCGTGAGCGGTGTCCGCCATAAATGTCGTAAGCCACTTAATAACATGGCTTTGCGCGATCCACGTCAGGCCGCCCCCAGAGTGCCCCCAGAGCGCTACCGGAGCAGTGCCGGGTGCCCTCAGGAGTAATTGGCTGCTTACTGGCTATCTTCTCCCAAGCGACCCCATACCCCTGCCTGCCGCGCTGCCCCGGCTTGACGGCCCCGCTCCGGGTGCTAGCGTTGGGCAACTAAATGACCCTCATGAACCATTTCATACCATACCCAGGAAAACTCGCGCTTGCTGTGGTGGCGGCTTTCTGCCTCGCCGCGACGGTGCAAGCCTTAGCCGCCCCGCTCAAAGCAGGAGTCGCGCGCGTCAGCATCAACCCGCTGGAAGACAAGATCCCCACGCAGTTAGGCGGTTACGGAGCGCGCGAAGGCAAACCCGCCCAGGGAACCCTCGACACGATCTACGGTAAAGTCCTCCTCTTCGATTCGGGGGGGGAGAAATCCGCCATCATCTCGATGGACGTATGCAGCGTGCCGGTCTGCCTGGCCGAGGAGGCCCTCAAGAAGGCAGCCATCGAGAACCTGACGCTGGATCGCTTGCTCATCACGGCCAGCCACAGCCACGCCGGCCTGGAAGGCCTGGCGCTGGATCGGCGTAACGTCGCCAATAATCCGAACATCGGCATCTTCTCCGAGCCGATGCTGAACTTCGTCACCGACCGCCTGGCCAGCGCCCTCAAACAAGCCAACGCCGCTTTGCAGCCGGTGAAAGCGGCCTCCGGAGCCGTGGACCTGCCGAACATGAACCGCAACCGGCGCGGCAGCAAATGCATTGACCCGCAAGCCACCGTGCTCCGGCTCGACAAGATGGACGGCTCGCCCCTGGCCGTGTTCGTCAATTACACCGCTCACGGCACCTTTGTTGACGAACATGAGATGCTCGTCTCTGGGGAATGGGCCGGCAGCATGCAACGGACGGTTGAAGATCTCATCGGCGGCGGTGTGCTCTGCCTCTACGCCAACGGGGCAGAGGGCGATATCGCTCCCCAGGGCCGGACCGGTGGCAGCCGCTACGAACAGGCTTGGAACTACGGGCGGCAGGTGGGCATCGCTGTCGGGCGCCTCGCCAAAGATCTCCGAACCGAAGACATCAGCCACTTCGCTGTCGGGTGTGACTGGGTGACCCCGCCCGCCCGCCAGGGTGCGCCGGACTTCGTGAAGATCGCCGGCGCAGAGTATCACGTCACCCAGGAACAGCTCGACCAAGTGGTGCAGTTGCTCTTCCCGGAAAAGGCGCCGCTCTACGCGCTGCGCGTCAACGGCTTTGAAATGGTCACCTTCCCGGGGGAACCTATCTGCGAACTGGGAACGGCCGTCAAAGACGCGTTGCGCGCAGCAGGCATCACGCATCCATGTGTCGGCGGGCTTACGACCGACGGGATCGGCTATATCCTCACGAAAGCGGAATATCACAAGAGCGGCTACGAAGTCACCGCCTCCTTCTACGGCGACGGCCTCGGCCAGCTCCTGCTCGATCGCGCCAAGGCCCTCGGCCTCGCCGTGGCCGCGAAGAAGTAGCCGTAACTATTCAATTAGAAGAACCATTCCCCCTCACCCCAGCCCCGTGGGAGAGGGAGACCATCGGCGACGCTGGAAGTAGCCCACTGTCGTGTTGATATCCCCAAACGTGGGAACGCTATTCCCTCTCCTTTGGGGAGAGGGTCAGGGTGAGGGGGAATTCGATGACCAACTGCATAGATACGGCTTAGTACTCTGGGTCATAAGTGCGGTGACGTATTATGGGGGGCAGTCCGCCAGGGTATAATTAGGCGAGGCCTTGAGTTTTGCCATCAGTTCCCGTAGTTCGACGCGTGTGAACCTCCATTCGAATGGCTTGGCGAT
>CAIWJG010000246.1 GCA_903912925.1 uncultured Verrucomicrobia subdivision 3 bacterium | reverse complement strand
GGCCTAAAAGATGGCGGTTTTGCGGGGGATGTAGGCCGGGTGCCCTCACCCGGCGGGGAGTGACAGGGCCATAATTAGAATTGCTGCGAGGGAAAGGCTGGAGAATGCGCTGATGGATCTGCCCATTTGTATCTACACAAGTCGAGAAATGCCCGATGGCGGAGCATTGCTCCCTCTCCTCCTGACGCAGGAAGGAGGAGAGGGCTGGGGAGAGGAGGCGCGTTTTGTTGAGATTCCCCTCTCTCCAGATCTCTCCCCACTCGTTCCTCGTGGGGAGAGAGGGAGCTTGTGTAGATACCAATGGATCTGCCTTTGGGCAACTCCTGATTCACGTCAATCGTATTCCGCGCCGACCCGTTTCAGCAACGGCTGCGGGTTGGCAACCCGGCCGGGAGGGCGCACGCCCGGACCTTCGCCGGATATGCCGAGGTCGGCGTCCATCTGCTGGACGAATTTCTGGAGTCGGGCAACGACATCCGGGTTTTGCGCTGCCACGTCGTTCAACTCGCCGATATCGGTGTCGAGGTTATAGAGGCGCGGGCCGGTATGCGCCACTGGCTCAGCCGCGCCCTTGGGCAGGCCGGTGCCTTGCGGGGCGATGGCCAGCTTCCATGGGCCTGAGCGGACGGCTTCCAGCTTGAGCCCATTGAAGTAGAACAGTGCCTCGTGCGGCGATGCGGTCGCCTGGCCGGAGAGCAGCGGCCAGATGTCTTTGCCATCAATTGGGTGGTCCTTCGGCACCCGGCCGCCGGCGAGCTTCACAAAGGTGGGCAGCACGTCCACTTCGCTCATCGGGGCATCGCAGGTGCTGTGAGCGGCAATCTTCCCCGGCCACCAGGCGATCGTGGGCTCGCGCATGCCCCCTTCCCAGGTTGTGCCCTTGCCACCATGCAACGGCCCGGCGACGCCGCCATTCGTCCCCTGCGTGAGCCAGGGGCCGTTGTCGCTGGTGAACAGGACCAGGGTGCGGTCGGCGAGCTTGAGTTCGCGCAACGTGTCGAGCACACGGCCGACGCTCCAGTCCACTTCCTCGACCCAGTCGCCATACCGGCCATTGGCTGACTTGCCCTTGAACGCCACGCCGGGATGGAGCGGGACGTGGACAGCGCTGTGCGGGAAGTAGAGGAAGAATGGGTGGTTCTGGTTGGCGGTAATGAACTTGACCGCTTCCTCCGTGTAGCGGGCGGTGAGCATGTCCTGGTCGGCGGGCGCTTCAATGACTCGCTCATCGCGCACCAGGGGCAGGGGCGGACGCAGGTCGGCTCCACCCTTCGCTTTCTTCTGGTCCGCATCTTTTGCGGGGGGCTGGGTTGGGCCTCCCATGTCATTCGAGTAGGGCAGGCCAAGGTAGTGATCGAAGCCGCGACGAGTGGGCAGGAACTCCGGCTGATCGCCCAAGTGCCATTTGCCGATGGCCATCGTTCGGTAACCTTGTTTCTTGAGCAGGCTGGCCACGGTGTGCTCCCGGGCGCTCAACCCCGTGGGGCAGGCCGGGAAGATTACGTTGGGCATCGAGACCCGTTTGGCATAGCAGCCGGTCATCATCTGGGCTCGCGATGGCGTGCAGACCGGCGCCGCATAGAAGCTGGTGAGTGCCATCCCCTCAGTGGCCATGCGGTCGAGGTTGGGCGTGCGGTTCAACTTCGAGCCATACGGCCCGACATCGCCATAGCCCATGTCATCAATCAGGATGATGACTAAATTGGGCTTGGTCCTGGCTGCGGAGCGGGCCGTGCTTAATGGGCACAGCAGAGCGCCGAGGATGGCAATTGTAGTAGAGAGTTTTCGCATAGTTGTTGTCCTGATCCAAATAGCCGTCGCTCGGTCGTTCTTGGGCCGGATACTTCACACGCCCGAACGCCGCGTGCCCTCACGCGGCGCACGGTTGGCGTTTCCATCGGAGTGTGAAATATGCGGCTTAGGCCGAACGTGCCAGGCTTTGGTTACCCGAAGCAAAGCACGCGTCCGCCTTCGAGCGTGACAATGACTTTGCCCTCGCGATTGACCGCAATACCCCACGCTACCGGGGCAGCCGGGAGAGCCTGTTTCCAAAGCACGTGAGCGTCTTGCAGACTGAGCGCGATGACTTCAGTCGGTGTGGCAATGACTACCGCGTTCGGGCACACGGCCACAGCGAGACTTTTCGGGCAGTCGAATTCCCAGGTCGCTTTCGCTAACTTCGTCTGAGTCTTGCCCCAGAGACTCCTCTGCAAGTCAGCGCGGTCTGTCTGGAGGCCGGCGAAGCACAGCAGCTTGGTGTTGTTGGCCCAGGCCAGATCGTAGCCGCCGTCTGTGGCGAACAAAGTCTTGTTGAACACCGTCGAGTCGAATACCGGATACTTGGGATGCGCATAGTAAGGCTTCCCGGCCACTTTGATTTCATCGCCCACGACGTAGAGCTCCCAGCCGCGCGGGCGGGTTGACCCCATTTGGAGACTGGCACCCCTGACCCGTCCGACCGATTGATTGTTCAGGCATTCGCCGGTAGCGAGATCATACTCGGCCGGGGAGACGGCATTGCCGCCGGCGAGGAACAGCTTTCCGTTATGGATCAACAGGTGCCCCTGCACGCCAACACCCGTGCGTAACTCGGCGTCGAGATGGCCGGACCCGTTATTCTGCCACTTGATTTGACCGCTCTCGGCGTCCAGCGCGTAAACGTGCGTGCCATCGTAATTGGCCAGTCCGGCGGCGACATAGGCCACCCCTTTGTCCACGAGCACACCGCTCGCGGCGGGCCAGGTGGATTGCAGGGTGCCGTAAATGGGAATGCGCCGCTCGATGGGCGCCGCGCGGAACCGCCAGACCCGCTTGCCAGTCTTCGCGTCCAACGAATACACCCAGCCGTCCGCGGAGCTCGCAAGGGCGCGCCCTTTGGCAAGCGTCGGCGGCAAACGCACCTCGCCGCCAGTGAATGCGGTCCAGGCTTCCTTGCCGTTCTTTACGTCGAGCGCGCGGATGACGCCGTCCGACCCGCTCACAAAGGCCAGCGTGTCGGCGGCGGTCGGGGCCGACGGCGTGTAAGCGGTTTTGGGCACATAGTCCCACAATAGCTTAGCCTTCGCGCGCAGCGGCGCTGAGGCAGTGACAGTTCCCTGATTGTTAGCGCGAAAGGTGGGCCAATCCGAGGCGTCTGCCACCAAGCCGGCTTCTGGTTTTCCGCTGACAGCGGCTTCGAGCCGGGCGCTCTCAGTAGCCTTTTGATCGAAGTCAAAGGCTCCTGCCGGCCCCAGGCAGGTGATGCCATATAGGGTCAAGTCGCAGTCGCACACCGACGGCCACCAATAGAGCAGACCGTTGGCCACGGTTACGCCGTCCTGGCAGTTCGGGCGCATCGGCGATACCAATTGCGACTGGTCGTTCTGCAGGTCCAGACGCACCGAACCCTCGTCGGCGCGGAAGAAGATGGCGTCGCACGAGGCGGTGGGGCGGGTGCAGGCGCGGCGGCTGATCTTGATCTCCCCGAGAACCTCTCCCGTGAGCGAGTTGAAGCGGCGGCTGACCTCCTTGTCAATCTGGCCGCTGATTCCGTAGAGATTGTCACCCTCCAGGATGAGCTGGTAATTGCCGTAAGGCTGGGTCCACATGAGCTTGCCGCTGTCGGCGGCGACCGCGACCAGCCGCTGCATGGCCGGCCCGGCGAAGTAGAGGGCCTTGTCGCTGCACCGCAGGAGGGCGGTGGTCCGCCAGTTCGAGCGCCAGTCCTGGCGGTTCTGGTATTCACCGAGCGCGTCGAACAGTTGCGGTGAGTCTCCCGGCAGGAGCCGATACACCGGGCTGCCGGTGTTGGCATCCAGGCAAGTCAGGTAATTGCCGAAGCTGAAGGCGAAGATGCGTCCGTTCTTCATGCACAGAGCCCGCGCATCCATCGGCTGCTTTTCGGTGTAACGCCAGACGACGCGCTTGCTGTTGACGTCAATGGCCAGCAGCGTGTTGCCGTAGCCCCAGGGCTGCTCCTTGGAGTTGAAGCCGGGCGAGAGCGGGGCCCAGGGCCAGCCATGACTGTCCCGGCGGGCGCGGATCGTGGGGTCGCGCAATTCCTGCTCGCCGATCATCGCGTAGAGCACGTTGCCCTCCAGCGCCATCCACTTCCAGAACGTGCCACCAGCCGCGTCGGCGGGTGGGGCGATCTCGCCCTTGGGTTCGCCCGTGGCGGCATCAAACACTTTGCAGGACTGGTCGTCAGCGAAATAGACGTTCGTGGCGGTGGCAATCAGCGTATTGCGATGCACCATCAGGGCAGGGGCGATTTCGCGGCGCCACAGAAGGGTGCCGTTGTAACCGCTGAAAGCCGCCAGCGTGTTCAGCCACGGTTCTTCCCGCTCCTTGAACGCGATGTGGCCAAAGGCTTTGAAAACCCTGCCAGCCGCCGCCACCGCCACCTGGGGCAGGGGAGCATACCGCGGATCGGCCAGGAACTGCGTCAGGTAGGGACCGCGCGCCACTGTGTCCTTGGAGACGGGGTTGTTATCCGCGCTGTGATAGGGATGGGTCCAATCGTCAACACCCGCAGGAAACGGCTTGGTTTCCAGGCGCGTGCCCAGCAATGCTTTTCCTTCCGGGCGCACCACACGCAACGCCTCATTGACGGGGATCTTCTCGGCTGAGCCGGTGGCGACCAGGGCGTCCGCCACGTTATCGGCCAGGTACAGGTGGTCCACGGGGCCTTGCTCGACAAAGATGCGCGTGCCGTAAAGCCCCGCGTCATACGCGCGGTGTCGCGCGGCTTCGACTTCGGCGGCGTCCGCAAGTTGCACGTAGAGCACCAGATCGGTGGCGCGAGCGAGGCTCAGCGCGAGCTTACAGCCAGTGTCGCCAGGCAACGCGCAGATGCCTTTGGTGACACCGATTTGCCGGAGCAGCGCCTGTGTGCTGGACCGCTCGGCTGACTGCGACATAAACGGCAGCGCACAGATCAGCCATGCAAGGGCGAGGAGAGTGTTTCGCGGACAGGCGGATCCTGGAACCGCTCTCAGAACGGGGTATTCTGGCTTCATAAGAGTCAGTTCACCACCAAAACCGCAGTTTGACAACCTGAAAGAGGCGAATCGTCAATCGCGTGCGGGAATTGAGGTTCAGTTCCAGCAATTCTAATTATGGCCCTGTC
>CAIWJG010000245.1 GCA_903912925.1 uncultured Verrucomicrobia subdivision 3 bacterium | reverse complement strand
GAAAGTGCGCCGACTGACGTCGGCGGCTACGAGCTACAATCCGCTACGATGGAGAGCCCCTCTTTCAAGGCCAAGCTCGATGCCTCGCGCGGCGTAGTAGTCTCGCTGGTGGATAAGCGCTCCGGGCGTGAGCTGGCGGGCAACACCGACGGTCTCGGCCTGGGCCAATATCTGTACGAGCGGTTCGACAAGGACAGGACGATGCAATGGTGCAAAGACTACGTTCGCGCCGGCCAGCTCTGGGCTGACTTCTACAAGCCCGGCCAGCCGCCGTCCGATCAGTTCCCTTACCAGGCTGCTTCACCCAAGGATTTCAAGCTACGCTTCGAGGAGACCGCTACCTCGGTCAACGCCATCATGGAAGCCGCCGCTAGCGGAAACCTTCCCGCCGTGACGACCCGACTCATCCTCTACCGCGACCAACCTTGGGCGGACCTCGAAATCACTCTGCATGACAAGCCATTCGAGCCGTGGCCGGAGGCGGGCTGGCTGTGTCTGCCGCTTCACGTCGCGGCCCCGCTATTCCGGTTGGGCCGGCTGGGCTCGATCATTGACCCCGCCCGGGACCTAATCACGGGCGCCAATCGCAATATGTTCGGCATCAACACCGGCCTGAGCTTTACCGACAACGGCGGCCACGGCGTCGGGTTCTGCCCGATTGATCATCCGCTGGTGAGCCTTGACACACCCGGTTGCTGGCGCTACTCGCTGGACTTCGTGCCCCGGAAGCCGGTGGCATACGTAAACCTGTTTAACAATCAGTGGAACACCAACTTCCGCCTTTGGAACCGGGGCACCTGGACCTCCACCGTGCGGCTTTGGGCGGTCGAGAAATACGACGCGGAGTCTGCCATCATTACCCCATCGCTGGAAGCCCGGTATCCGCTGCTAGCGGGGATGGCCGACGGGCCAGCCGGGACCTTGCCGACGACGCGCCGCGGCCTGGAGCTTTCGCGCAAGGGTATTCAGGTCACGGCCTATGGTCCCAATTCCGACGGCCCAGGCACCGTCCTGCGCCTCTGGGAATTGGCCGGCAAGTCCGGCCCGTTGAAGGTCCGCTTGCCCGAT
Organism: uncultured Verrucomicrobia subdivision 3 bacterium; assembly: GCA_903912925.1. Lineage (GTDB taxonomy): Bacteria > Verrucomicrobiota > Verrucomicrobiia > Limisphaerales > UBA8199 > PALSA-1440. Next base: position 17,664 of record CAIWJG010000245.1, on the reverse strand, counting down.
GGCATGGACGCGAAACAAGCGCAGCCGGTGGACCTGCGCGGCCGCACTATCGCCAAGCCCATCGCGGTTAAGAACGGCAGCTTTGAGGTGCAGGCAGGCGCATTTGCACCCGTGAGTATAGTGCTCAAGGCGGTGGCCTTGCCGTGATGCTAGTCCACGACGCCCGATGCCCTCCACCCTACGACGCCGGAGATGCAGACGTTGATGCCCACGCCGAGCACGGCCAGCAGGTAGATGACGATGGCCACCTTGAATGCCAGCCGCCGGTGCGGGGCGGGAGGGCGAGCGTCCTTGCGAGCACAAACGCCTTTGTGGGATACGCGGGAAGCAAGGGCTCGCGAGGACGCTCGCCCTCCCAGATTGTCAGGTGTGGCCGGATAGCCGTCGCGTTGCAGAACGGGCTTGCAGGTTGCGACCGTATCGTGGTTACATCGGCTAACAGATGGGCGAGGTGACTTGGAAATGACCAAGAGCCTTGGCGCGGCATTTCGCAAGCGCAACGACTAAGTCTGTCTGGCGACCATTATGAAAGAACTCGACGTTCCAAAGAGTGGCAAGCTCGGTAACACTGTCAGTTACAAGAGCCGTTATGGCCAGATCACCCGCCAGTACGTGGTGCCGCGTGACCCCCGCACTGAAGCACAAATGGAGCGGCGCGCCTCGTTCGGACTCGCCCGCTTCCTGTGGGGCAAACTAACCGACGAGCAACGCTTTGGCTGGAACAACAGCGCGAAGGGTAGTCGCACCGAGCCTAGCCTCAACCAATCGGGACGCCTATCAGGCTACCTGCTCTTTATGCGTATCAACTGCAACCTGGCGGCCATCGGGTTGCCCATGGTGCAAGACGCACCGGACACCCCGCGGTTTGGCGCGAATCCCGTTGGCCAGCTCGGAATTACCAACACCAATAGCTTGATCTCGCTGAAGCTCAAGGTTTCCCGCACGCCTGCGGCCGACATCCTGGTCTTCGGCAGCAAACCGCACAGCGCGGGGACGACGTATGTGGATCACTTTACCCTTCTCTGCCTGCTGCCCGAGCGGGATCACGGGCTAAGTGACATAACAGACGGTTACTTGGCGAAGTATCCTGTGGTGCCCGTCGGCTCGCGTATATTCATTCGCACAGTGCAGCAAATCGACGGTTTGCAGGACCTGCCGAAACAAACCTCCGCCCTGGTCCCCCCTCCCTAGCGCAGGCGACCCGGGCCTGCCATTGGGTTCCATACGGAGTTATTCGGTGAGTGGTTTTATCCAGCCAAGGCACAGCAGGGTGCCAGCCAAGCACTTACAAGGGGAATACAGGGGGAATACAGGGGGGTTACAAGGGGATTACAGTGGGATAGCGTCCTGCTAGCGCTTAGCTCCAGTGCTGCTTGGGGGATGACGCGCTGGCTGGGGAGCGGCTAAGCACTCAACGTAAGGCCAGGGTGGGGGCAGCGAGGCGGCGAGGCGTTACCCAAGTAGGGCTCGGTGTCCCAACCGAGCCGTGGGCGGTCGTCTATGCGCCTACGGCTTGGACAGCTCGGCGCGGTGGGGACACTGAGCCCTACCGCCGATTTCATTGGGCCGGACGCCCTGAGGATGCGGCCCCTTCAGGCGAGCTTCCAGGGCTCGCGATAGGGGCGGGTCAGGAGCTTGGTGGCTTCGGGATCGTCGAGAATGACCTCTTTGGTTACGTCCCATTTGATCTTACGGCCAACGAGCATTGAAATCAGCCCTAGGTGACCGGGAATGGCGGAGTGATGGGCGGTCTCGACGGGCGTAATGGTCGGCTGGCGGGACTTCACGCAGTCGATGAAGTTCTGCATGTGGCTCTTGGTCTGGTAGAGCTTGACCTTGTAGCGATCCTCCGGAATCTTCACAAACCAATCGATATTGGAGGCGTCATACTTGCCGCGGTTCACATAGACCCAGCCCTCCGTGCCGATCCATTTGGTGCCGTCCTGAATATCCGAATAGCCGCCGGCGATGGTCATGGTGATGTCCTCCGGATACTTGAGGGTGATGCGGTACTTGCCGCAGGTGTTCCAGATGGCGTCGGCGGGGGGGAACTCGCCTTTGCCTTCGATCTCGGAAGGGCCGTTGTTGTCCATGTCCATGCCCCAGTGGGCAATGTCGCAGTGGTGGCCGATCCAGTCGAGCAATTGGCCGCCGCCGATGTTGTAGTTCCAACGCCAATTCATGTGGACGCGGGCCTTGATGTAAGGCTCCATGCGGGCGGGTCCGATCCACCGCTCGTAGTCGAGCTCTGGCGGCGGGGGCGTCACTGCGATCTTCCAGTCCGGGCTGTCAGGCACGACTTTGGCCAGATACTCGGGGTTCCTGGGTGCGCCGGGGAACTTCGCGAGCAGTTCAGGGGCGGTCTTGGCGAAATCATGATGGTTGCTGGGCAAGCCGACTTCGACACGGGTGAGTTTGCCGATAAGGCCATTGCGGACGATCTCGGCCGCCTTGCGAAACGGTCCCTGGGACCGCTGCCAGGAACCGGTCTGCCAGATGCGCTTGTTGTCCTGGACGGCTTTTACGATGGCCTGCTGCTCGGCAATCGTGCGGGCGAGCGGTTTCTCACCGTAAATGTCTTTCTTATTGTTAGCGGCCTCGGTGGCTACCAGGGCATGCCAATTGTCCGGCACGGCGATCATGACGGCGTCAATGTCCTTGCGGGCCATCATTTCGCGATAGTCGTGGTAGGACTTGCAATCCTGGTTCTTGTAGCGGCCATTGATCTTGTCCAGCGCTTGCTGGAGATGGTTCTTGTCCAGGTCGCAGGCGGCGACGACCTGGGCATCGTTTATGCCCAGAAGCTCGTTCGTGTTGCCAGGCCCCTGCATGCCCCAGCCGACGACGCCGACGACGACGCGCTCGGAGGGACTCTTGCGACCGTCCTGGCCGAGGGCGCTGGCCGGGATAATCGTGGGGACGGTGACAGCGAGGCCGGTGGCGGCAAGGAAACGGCGGCGGCTGATGCCTGAGGAGAAAGAAGATTTGTTCATGGGAATGTATGACGCCAGAAGTCGGCGCAAGAGGCAAGGTTGAAATCCGAAGGCCGAAACCCGAAGGCCCGAAGGAAGGCCGAAATCCGAAAGCCGAATGGAGTCGCAGAGCATTGGCACCTGCCATCCGGATGGGCCTACTACTTCGGGTTTCGGCCTTCGGATTTCCTTCGGGTTTCGGATCTCGGGATTCGGTTTCTAGGAACGCAGGATGATCGAGTCACTAACTCGTATCGTGCCTGAGCGTACTACTTCGGCGAGGACACCCTGGCGGCTGTCCATCATCAGGGCGCGGAGGCCCTGGCAGATGGCATCCATCTTGGCGCAGGGATCGCGCGGCGAATGCAAAAGCAACACGGCACTGCCGATTTCAACTTCGCGGCCCAGGAGCGCGATGAGGTTGATGCCCGTGGTCTCAATGTTGGATCGGACTGCGCCCGGGAGAATGGAAGGGAGGCCGAGCGTGGCGGCGTGCTCGGCAATTTGTTCACGTTCGATCAAGGTCACCTGCCGGCGGGTCGGCTGACCCGTGTCGCGGCTGAGCTTGCCGAAATAGCGGGTGTCGCCCTGGATGCCCTGGGCCGCGACGAGTTCGACGGCTTCGTCCGCTTGCATCGGGGTGCCAGGCTCCGCCGGGTGTAAGTGCAACGAGGCGACACGACCGGACAGGGCAGGGGAGCGGGGGGCGTTCATTTGGTTTATGGGATGATTCTAAATCGAAGCGAGCCAGGTGCAAAGGCCGAAGCATGCCTCTAAATCCGAAAACCGAAGGCCGAAAAGGAAGAATAGCTTTCGACCCGGCACCTTCGGATCTCGGATTTCGGATTTCTTTCGGGTTTCGGGTTTCGGATTTCGGTTTTCCCTGGCACCGATCTCACTTGATGAAACCGGTGTCGATTATAGGGGCGGGGCGGGCTTCATTCTTGCCGGGCGAAGGGTCGTACCTATAATGCGCCGATGCTCGACATCAAATTGATTCGTGAACGGCCTGACTTTGTGCGTGAACGCCTGGCGGCGCGCGGTGCAGGGGACGAGGCCCATATCGACGAGTTGCTGAAGCTGGACGAGCAACGGCGCAAGCTGCTGGGCGAGGTGGAAGCGCTCAAAGCCCAGCGCAAGCGCGTGTCGAAAGAAATCGGCGCACTGATGGGGCAGAAGAAGATCGAGGAGGCCGAGGCCAAGAAGAAGGAGACCGGCGACCTGGGCGACCGGATCACGGTACTGGACAAGCAGGCCGAGGAAGCGGAGGCGGCGCGAAATCAACTGATGCTGCGGCTGCCGAATTTGCCCCACGAATCGGTGCCGGTGGGGAAGACCGCCGAAGATAATCCGGTTGTACGCGTTCACGGGGAGAAGCCAGCGTTCGACTTCAAGCCGAAGTCGCACGTGGAGTTGTGCGAGAGTCTGCGACTGGTGGATTTTACGCGCGCGGTCAATCTCTCGGGCAGCGGATTTGTGCTTTACACCCACTGGGGCGCGAAGCTGGAGCGGGCGTTGATTCAGTTCATGCTGGACCTGCATACGAGCGAGCACGGTTACACCGAGGTGTCGCCGCCGTTCATGGTGGGGCCCCAGTGTTTGGAAGGGGTGGGCCAGTTCCCTAAATTCGCGGACCAGTATTACGCCGTGCGGGAAGGGCTGGACGACAGCACGCTGGGCAAGCTTTACCTTATCCCGACGGCCGAGACGCCGGTGGCCAATATTCACCGGGGGGAGCTGCTGAAGGAGAGTGAACTGCCGATTCGCTATTGCGCTTACACGCCATGCTTTCGCGGTGAGGCCGGCGCGGCGGGGGTCGGCACGCGCGGCATGATCCGGGTACACCAGTTCGACAAGGTCGAGCTGGTCGGGATCGTGAAGCCGGAGGACGGTTACGCGGAACATGAGAAGATGGTCACGTATGCCGAACGGGTGCTGCAAATGATGGGGTTGCATTACCGGGTGGTCCTGCTGTGCACGGGCGATATGGGGTTCGCCGCGGCCAAGACCTACGACCTGGAAGTCTGGGCGCCAGGGCAGGGGAGTTACCTGGAGGTTTCCAGCGTGTCCAACTGCGAGGATTTCCAGGCGCGGCGGATGAATCTGCGGTTCAAAGGGGGCACCGGAGACAACCGGTTCCCGCATGTCCTGAATGGGAGCGGCACGGCGCTTGCTCGGCTGTTTGTGGCGCTGGTGGAAACGTATCAGCAGGCCGATGGGAGCCTGGTGGTTCCCAAGGCGCTGCAGGCTTACCTCAAGACGGAGCGAATTCAGGCGTGAGGCGCACGAGATTCAGCCGGCCACAGGCGCGATTGTTATTTGCATGAGAATTCTCCTCGCGAGCAGCGAAGTTTATCCTTACTCGAAGACGGGCGGACTGGCGGACATGGTTGGCTCGCTGGCCAAGACGCTCGCGCACGGAGGACACCGGGTAGGGATAGTGACACCGTTGTATGCCGGCATTCGTGAGCGATTCCCGCAGCTCCAGCGGCTTGACCTGCCCCTGGAATTCCCGCTGGGGGCCCAGCGGGTTCGCGGTGAGACCTGGAGCCTCGACCCGATCGAAGGGCTGAGCGTGTATTTTGTGGATCAGCCGGGTTTCTATCAGCGCGCTGACCTTTATCAAAACGAGGGAACCGATTACCCGGACAATGCCGAACGGTTCATGTTCTTCTCCAAGGCCGCTGCGCACCTGGCGCTGCATCTGCCCTGGGAGCCGGAGGTGATGCACTTACACGATTGGCAGACCAGCCCAGCCGCGCTGCTGCTTCAGCATCAGCGGAGATTGGCGGGGCAGGGCAGCACCCCAGGAATCTGCCTGACCATTCATAACCTGGCATACCAGGGCCTGTTCCCAGCCGCCAAGTATGCGCTGATGAATCTGCCGGGGGACTACTTCACCCCGAACGGGGTGGAATTCTACGGCCAGATGAGCTGCCTGAAGGCGGGCATCGTGTATGCCGATGTCATCACAACGGTCAGCCCGCGGTATGCCCGCGAAATCACCACGGAAGAATCGGGTTGCGGCCTGGATGGCTTGCTGCGCCAGCGGAATAGCTCGCTGGTGGGCATCCTGAACGGCGTCGATTACGAGGAATGGAATACAGTAAGTGACACTTATGTTAAACATCCATACTCGGCTGCCGATCTCTCGGGCAAGGCGGCCAACAAGCTCGAACTGCAGAGGGAGTTCGGCTTGCCGGTGGAGGCCAGCATTCCATTATTTGGGAATATCGGGCGGCTGACGGAACAAAAAGGCGTGGTGCTCCTGCTGGGCGCTTTGGAAGAAATGCTTAGCACCGGGTTGCAGTTCGTCGCGGTCGGCAGCGGCTCGTCGGCTTTTCAACGCGCTTACCAGGAACTCGCGAGGCGGTTTCCGGCGCAAGTCTCCGTACATATAGGGTTCGATGAGGGGCGGTCACATCGAATCGAGGCGGGCTGCGATTTCTTCCTGATGCCGTCCCGTTTTGAACCGTGCGGCCTGAACCAGATGTATGGCCTGCGTTACGGAACCATTCCTATCGTCCGCACGACGGGCGGCCTGGACGACACGGTGGTCGATATCCGGGACGATGCCGCCAGGGCCAACGGCATCAAGTTCATTGAATATTCCGCGACCGCGTTAGCCAAAGGGGTTCGCAAGGCGCTGACGTTATACGCTGAGCCGGAGTTATTGCATCGCTACCGCCAGAACGCCATGACGGCCGACTTTTCCTGGAACCGAACCGTGGGGGAGTATCTAAAGGTTTACCAGAAGGCCCAGGACCATGGCGGGCGAGTTGCCCATCCTTAGGGCGGCCAATCCTAGTCAAAGTGGCGATGAGGATTCACGGATAGTCTGTCGCTGAAAGGTGTGAAAGGTGTGAAGCGGGAACCAAAAGCCGGAAGACGACTCGAGTACAAACACCAAGGGCCGCTTTTTCAGCGGCTCACATTTTCTCGACTGTAATGGACGTTATACCGCTTCCAAAACCGGCGCTGTGAGTAACCCTTCCGAACAACCGGACGGGATTCGGCTAACGCTCAAATCTGTTTGCGATCTGCCAGGGAAAAGCTCCCGCACCGTCTCGGCGGGCGTCTTGCGCTGTTTCCGCGACGGCTCCGCCGGCTTCGCTTGAATGGCGCAGCCGGGGCTTTCGACTGCCAGAGAATGCGCTTTGGCGGGTATTCCCGGCTCCATAGCGATTGCATCATTAAAATCCTGCCAGGCAACCTCATGTGATCCCCGCCTCTCAGCAAGCCTAGCAGCCCGCAGCTTCACCCTACCAAACACCCCCAGGCCGCCAGGCGAAGCCATTGCCGTGTTCACCAGCTTGTCAAACGTAGATTTCTTCAAGTTACCGCAGTGATGCCGCCCCACCGCCATGAAGTCAGCACGACTCAGCACATTTGGCAGGCTTACTTCTCTTCCGATCCGCCGCGTGAACTGCTCCATATTGAAGCCGGTTGTCTTCACAAACCGAGATTCCCGCTGCTCGGTTGTTTCTCCTTTATCGGTCTGGAAGGTTACGCTAAGAACGCACGGCAACTTGTGATCCACAATCGCCCAACGTACCCAGTCATACCGTTCCGCAACGCTGTTGCGATTGAATTGTTGCGGACACAGCCGGTGTGCTTCGTCAATTACAACGCCAGGGCGCATGTTCCTCAAAACAAATTCCACCTTCTGTCTGTCCTCGGGCCGCAGGCGACCCAATGGAAAGGCCATCCCTAGTGCTTCCTCACCTACGGCCCGGATAAGATCAGAAAGCGAGTCGCCTAAGGGAGCCTCAACCATCCGCCAGCGGCCTGGATACGCGCGGCATTCGGCCTTGAGTTTCTCTGTTTTACCAAAGCCAGTATCACCGCTGATTCGCCCCAATCCATTGGTTTCCCATGTGTCGTCAAGAACATCGGCTATAACCTTGCTGACTTCCGTCTCTGCTATGGTCAACCTTTCCCTCGCAGCGTGGCGATCCAGAAAGTCCAAGAGAACCGGGATAACATCAGGAAACCAAGTCGGCCCGATCTCCATGCTCATGTTTGGAAGCGTGCAAAGGTCGTACATGTAGCTGGCCAGCCGCCCCGCCGCTGTCTTGACGGCCTCACTCTTAAAGTAGCCGTGATTGAATCGCCTCAGCCCGTGGAAAATGTTAGTTTTGTCGCAGCCGATGCCTCTATTCACCTTGTCTGCCGTCAATTCCCCGTCAAAGTAGAAGCCAAGCCATGCGTCAAAACCGCAGTCCAACGATGGTTCAATTTTACCACCCTCAGGCTCCAAAAACTCACGAAGCGTTGGATCAAAATGGCACAAACGCCTATCCATCTCTGTTAACTGGCTGTTGCCCCGATAGTGGCACGGTCCGTTCCACTCTGACCTCCACGCGATCAACGCTTGCTCTAAAGTCCATTGCCCGTCTCGACCAGGGGGGCCAGCTTTCTTCATTGCCACCGTCAAAATTCGGTCGGGGCACTCCTCTACCACGTCATTGGACAGCTTGGCAAGCCCTCCCGGCTGAAAGCTGAACCACTGAATGGCCCTTAGCAGCTCCCCCAAACGCGGCTCCTTTTCGAGCTGCTCAGCCAATCTCACATCTTCCATTCTGGCCGCCGCTGCAAGTTTCTCAGCGAGTAGTTCGGGCCGAACGGGTTTGTTGTGCCCGTTATTCATAAGCAGGCTCCAGCGGATTCTCTGGAACGGTAGAACGTGCCATTTCCAGCCGCTGCATCGCCTCGCTGCGTTGCTGTGCTCGCGTTGGCACGCGCCGTGTCACGGATTCCCGATGCTCGCTCTTGGCTTCCTCAATCTTCCTGCCAAGCTCTCTCTGCTCAGGAACGAACTCGTTATCCCGCGTAATCTTGCTTATCACCGGATTCGTGAACAGTAGGGAGATGGCTTTGGGAGTGCTGTTGAAAGCGGCAATCTCCCGATAGGCGTCACCCATCTGCTCCGGTGTGGCAGTTCTATGCGGCAGCCGGATGCCCTTGACCTGAAAGTGCTCCGTTCGTTTCAAATCAAACACCGTGAGCACCTCCGGGCAATCAATATGATAATACGCCAGCACTTGCTTTCCAATAAACCGGCTCAAAGGCCCACCCGCGTAGGTCCAGCGCTCGTGCTTGCCGTAGTCAATCAGCAAGCCCTTTTCGGTGACAGGAACAACGTCGCAGTGAGAATCCAAAATCCACCACATATCCTCAGGCATCCCATCCAATGGATTTTGGTTGATGCCGCGCGTCCAATGCTCCTCTGGAGAAACGCCGTCGTTTCGTGCGCCGTTCTGTGGGTCTTCCCTGAACTCAACAAACATCCGATTGAGCATAACTTTCCAGCTTTCAAAAGAGTGAAACTGTGCTCGCGCCTTCTGGTCGCCAGCTATCGCTTGCCGTTGCAGCAACTTGATCTTATCCGACTTTTCTTCCCGCTCGTTGAACCCTACATTGCCGCGCTCAAGCTGCATTTTATTTTGAATAATGTTGAAAGCGCCCTCCAGACTAGCCTTGCCGCGCGGATTCCGAACCTGGCAATGCCGTGTGTCGAAAAGCATCCCCATATTCTTGAAACCTTCACGGGTTTCTCGAATATCAATGTAACCTTTCCTCGACTCATCCCGAACGATAGCCGAATCCCAAGCCCCGTGTTCAAACAAGAAACCATGACGTGGCCGTCCGAACCTAGCAATAACATCACGCATCAACTTCCGAATGTGCCGACCGTTATAGTGCCCATGAATCGGAAGGCAGCCAAGTGGGTATGTTGTCTTATCATCCACAAAAACAAGACACTCAGGCCGGAAGAACACCATCTTGCCCGCCGGGTCAAAATCATAAACAATGTGGTTGAAGGTCACGTCATCCCCGACAAACACGTCTCCAGGCTCCGTGTCACTCCAATCCTGTGGAATACTCGGTCCAGCCATCCGCCCCGCCGCATTGCTCTTGAGCCACGGCAACGCCGCATTGGCGAGCGGAGTCAATGCGTCACGAACCGACTGCGGCACGCGAGACTTGTTCTCGCGCACGTTCAACTTATGCCGGTCAGCGCACTGCTCACACATCTGGCCCGACTCCTTCAGTGTTCGCCACGCCAGGCTTTCATTGCTCCTGAATCCTACATCAAGGGCAAGCGCCTTTTCCCAGCATGGGCCACAAAGAACCATCCGGTAATTGCCCGACCGAGCTTGCCGCCCATTTCGCAACCCATCGGGACCAAGTTTCCGATACCTCACCAGCTTTCGCTGTAAATCACGCGCCAGCGCCTTCTCTGGATTTCTCGCGCCTGGCTTCACCAGGCCGGGAACATCCCGCAGCAAAAAGCAAACCAACGACCCCGACAGCATACCCTTCTTGGACGACGTATCCACCGCCGCAATCGCCTCAAAGTGCCGGCAAATCTCGCCCCATGACCACTCCCGATCTCTTACACTCAAGTTGCGCCGTTCCGGTAGAAAATCGTCAAAAGCCGCCCGCAAATCAGAATGCAAATCACGCGCGGGCGTCGCCTCTGCACTCGCCTGCGCTGTTTCCGGCAGCACCCGCGCGGGATGTCCGCAAGCCTGTAGCAGCCCCTCCGCGTTGCGGTAGCCCCGCTCTGGCGCCGCATTTTCAATCTGCCGCTGCATCAAGGTCGGCAGCGAGCAAAACGACCAAGCCCGAGCCGCCTGTCCCCTGATAAGGCATTCCCTGGAATGCTTCACCTCATCAAGCGCTCCCAGGATTGCCCGCTTAGTTCGCCTCAGCGCCGCCGCGATGGCACTAGCCGTAAATGCAGGGGCCTGCTCGGCACCTTGCCCCGGCGTAACAACCGCAGTCTCTTGTGGCACTATATTCATGCGCTCAGAACCAACCCCCCTCTGCCCCTTGCCCGTCAAAAAAGACAACAGAGGGCCAGCCTAAAGCCAGCCCCCTGTTGTTGGCAGTAGTGGAACCGTGCATTGGAGTGCCACCGCCAAGCGCGTTGCCAGCCGCCAAAATCGCACCAAACCGGCTCAACCAGCCAAACCGGGAACCAGACCGCCCATAAAACTGCCCTTCGCCGCGCGCCGCGTAGGGGTACAGCGCGTCGCAACCCGGAAAAGGTAGATTCCACCCCGCCGCACGCCCCAAGCCCCTATAAACGAAATACAGCATGTCTGTCGCAGCCCTGCTTTGCGGCCGAGATTCAGAGCCCATACCCCAAGCCCCTCAATACCCCCCCAACAATATCCGTTAGAAACTTCACGCCTTCCGGTCCCCCGAGTTAACCGCCGCCGGGTCAAAAACATCCATCTCCAGCGCCCGAGGGAAGACCTCTGCCATCGTTGGCGCGACTGCCGCGAAGCCCTCGCGCACGTATCGCAGCCGTAAGTTGCAGAGCAGTGATACGCTCATGCTGAAACAACACGCAACATCTCTAAGCGATAAGCCGTCCTCGATGTAAACCAGCGCGAGCTTCAAGCGGAACAAGTTCACCAGATCTCGGTTAATCGCTTCCCGAATCGCCGCGCGCCTTACAAACCTCCGTTTTATCGGTTTGCCGGCGGAAGCCGCACGAGTGGGCGCTCGCTGGGCAGACAATCCCCGAGCGCCCACTTTTCCGCGTGCCAGCGACTGCGAGCCTTGCAACAAAACAACAGGGCTCTGCTCACCAAAACTTGTGTGGCGTTCCGCGCTCATGCAATCCAGGTTTACGCTTCTGTCCCGACCAACTCATTCACCGGCTCAACTGCCGGACGCACAGGCCCGCCAGCGTCAAACCGGGCCGCGTGTTCAATGAGTTGCTGTATGCGGCAGCCGATGTCGCCACTTGTGCGGTGCGCCCCAAACCACGCGATCCAAGCCTTGTAATCGCTGTGCTCCAAGGCCGCCATTGCGGCCAGCCCCGCGCGTCTTCCATCTCCACCGCACTTCGGTAGGTAGCGAGCTGCCTCAGTCCCGATTTCCTCACTCAGCTTTGCGTTGGCGCTGGCCCTGTATTCGCCGCAGGCCTCGTGGTAGGCGGCTTCCAACCCTTCCTCCTGGACTCCTATTTTCCTTTCAGCGTTGGCGCGCGCCCCCGGCAAGAGGCTGAGCTTTTCCTTGAGCGCGTTCAACCGCTGTAGTTTCGAGGCGTCCGCCGGCGGAAGCTGCTTTCCGTCTGGATGCACTTCCAAGAGAACCCTCACGTCAATGTTTTCGAGTTCCTTGACCAGCCGCGCCACTTCGCCAAGCCACTGGCCCTCTACGCCCACCAAGTCAGCCAGGGTCTTCCGCAGTCCATCAAGTTTGGCGGCCTCTTTCTGCAACTTTTCGAGTTTCTTCATAGTCAGTTGGTTACTGGTCATTTTACTTCGAGGTGAATATCTGGCCTGCCGCCGCCTGCCCAACGGCTACCCCATACATCAGCGCCAAGCGCCGTGTCGCCGTCCCCATTGTGTGGTTAACGTAGCAGATCACCTGGACAGAAATCCCGAGTTGGGGATCTGTGATAACATAAGCATCGCCGTACGATGCCTGAGGCATGGCCTTCATGTAGTCCCCCGGCAGCCGCGTGGCAATGCACAGAGCGGACTTGCCAAAGGCGAAGCCGCACAGGTTGCCGGTGGTCGGCAGAGACGGCGAGGAAATCGCCTTGAAATCGGCGACGCTCAAGGCTCCCTGCTGATCGGAATCGGGCTGGCCTGGTGACGCCAGCGTGAGAATCGCCGGGTCTTTCGAGAGCTGCCCGAAGTAGGCAGGAGCCAGTAAGAAAGTCCGCTCATCAGGCCCGAATTGCACGCCCTTCAATGTCAGGGCAGTGGCACAGTCCACCACGGTCCCGCGCCCAAAACCCAACAGGTCGGAGACCACCGGCGCATTTACCGAAAAATTCCCCGCCGTGATGAGGGCATAAAGAGACGTTACCATCTCCTTAGCGATTGCAGCCGATGCCGCCGGGGCCATTTCGTCGAAGAGTTGCCGCAGCGTGCCTTGCACCTGGTTCGCGTTGAAGGTGAGCGGCACCCCGATATGTTTATCAATCGTGATAGGCACATCCGTGGCCGTGAGGGTCGCGTCCGCCCAGCCGGTGGTTGTCGAGTAGGTCTTGACCGCTGGCAACGTGATGGTGCGCGACATAGTTTCTTGGTTCAGCCCCGCGCGTTCCTGGGAGTAATCAGTTATCACCCTTGTCAAAACAGGGTAGTTGTAACGCAAAAGTTCCAGCGACTTCTGCACGACCAGCGTTCCACTCAGCGTCTGCAAGTTTACGTCAGCGTAACTGGCCGCCTGGATAGGAACGTCCCATCCGGCTCTAAAGGCCGGGCTCAGATCGTTCGCCCAAACCGCCGCCGCATCCGCCGCGCACCTTGCGCGCATGGCATTCACACGCGGGTTGGAACCCAAGACCGCGTTCCCCTGCTCAACATAGTCACCATACGCCCGAAGGGCGCGCTTAACGTCAACTTCCTTCAATTTATCAATCATTTAGTATTCCTTCACTTGTTACCCGAGTTTGAATTAAACCACTTCATCAGCAGTTGGAAATAGTCCTCCCGAAGCCTGCTTTTGGTTTGCTTTATCCCAAATCTCTGGCCAATCGCCATAAATTCACTCCGATTCAACTCGCGCGGATCATTCCCGTGCATCCGAATCCAGGCTTTCCGAAATCGAACTTCCGGCAACGGACTCCAGAGCGTCAGAGGAAACCCAAGCAACCGCTCTATCCGATACCTCAAGGCCATTGAGGTAATCCCCAAACGGAGTTCCCTCACCATTTGATGGTTGGAAATCCCGCAATTTTTCGCCATGTCGGAATCAGTAAACCCACGGCGAAGCATTTCGATTCGCAGTGAAATAATCACGACTTCACCCCCTGGCTCGTGCTTTGTTATCGTTCTGTGTTTCAAAATATGCGGCACATATTACGCCGCTTGCAAACACAAGTAGCACGGATAGTACGCTTCCACAAGATATTTCTTCAAAAATCTTTCTGCCCTATACTGTCAACCATGCCGCGCAAAAATCCGGTAACAGCAACTGATATAGCAATTGGCAAGAGGCTGGCTCATCGCAGGATGGAAGAACAGTTCTCCCGCGAGGAACTGGCATCCAACTCAGGATTATCCGCGGGCATCATTACCCGTGTCGAGCTGGGTCGGATGCCGTTAAGGTATGTTGACGGCAAGAGGTTGCTCCGCGCCCTGTCACTTCTTGAGACAAAGGTTTGGCCAGACATTCGGCCCATAAACCCGCTGTGGCTTGCGGAAGGGATGGAACCCGAAACGGTAGATTGGCCGCTACTTCTACCACAAACACAGCATTTGGGAGTGAGTTTCTCCGCCAGTTTCTCGCATGTGATACAATTGCACCGCGCCCTGATTATCCGACTCGTTCAAGACCCGACCACAGTACAACTGCCTGAGTCTTGGTTGCGTGCATATGCCGACCACTGGGACACTCTTAACCTCAAGGCGCACGTTCTTCATCATGACACCGCAATTGTCGAGCGACTCCTCAGAACTTCCGCCGAGAAACTAGCGCCAGCTTCAACCCTGGCCCGAGGCATTCTTGATGACTACCATACAGCGTTGGCCGAGCCGCTTATGATCCCCAGGCTGTGGCAGGCCAACAGAACATTCTCAAAACAGGTGTTGACAGCGGAGTCTGAAAAGCGTAATGTGCCCGCCATGAAGATGCGAGAACTGCTTAGAAAGGTGCGGGCGATGACATCCTCCAAAGGTGACAAAGCCAAGCTCGCAGACGCCCTTTCGGTGCCATTGTCTCGCGTTTCAGAATGGCTGTCTGGCAAATATGAGCCGAATGGCGAAACCACGCTTAGGTTGCTCCAGTGGGTCGAGCAGCAAGAGCGTCAACAAAACGAAGGGGTCGGCAGTGCATCAACACCGCCAACCCCAAAGGCCCAACCAAAGGAATCAAATGAAAAGAAACCAAGATCGAGTTCTTGAAAACGCTAGCCCAACAAGGACCGCACCGCAACCCCAAACCCCCGCCCCTCCTCGGAATCCACGCTCGGAAACCACGCAAGCTATATTGGATTATGAAGGCGTCATCTATGAGGCCATCGCCATGATTGACATGGTTATAGCCACCTTCGTCGAAAAAGGAGACGACCATCCGATAACAAAGAGTGAACTGGATGCGGACAACCGTGCGTCTGGATGCTACCTGTTAGCCGATGGCGTCAAAACCCGCTTGTACACCGGTTTCCACAGGATAGCCAAAGCCAGCCAGGAAGACTCCCAACATGCCTAATCCCCAATCACCCCAGCCCCTCCCGGCTGCCAGCCCGGCCCCGGCACACCCGCAACCGAGGCAAAACAGCGACGAACTTGAGGACTCCATAGCCCAGGCCGTAGGATTCATACTGCTTGTCTCCGAATGGTCCCAACTCAAGCTTAAAGAAAACGATGATGACCGCCTCCTAACCGGCCTTAATGCCCTCGCAGATTCCACCGCTAACAGGCTCAGGACTGCATTCTACATCAAGAGCTAGCCACAAACCACACCGCGCGCCAGCATGGTATCCCTGCCGGCGCGCGCCTAATTAACGCACGCCGGCCAGACCACACTTGGCCGGGCGGCCCCCTTGGCGGCGCGGGCAGGCGGCGGGGCGTGGCTGGCTGGCACGGCGGGCTTGAAAGACCACCGCGGTGATGGCCGGGCTGGGGTGTCTGAAGTGGCAACGGGGTTGACCAGGGCGGTGGGATTCAGCCGGTCCCGGCAATCCCCGGCATGTCAGTAAAGGCGGTGCTGGTGCCCATTTCCCCCTGCTCGTTCCGGTCTGGCCGCTATTCCAGGCGGAGCCGGGGCGGCGGGTTGGCGGGGTGCCCACCTTGGCGGCGCGGGCAGGCGGCGGGGGCGTGGCTGGCTGGCGCGGCGGGCTTGAACGACCACCGGCGCTGATGGCATCTGGCCGGCCATAACACGTTCTCATTACGGGCCGGAAGCCGGAAGATGGATGCCAGGAATTTTGAAAACATCAGGAAGGCGATCAGCCGCCTTAGCCCGCGTAATCCGACTCCCGAGCAATTCCACTAGGTCTTAAAAACGGTTGCCGCTGAGAACGGCCCGAACTACGTTGTAACCTAATGCTGAGCTATACTGAACTGCTGAATCTGGAGCCTCCGCCCAATCTGACGGGTGAAGAGCTGCAAGCCTGGATGATCAAGCAGGTCTGCGAGCCGGACGGAACGTTCATTATGGCTGACGATTGGGCGAAGGAACCGAGCAAGCCGGAATGAGCCAAGCCATTCGCGCGGGGAGCGGGCATGGCAGGCCACTAAGGCGGCGCCTGTGCCCATTTTCCACTGCTCGTTCCGGTCTGGCCGCTATTCCAGGCGGAGCCGGGCGGCGGGTTGGCGGGGTGTCCACCTTGGCGGCGCGGGCAGGCGGCGGGGGCGTGGCTGGCTGGCGCGGTGGGCTTGAACGACCACCGGCGCTGATGGCAGGGCCGGGGTGTCTGCGGTGGCAATGGGGTTGATTTGGCTGCTTGGTCCGGGGCAGGACTCCGCCAAGCGAATCGGGTCAAAAAACGAGCCCTTCGATTTCCGGAGGCCAGGGCAAAATCGCTCCTTGGTTGCACCTTTGGCCAATTATAGAAAAGCTGTCCTTGGAAAGGTGCAACTTGACTAGAAAACGCTGGCAGGCTTGCTCAATCAAGGTTGCGGCTTGCGTGGACATCTTTTCTGTAAATGCTTGGTTGCAGCTTCCGGGAGACATCTTTTGTCTTCCGGCTCGCTCTCCGATCCGGCCCGCCCGGTATGCGGCTTGATCTACGCAAGTTCAATGCTGGCAATACCTTTCCGCTGTGACTAGCGATCAAGCCCATTCAAGCCTGGTCAAGGCCATTCATGCCTCCCGTGGACATCTTATCTGTTGCCCTATATTATCAGCCCGGCCTTTAGGAATCAGATCTCTGCAATATTATGATTGCATTCAACCATATTGCCACTATAATCAATCATATTCGCTCAGACTGAGTTATGGCCGATTTAGACCAGAAAGCATTGGCGCCGCAGCGGTGGGACAACCTCCGCGCGCTGATCCGTGACAGCGGAGTGATCCGCATCGAGGATCTGTGCCGCCGGCTCAAGGTTTCACCGGCTACCGTGCGGCGGGACCTGGATCAGTTGGAACAGGGCGGCGCCATCCGGCGAGTCCACGGCGGGGCGGTCAGTGTGGAGAGCCGGCTGGACGAGCCCGTGTTCGCCGACAAGACGTCGCTGGCCGCCCGCGAGAAGCGGCGCATTGCTGAGGCGGCGCTGACGTTCGTTGAGCCGGGGGACACGGTTTATCTGGATGGCGGCAGCACGGTGCTGGAATTGGCTCGGCGGCTGCGCGAGCGCACCAACCTGACGGTGGTGACCAATTCCCTCTATGCCGCCCACGAGTTGGCCGGGCGCGGGCCGAGGCTTATTATCATCGGGGGCGAACTGCGGCGACTGAGTCAGACGATGGTGGGGCCGTTGACGCGGCCCGTGCTGCACGAGCTGCATCTGGACAAGGCGTTTATGGGGACCATCGGGTTTGCGCTGGAGGAAGGGCTGACGACAACCGACCCGAGCGAGGCGTTCACGAAGAAGCTGGTCATGGGTCAGGCGCGGCAGGTGATCGTGCTGGCCGACAGCAGCAAGGCGGGCAAGGTCTCCTTCGCCAGCGCCGGCGGCTGGGACCAGGTCCACGTGTTGATCACCGACAAGCAGTTAGACAAAGATTTTGCCAAGGAACTCATTAAGAAAGACATCAAGCTGGTCCG
>CAIWJG010000244.1 GCA_903912925.1 uncultured Verrucomicrobia subdivision 3 bacterium | reverse complement strand
GCAGTTTTGACCCCGAGAATGCGATTCGCGTGCGGGGATTCTGCCAGTGCGACGCTTTGCACACGCAAAGACTTGTGACACACTCCCGCCGAACAACTTCTCAGTATTTCGAGGAAACCATGGGTATGTCAGGAGGTCTGGGCTCTCGCAAATCCCAACGGCCTCCGATTCGCCCCTCTCCCCAAGGGTTGGGGTGAGGGGGAAGAAAACGCCCAACTCCGAAAGAGGCTCAGGCAAAGGCCACATCCGCCCGCCTTGCATCCCTTAACTTAATCTGAGTGGCTGATTGACTCAAGCGTCCCCAAGCGATAGTGTCCGAAGAGCGTGAATTTATGTGTCAAAACCACAATCTGTGGGATGCACTTGAGTCAATCAGCCACCCAGATTTCCTTATGCCGTCCCCACAAGGGGACGAGGTGAGAACATGACAATCTCATTAACTGCTACGGACACGTTCGCCCCATGAAATATCAGTGCGCATATTGTTCCGGCCACGTCGAAATGGATGGTTACGACGGTAGCCCTATTGCCTGCCCACACTGCGGAGAGCAGGCCCGCTTTGACCCGGCTCAAGAAATCATGGCCCCGCCGCCAATCAGATCTGTCGGCCAGCCCATGGCCGACGTGCGACTGGCACCAATGGGCCTAAGTGGACTCGGCGCCCCCACGACCTCCGTCCAGATGCCCATGATGCAATCCGCGCAGCGCGGTCCCACCTTTGTGCGCAGAAAGGCACAAGGTCTATTGACTCCCGGCGAGGCCGTCGTCGGCGTCGCCGCCCAATGGTTCCCGGCCATCTCAGTCAATGGCGTCGTCCTCACCACCAGGCGATTGCTCCTCGTGCGCATCGCCCTGTTCGGTCTGCGAGTCTCTTTCAGCGACTGGCTCTGGATTGACGTCCTCAACGTCAGGATCGTGGAGGGCATTTTGGGAACGAGTTATTTTGTCGAGACCGTCAAAGGCATCGGTTCCCTTGACTTTCTGCACAAAACTGACGCCCGCGCCGCTTATCGTTTAGGCCAGGAGATAAGCCAGGCCGCCCGTGCCGGCCGCTGGCAATACGAGCTGCAGACCTTGGAAGCCGGCTCGGCTGTCCTCCGCCGCTGAGTACAGGTGGGCACGCCAGAAAGCAATGTCTTATGTGCAGCCTTCAACCTTTGACATACTTGCAGGTACAAGTCCTGCCTCGGCAAGGGATGGTTGGGCCGAGTAGTGATAGCAGACTCCGGTTGGGGGAGCCCCCGGCTGGGGCAAGCTCTGCTTGTAAACAGCAGACAAACAAGGGAAGGTGAGGCGAACCGCCCGACCGGGGCAAAAACCGGCTAGCGTAAGCTGATAAAGCCAAGCTGGACGGAGTTCGTCAGACTGGCGGATCAGGTCGTAGTAGCGTTTGCAGGCTCGGACATGATAAACCGTGCTGAGCCAAGGGCCTGTGGGCACAGCCGCGAACCGAAACGCCAGGACCCCGAGCCAGGAAAGGAAAAGAACGCAGGCGCTGCGTCAAACGCAGCCGGGGACGGCTGCAGAAGGGCGCAGGAGAACAAGGCTGACTTCCAGCCGTAATGGGGGAAAACTCGCCCTACGGAATGAATCGCGGGGGCGGAGGAAACGTCGGCAGGACCCGAGGGCCATTTGCCACGATGCTCGAAAGGGCCGAAACACAGGAAGCCATTGATCTAAACCGGTCGCGCCTCCGCTTTACTCGACCAGTTCAGTCAGCGCAAAGCCGCAGCAGTTCAGCCTCATCAATGACCTTAACGCTAAGCTTCTGGGCCTTATCCAGCTTCGAGCCGGCCGCGGTGCCGACGAGGACGTAGTCGGTCTTCTTGCTGACGCTGCCGCTGCACGAGATTGCGGGTTGCCCGCATGTGGGTAGGCGGGTATCTTGGCGGCATGAGCACGGTGGAAGAAATCGAACTTGCCGCTGAGCAACTAGCCCCGGCTGATTTCGGTCGGCTGGTGTCCTGGATCAACCGGCGTCACCACGAGCAGTGGACCCGGCAAATGGATCAGGACGCAGCGGCGGGCAAGCTGGATTCTCTGTTTGAAGAAGCGGAGGCCGAGCGCCAGTGCGGCCGACTCCACGACTGGCCGCCCGCCCAGGCATGACCTCCAGAGCCACCCGCCGTTTCTGGAAGCTTTATGAGTCATTGCCAGAGCCGGTCCAAAGGCTGGCGGCAAAGAACTACCGGCTTTGGCGGAACAACCCGGCTCACCCCTCGCTCGATTTCAAGCCGCTTCAGGGGAGCGGAGAACGGTTTTCGGTGCGGGTGGGCAGCCATTATCGCGCTCTGGGACAGCGCGTGGCTAACGGGGTCGAATGGGTGTGGATCGGCACCCATGAAGAATACAACAAACTGATAAGGCGTTGATAGACGCCCCAGGCATCACCGATGCCACGGCGGAGCCAAAAAGCTGGTCGCTTCCGCGAAGGTCGCCTTGCGTCGGAAATCGGCGGGATCGTAGGCGGGAATTGCGGGATCCGGCTTGACCCATTGGGGATGCTGACGGCCGAAATAGCAACCGTAGAATTGGTAGTTGCTGTCCACCCAACGGCTCAGAATCATCAATTCCCTTTCCGTGAGCATTTTGGAGTGGTCGTCCTTGGCGTTCTTCGGCTGCGCGGCATCGGTTAGCAGGGCGCTCAAGGCGCTCCTGGCACTCCCCAGGCTGCCGGGCGGCAGATACGCGCCATTGTAATTGCCCCGGTCTCCCTGGAGAAACGAGGTGAACTCGGGAATGATGGGACCGGCCAGTTGCTTACTGGCGAGTTCTTCGTAGGAGGTGTTGTAGTAGAGAGTGGTCTCACCCGTCAGCCTCAGCCCGCCGGCAGCATTCGTCGCACCGTGGCACCCGACGCATTTGGCGTTGAAGATCGGCTGGATGTCGGTGGGATAGTGAATGACCTGGCCGGCGAGGCCGTCCCCGCCGCTCTCGACCAGGTCGCACGGTTGCGGCTGAGGAATGCTCGGTGCCCGGGCAAGCGCCAGCGGGGTGGAGGAGGTGGTCGGAGTTGCCGTCCGGTTGGCCTGCCCGTGACAGCCCGAGCAGGAACGGACTTCCCCGGGGGCGTAATTTACGTAGGTCCTCTCGCGCTGGATCTCTCTGAAGTTCTGGTCCAGGGCCTGAAAAAAGATGCTGCGATTGGCCGGCACGAGAAAGTGGGCTGATCCATCCTTTTCGACGGGCACAACTCCCCACTGCACCCGCGGCCACAGAGCGGCCTTCCAACTCGAACTGCTCAGCGATGGTTCCCAGCGCCGGCCGGTGGACCAGTACCGCGGGAGCGCCTCATTGATGCGCAGCCATTTGACGCTGCCGGGCTCAACCCCCTCCATGCCCTGATAGACATTAGCGACCACGCAGACGGCCTGGGTGCTGGCGGCGTATTGGGGATTCCGGTATGGCAGCACCAGCGGTGGGACAGCGTGCGCGACCACTGGCAGGGGGTGCCAACAGGAGAGTTTGGCATCGGCGTGAACCAGAGAATGGCGTCCCTCGGTATCAATCAGGTATAAAGCGTAGGCATTGGCAACATCCTTGTAATGATCGGAGGGTTTGACCTTGTACGCGACCAGGAACTGCCGGTCGCTAATGGGATAGGGGTGCGTGTAAAGGTGGCCCTTCCGGCCTTCGGTGTTCTGCACATACTTGCCTTCCTTGGTCCGGAAATGCCACCCCGGTTCCGTCCGCCGCTGGACGAAGACTTCCGGGGTGAGGTTGACCACTGGATATCGATCGTCCTTTTGAACGTAACCCGCCTCGTCCGGGTCCGGACCGCGTCCGCGAACCCCCATTCCGAAGTCCACCAGCAGGACCGCCCCCAGGCAACCGCCTTGCGGAAAATGACACGTGCCTACGCAGACAAAGCAATGATCGTTGCCAGGAATGGGCTGCGGATACATGTAAATGGTGGTGTCGTCGTCAGCCAAGCCATACAGTTCCTGAGGTTTGGACCCATCGGGATTCATGGACCAGATGGTCTTGGAGACCCGCGCGCCCCGATCGATATACTCCCACCGGTGATACATGACGCGGCCGTCATTGAGAACCACAGGGCAGAATTCGCTGACCGGACTCTTGGTAAGCTGTTCGACGTGGGTGCCGTCGGAGTTCATCCGATGCAGACCGGGAACCACAAGGTGGGATGATCCGCCGCACAGCACGGTGTGTTCGCAACGGGTCGAGGAGAAGATGATCTTGCCATCCGGCAGATAGCAGGGGTGGATGTCGTCCGTGTGCCAGCCCTTGGCCCACCGGGCCACCTTTTCGGCCTCGTCGCTCGGCGGAAACGATACTTGGCGCAAGCCGGTGCCGTCGATGCCTACCTCCCAGATGCGGAATCCGGAGTCGGGATCCTGGCGGAAATCGAAAACGACCTTCCGGGCGTCAAACGACAGGCTGATCTTGCCAATAAAGCCCTTGCCGCCAGGCAGGTCGGCGGCCGTGACGACGGCTCGCTCCGACCGCGCGCGGAGATTGTAGATGTAAATACCGTTTTCCGGCAGGAACCGGTCGGGGCTGGTGCCGTTGTTGATATCCGTGTAGTAGTGATCGGAAGAGTAGGGCTTGCGCTTGACGAAGAGGATCTCCTCGAAGCGCAGCGCTTGGGGATCAAGCGGCACCTGGGCCGAAACCGAATCGCCCCGGGGCACTGAACCCGCCCGGCCAGCAACGGCGGCCGCGGGCGCGACCAGAGTATTGCTGAGGACTGCAACCGCCAATAGGCCGCGCAAGGCCAACCAACGCGGCAACTGAGAAATGCTTCCGGATCGGCTCATAGCAGCATATCGTGCTGGAATGCTGCTTCCGGGGCAATCGCATTCCCTCCAGAACATTTCGTGAAAGGGGCAACCTTCCATCCCAACCCTCGTAGCACCCGACGTCAGTCGGGTCTAACCTTTCCCTCAGCAGATTATGCTTTGCGCGTATCCCGATCCCGCTAGCCGACCCCGATTCGGCCAGCTAAAGAAAGTCGCAGTGTCACATTCTGTTCTTGATTCAGCCCAAAGCATC
The DNA here is from genome assembly GCA_903912925.1 of uncultured Verrucomicrobia subdivision 3 bacterium. Lineage (GTDB taxonomy): Bacteria > Verrucomicrobiota > Verrucomicrobiia > Limisphaerales > UBA8199 > PALSA-1440. Next base: position 4,929 of record CAIWJG010000244.1, on the reverse strand, counting down.
TTGCCAAGCTGCGGTCATGAATCCAGATGAAGATCCACGCCCAGCTTGTTGCACTAAAACCTCACAGAGGCAGAACACCGGGGAGAAGAAGACTGCACTTCTCGCCGGACTTCTAATCGCTGTGCTTGTCGCCGGATGCGCCACGTCCACCAGGACCGCCGCACCTCAGGCCAAGCTGCTCGTCGCGCTGCCGGACTATTGCAACACCCCCGACGGCATGACGCTCTTGAAGGACAACAGCATCATCGTGTCCGTTCCCAACTTCAACGACGAAACCAAGCCGCCGGTGTTGATGAGGATCAGCCCCGCCAACCGGGCAGAGAAGTTCTACGAGTTTCCCACGCCTTACCCCGGCCTGGCCAAAGGCATTGACCGCATCGCTCCCATGGGCATTGCCGCCGCGCCCTCGGGTGATCTCTACCTGGCCGACATGCTGTTCATGAAGGACAAGAACCAGGCGTCCCGCCTCTGGAGGCTGGTCGTGCGAGCCGGCAAAGTGGACAAGATGGTGCTCGTTGCCCGCGGGTTCAATGTGGCCAACGGCATCGCCATCCACGGCGGCTACGTCTATATCACGGAGTCGGCGCTGGAGGTGGAATCGCAGCCCCTGACCAGCGCGGTGCTGCGGTTCAGGCTTGATGAAGAGAACGTCCAGCTCCAGACCCCGCTCAAGAACGACCCGCACATCATCACCACGTTCAAGAGCCTGAACAACGACTGGCGCTTCGGAGCCGACGGCATCGAGTTCGACCGCCATGGCAACCTCTTCGTCGGCCTGTTCGGCGACGGCGTGATTCACAAAATCACATTCGGCGCGGACGGCAACGTGAAGTCCAACGACGTCTTTGCCCAGGCCCCGGGCCGGATGATCAATTGCGACGGTATGCGCCGGGACGCCGCGGACAATCTCTACGTGGCTGACTCCGCTGCCAACGCCATCCGGATCATCCGCCCCAACGGCACGGTCGAGACGCTCTGGGAGAACGAAGACGCGGTGGACAAGCTCAGCGGTCAACTCGACCAGCCGTGCGAGGCGCTTGTCCGCGGCAACGAGATCATTGTGTCGAACATGGACTGGCCGTTCCCCAAGTTCAAGAACAGCAAGTACCAGTTGCCCGCCACGCTGTCCGTCATCAAAATCAAAAACTAAACCTGGAGGTATCTCATGCTAGAAACGAACAAAGCTCTGGTCCGGCGGTATTATGCCGAGGCGATGGGCGATTTTGCGAACATTGAACAGGTGCTCAGCGCGACCTTTGTGGATCACCACTTCTCGCCCGGCTCGCCCCTCGGGCCGGCGGGCGTGCGGCAGCATTTTCAATTCCTCGGCGGCATTTTCAGCGACATGCGACTCGAATTCGATTCGCTGCTCGCTGAGGGGGACCGAGTGGACTGCCACTTTACGCTGGTCGCCAAGCACACGGGCGGGTTTGCCGGCATCGAGCCTAAGGGAAACATTATCCGCTGCCCCGCCATCAGCACGTTCCGGGTGGAGGACGGCAAACTGGCCGAGGCCTGGGAACTGTTCGACAGCGGAAACCTGCTCCAACAGATGCGGGCTTGAGCCCGCTCGAAAGAGAACCCCTATGCAAGTAACGCACCTCACCTTTATCGCCCCCAGGAAATATTTGCAGGGCCGCAACCTGCTGCACGAGGCTGGCGCCCACATCGGCAAAGTGGGCAAGCGGCCTCTGGTCTTGTGGGATGCTCGCGTGAAAGGACTCCTGGGCGAGCGCGTGCTCGCCAGCTTAAAGGCCGCGGCACTGGAAACCATGGACGTCGAATTCCGCGGCGACTCGACCAGGGCCGAGGCGGCGCGCGTCGCACAGATCGCCCGGGACCAACGTGCGGACGTGATCGTCGGCCTGGGTGGCGGCAAGACGCTGGACACTGCCAAAGCGGCTGCTGCGGCGGCGGAGATCAAGATGGTTTCCTGCCCAACAGTCGCTTCGACCGATTCGCCGACCAGTTCCTTCACGGTGTGGTACGACGAGGCCGGCGTCTGCCAGGGCTTCGAAAGCTGGGGCGTGAATCCCGATCTGGTGCTGGTGGACAGCCAGGTGATTGCCGAGGGCCCAGTGCGGGCATTTGTGGCGGGCATGGGCGACGCGCTCTCGACGTGGGTGGAAGCGGAGGTCGTCCATTCCACGCGCGGACAGAATCTGGTGGGAGGCCGCGCGACGCTCGTGGCGATGGCCATTGCGCGGCTGGGTTACGACACGTTGATGAAATATGGGCTCGAAGCCAAGCGGGCCGTCGAACAGAAGGTCGTCACCCACGCCGTGGAGAAAGTCATCGAAGCCAACACGCTGATGTCGGGATTGGGCTTTGAAAGCTGCGGAGTGGCGACCGCGCACATGATCGCCAACTGCCTGCCGGGTTTCCCGGAATGCAAAGGGTTGATGCATGGCGAGGAAGTCGCTTTCGGCATTATCAGCCAGTTCTGCCTGGATGAGAACATGGCGACCGATGAGATGTACCAGATGGTGGACTTCATGATCGCCATCGGTTTGCCGGTGACGTTCGGCGAACTCGGCCTGTCCGGCATCACTCGCGACCGGCTGCAGAAGATCGGCGACGTGTGCGCTGGCCCCGGATCGCTCTGCCATGCCCATCCTTTTAAGGTAACCTCGGCGAGCGTTGTGGATGCGATGATCGCCGCCGATGCGCTGGGCCGAGAGCGCCAGGGACTAACAGGGGCGGGGCCGGTGGGGCGAGGGACGGGGGGGGTATTGCCTAACGCTCAGTCGAAATCCGGGTAATCCGTGTCTAACGAAAAGTTGAAAACGCGAGAAGCGATTTGGAACGCGTTAAAGACCGACGCGAGCTGTGACGTCCTGATCCTCGGCGGCGGTGTGAACGGGGCCGGACTCTTGCGTGACCTTGCATTGCAGGGCGTGCGGTGTGTGCTGGTGGACAAGGACGATTTCGCGGCAGGCGCCAGCTCGAAATCCTCGCGCATGATCCACGGCGGGTTGCGCTATCTTGAGAACGCTGAATTCAAGCTGGTGAGAGAGGCGATTCATGAGCGCAACCTGCTCCTGAAGTATGCGCCGCACTACGTGAGTCCGTTGCGGACCACCATTCCGATCACCTCGTGGTTCGCCGGTCTGGTAAAATCGCCGTTGGTCTTTTTCGGGTTGCCGGTGACGCCCGGCGGACGTGGTGCTGCGATCATCAAGATGGGCCTGTGCTTCTATGATTTGATCACCGCCACGAACCGTCAGACGCCGCGCCATTTCTTTCGGTCGAAGGCCAAGTCATTGACGGAGATTCCCGGACTCAAGAGCGAGATCGTCTGCACGGCGACTTACTGGGACGCGTGGATCAGCCAGCCCGAACGTCTGTGCGTGGACCTGGCCCTGGAGGCCTGCCGCGTGATGCCGGCGTGTGTCGCGTTGAACTACGTATCGGCAGAGAAATCGGACCGCGACCACGTGCTGTTGCGCGATCAGATCAGCGGAGCAACGCTGACCGTCCGGCCGCGAGTGGTCGTGAACGCCACGGGGGCCTGGGTTGATCGCGCGAACCGGACGTTGGGCGTGGAGACGCACTTCATGGGCGGCACCAAAGGTTCGCACCTGGTGATCAACAATCAGGCGCTATTCGATGCGCTGGGCGACCGGATGGTCTATTACGAGCACGCGGACGGCCGTATCTGTATCACCTTCCGGTTCATGGACAAGGTGATCATGGGTTCGACGGACATCCGGGTCGAGAACCCCGACACCGCGGTGTGCGAGGACGCGGAGATTGACTACATGATGACGACGCTCCAAGGCGTTTTCCCCAGTCTCAAACTGTCGCGCAGTGACATCGTACACGTGTTCTGCGGAGTGCGCCCGTTGCCGTCCTCCGGGTTGGACTGCACAGGTCGCGTGCCGCGCTCTCACCATCTGGCGCTCACGGATGCGGATGCGGCGCGCAGCTTCCCGATCTACAGCATGATCGGCGGCAAGCTGACGACCTTCCGGGCGTTCGCTGAAGAGGTGACGGACACGCTGTTGGCCCGGCTCGACAAGAGACGTGTCGCGTCCACGCGCGAAAGGGCGTATCCCGGCGCTGAAGGGTATCCCCAGGGGGAAGCCGAGAAGCGGCAGTGGATTGCGCGCGTGGCAATCGCCAGCGGGCTTGCGAACGAACGCGTAGCGGAGCTACTGGAACGCTACGGAACAGAAGCGGAGCGTTTGGCGCAACGAAAGGAACCGAAATGGCGGACGCCGCTCACAGCGCTGCCGGACTACTCGATAGGCGAGGTCCGCTCGATCGCCGAGGGCGAGCAGGTAGTGCATCTGTCGGATCTGGTGCGGCGTCGCAGTGTCATTACCCTGCTGGGACGCGCAAACGCGACCGCACTAGCCGAGTTGGCGGAGATTGCCGGTGACGCGCTGGGTTGGGATGCGGTTCGTCGCCAACAGGAGATCAACATGGCGCTGGACGAGGCGAGGGGGCGGAAGTGAAATCCGAAATCCGAAAGCAGGTAACTGCTCAGGTGTGGGGCAGACCTCCGGTCTGCCGGTTCACGGAGTCTCCGACTCCGTGTTCATCGGGTCGCCGGAACACCGGGCCAGAGATCCGGCTAACCGGCAGACCGGAGGTCCAATGCCGCTAGGATTTGACCCTCATCATCCCGGAGGGACGGCCGATAATAGCCCAACATTTCAATGTTGGGTACGCGAGTTTAGAAGGGCACAAGTCCCGAAGGGACGGCTGAAACCCTGCGCGATCCGTCAGCCGTCCTCGCCACCGTTGAATAGATACGGCTTAGACGTTCGGATATTCCGTGGGAGGTCAGTGCCATACGGAACGACGGAAAGACCGGTGGTTCTGCAATCCCAAAGGGATTGTGTCCTCCAGCCCAGGGTTGCCGAGTCCGCGAGGCTACCCTGGGTTAGCGTACGTGCTATTTTCAACCCCAACGGGGTTGTG
>CAIWJG010000243.1 GCA_903912925.1 uncultured Verrucomicrobia subdivision 3 bacterium | reverse complement strand
GTTTGACTTCAGCCTTTAGCCTTTAGCCTTTAGCCTTTCTTCTGCTTTCCCAATTTCAGCTTTTCCCCTATCTCTTGAGCAGCCACACCTCAGCGAGGCGGGGTTGCTGCCGCCAGCCGATGTTCTCAATGCCGACGGGCGGGTCCCAGGTTAGGACTAGCCTTCGGCCTTTCACGCAGTCCGCCGGCACTGGGAATTCCTTGAACTCACCCATCTTATTGCCGTCCAGAGTCGGCTCGACATGCTGGCCGTTGATGCGCAGCAGGGCGGGGCCATAGCCGGAGGAGCGCACGACATACGTGGCCTGGGGATCCAGCCCTTCATAAACCATCTTCTTAGGCCACATGGTGAGTTGCCAGCTCAGCCGCGCGCGACTCTTGCCATCGTCCCACCACCAATAAGTGGGCTGCGGATCGCGGGGATCTTCCAGCTCGCTGGGTCTGATTTCGACACCGAACATATGAGGCGACTTGGACGCGTAGCCGACGCTATCGTAGTAGCTCCCGGGACCGGGATTCTCCCACGCGGCAAGCGCTTCCAAACGGCGGCATTTCTCCGTCTCTGAGCCGAGCCCACGCACCTTGCCGAACTCATCCTCCAGCCACCAGCGGTTGTTGAGCGGACGGTCCACGAAGTCGAGGACTGCGCCCCGTTCGTAGCCGCTGGCGTGATACTTCGGCACACTGGTTTGCAAGCCGATCGAACGGAACAGCAGCTCACAGAGAGCCTCGATGCGGCGCCGGAGGTCCGGGGAAACGGGGTGGTTCACCGCGCGATTGAGCACGGCCAGGGCCTCGTTCATGGCTTTGTCGGCGCCGCGGTGGCCGGCCTCGGCGAGAATCAGGTAGGCTTGCTGCTCCAGGCTGGTCTCGTAAATGAGGCGGTGCCGGACATAGGCGTCGTAATTTGCCCGCAACAGGCACATCTGCCAGCGCCAGTTCCGCTCCAGGCGCGGAGCCTGCTCTTCGAGCTGCCGCCACATCAGGTAGGTTGCCTCGACGGCGCCATTGTCCACGAGCGGCCCGCGCCAATTGTCTTCGAGGGCCAGGATGCCATCGGCCGCCTTTTGCGCCAGGGCGGGTTGGAAGAAGACCCGCGCATAATCCACCATAACGTCCCGCACCGGAGTGAGGGGATCCCAGCTCATGGCGCTCCAGATGGTCTTATTGACGTCGTCATGGACGCCGTCGGAGTAGGAGATAAACCCGTCGCTGAGAGGCGCGAAACGGTTGTGGATCGCCGCGAACTCCGCCGGGCGCGGGTTGACGGCCTCGCGTCCCAGCGTCAGGGCATAGGCCTGATCCCAGTCTGGCACCTCGAACTGGGACAGCTTGTTATGGGTGACGTCGGGGTACAGACGCAGCTTGTAGGGTGCGGGCAACCGTTGACGCGTGGCGGAGGTGGGGGGGCTGGAAGGCCCAACGACCAGGCCGGCGAGCCATTCCGGTCGCTTCTCTTCCACGTAGCGGTAAACGAACTCCGCCTGGTTGGTCTTGAATGATTGGAGCGAAAGCCAGATGCGTGCCGCCGGGTGAATCGGCTGCAAGCGTTTCCAAACGTCCTCGAGGAACGGGAGCACCAGCTCCGGCGGGTTGTCCCCGGGATCGCCGCCCGGGAAGAAGAAGCCGCTGAACACTTTCGAGTCCTTGAAGAACTGCTCGCAGCGATCGAGCATTTCCGCGCGCTTGGTGGTGTTGGTGAGTTCGAAGTCGGCGGGAATCCATGCCCAGTAATCCAGCCCATAGCGTTCACAAATCTTGCTGATAGCCTGGTTCATCTCCCGCCTAGGCACTCGCATCACGGGCGATGGCCGGCTGTCGTGCCACGGGATACCTTCGATGCTGTTGACCCCGAAGAAGGTCAGCTCGCGGATGTACTGGTCGAACTGCGCGACATCCCAGGCATCATAGGAATTGGCCGTCGCCCGGTAACCCAACTGATGGCCGCGGATGGGGTAAGCTGGCGCGGTCGCCAGATCCAGCGAGCCGGGGAGCGAGAGTTTGCCGCGTGCCCAGTCCAGGCGGCGCAAGAGTTGACCGACGCCGAACAAGGTCCCGCGCGCATCGGCGCCAACGACCCAGACGACTTTGCCGTTCTCCACCCAGATCCGGTAGCCCTCGGCTCGCGTTTCGGGAAGCCCGGTGCCCGCGCGCTGCGGGATGTCTCGTCCCCAGCCGGAGACGTTGGTCTGGGTCGTGACCACAATAGCAACCTTGCCGGCGGGCCAGGAAGTTGAGCGGTGAAGCCGGATGCCCGTGCGCTTCTCGACTTCTTCAATGAGGACGGTGGAGGCGCTCTGCTCAGCGAGCGGCATATCGCCCGGCCGTGTCACCACGACCGCATCCCGCAAGTTAATCGCCTTGTCGCTTGATGCCGCGTTCGAGCTGACAACGAGAAGACCGAGCAACGCGGCGGCAGCGCAGACAATCAAGCCTGGGCTGGCAACTAAACGGGCGGTTAGCGTTTGCCGACGGCGCGTCCTCGAAGGGGTCTTGTTCATTAGTATATTTAGCTCGTTCCGGCGGCCTAAGTCCAGCTAAGGCAGAGAGCGGATTCTCGGTAACAGCCGACGTGAGGGCTGGTCTGTAGTTACCAGCAACCGAGATTCCAAGCATACTGGGGCTTTACGGCTCAACGTGTTCGTCCTCCCTCACTGGCGGCTCGTTTTGCTGTCTGTTGGCAATCTGACCGGCTTTCACCAGGCTTTGATGTCGCATGGGGGTGGCTTTGGGGTCGCATGAGGGTGGCTTTGATGTCGCATGGGGGTGGCTTTGAGGTCGCATGAGGGTGGCTTTGGGGTGCCTACCGCCTGGCTAGCAACACGCTTTGGGGTGGCTTTGATGTCGCATTGGAGCTCATCACCTTCCTGAAATATCCGGCCGAGATCCGCAAAGCCATTTACACCACCAACGCCATTGAATCGGTCAACCGGTCCTTGCGCAAGATCAGCAAAAACCGCGGGGTGTTTCCCCATGAGGAATCGCTCCTCAAGCTCTACTACATGGCCTTGGAGCGGATCGCCAAAAAGTGGACCATGCCGATTCGC
>CAIWJG010000242.1 GCA_903912925.1 uncultured Verrucomicrobia subdivision 3 bacterium | reverse complement strand
TGGCTAACTCGACCGCGCATTCCGGTATCTGTTTTCTTTCCAACAGGGATTTCTTCATGTGCTTGGCTCTCTTTCTTGTTGCACATGAAAATACAGATAAATGGTATGTTAGCAAGTACTGTATTCCTTAGAAGGGTGGACGCCGCGGAAGGGGTAAACCCGGGGGCGCAGGCAGACCGGTCAACCTAAATGCGGCAGTTGATTTAACCGCAAAGAACGCAAAGAACATCAGTTCTTTGGCTCGGAATCCAGCAGTTCTCATTATGGGACGAATGGGACGAATGGGACGAATGGCGGATGATCATACGCAGCCTGGAACACCCTAAAGGGTGGACACCGAACCTCCCAGACCAGCCAAAATGAGAACTGCTGCTCGGAATCATCACCAGCGCCTTGCTTTGCGTTCTTTGCGTTCTTTGCGGTGGATCCCGAGTGCCGTTTCCAGGGTCAAGACTCCGGGAGCATCAGCTCGCCGGGCGAAGGCTTGGGTTTGGGCGTGTCCGCTCCGGCTTCCTGAGGCCTGGCAGGTGGGATGTCGCTGGGGGTGGGGCGCTGCACGCCGCCATTGACGAGGACCTTGCCCGCCGCATCCGGCGCCAACCGGGGACGCTTGTCAACGTAGTCGTAAGTCCGGCGGGCGATGATTTCGCCAGAAGGATTGATTACGACATAAGTGTAAGAATGGGGGCCGCTCTGGTGGAGCAAATGCATGTTGCTGAACTTATCCACCTGGGGCTCTGGCCGGCCGAAGGAGACCATCGGCCCGATCGGAAACACGCGGAAGGTCTTGGACCCGGACGCATCCGTCAGGCGCACATAGAGCCGAAGCTGGTATTTGAGGTAATTGGCCTGCTGGAGAACGAACTTGCGGATCTCCGGCGTCGCGTTGCTTCCGGCTGCGGAATCAGGCACCCCGATCTCCTGCTCCCACAGCTTGACGCCCTGGATGATATCGAAGCTCTTGGGCGGGCTCCTGATATTTTGATTCCAGTCCTTGATCTGCATGGTGGCGGTGGTTGAATACCGCCCCGGCTGGGTCAGAAGGAAATACGGCGCCAGGTCCAGGCGCAATGCGACCACCTGCGAGGGTTCCAGGACAAACTCCCCGCCTACCGGTACTTCGCCGGTCTTGGGCACGACGTGACTGTCGCGTCCTTCCACCGAGAAGGTCAGCCAATCCTCCGTCTGTCCCAGGCGCAGGCTCTGCCCGGACCGGTTGGTGATACGCACCACCACGGGCATAGATTCCGCCGGCAGGAACTGTTCCTGTTCCTGGGTGATTTCGACGGTCACCTGTGCCGCAGCCGGCAGCAGGGCGGCGGCCAGCAGTAATGGCCATAAGCCTGACGCTTTCATTCCACCACTCTAAGGGCGTCCGGCAGAGTGGCAAGCTGTAAAAGCCGCCGCGCGTTCTTCGTTCAGGGCTGCATCAAGCTAAAACTGCTCGGATTCTGCTGTGGCAAATCATAATCCCGGCAACAAAAGAACGCGAAGGTTGCAGGAGAAGGCTCGCCCCAGGCAGAGACGGCGGCGCTACGCTGCGGCTTTTGCGCCGTCAAAAAGCTTCTTTGCCTCCGGCAGCATTTTGGCCCGAGAGGCCCGCTTGAAGTAAAGCTTGGCTGGTCGGGATTATCGGTCGCCTTCAGAATCAGGCCATAGTAACCGGCGACGGACGGATTCTCCAGCGCCGTGCGCGAAAAGTAACTGTTACCCGGGAGGGGTATGGGTTCTCATAAAGTCAAGGGTGATTGGTGATTGACGACTGGCGACTGGCGGGCTTTGGCTTGCGCTCTTCAATTTCGATAAGTTGTGGGAGCCGAACACGCACGGCCTGTTGGGCTTCTTCCAGGTTGCGATAGCCCCGGAGGATTAGCTCCATCGAGCGTTGGCCTAATAGTCTCTGGGCGGAAAACGCCGCCGCCAGGCGATCCCGCTTGGTCAATTCTCCCGTTCTCGGCAGGTTCTCCATCCCATCCTCCCACAAACAAAAGAAAACGTGTACCGGTTTTCCCTGACCCTCGAACTCGTATTTCCGAAAAGGCAGTTGCAGGTCGCCCGCCGCGAGGAGCACCGAGCCGGAGTCCTCTTTGAGTTCGAAGCCGCTGGCACGCATGCAGATCTCCGGCCGGTGCCCGCGCGCCCCGAGGCGGGACAACATCCTGCCGGGCAACCAGCGGAGATAATAGACGGCCCACTCCTTCCCATCGTTCTCTTGCCACGAAGCTGATTGGCTGAGGTCTTGCTTGAGCAATTTGTTTTCCCAATCCGACAGTATAATCTCACGGAAGCCGCTGAGCTGGGTTGGAAAAGCCACCGACCATTGAACTCCAGCGGCTCTACGGGCCTCATGCACCCGGAACCATAGCTCGGTAGCGAAGAACATCAACACGATCCAGGCGGAAATGGCATAGACAAAGGCCTTGGGTAAGACAAAAGCCTGCCCTGGCGGCGCGGACGCGGCCAAAGCGCCCGGTTTTGGCCGCAACCAGTTCGCGATCGTCCACAGACAAACGAGGGAGACCGCCAGGATGGTTAAGCCGGCCGGATCGTGCCAGCGGTCCACGGCAGCGATGCCCGAGGAGGCGGCCTGCCAGGCAAGGATGAATGTCCGGACCAGGTTTAAGAACAGGGCGATCGTTAGCCCAAGTGCCACCAGCAGCACCCGCCGCGGCCAGTGCAGGAGGTACAGCTCCCCCAAAAAGAGAGCGACCATCAACGTGGACTGGAAGGAACGGATGCCGCTGCAGGCTTCTTGGACGCCCAGAGTTCCGATCCTCAGGTCAATCAGATTGCCGCGCTGCAACGCCGGGATGTCCAGCCAATAGAGCACTTCAACGGTCACCCCTGCCACTGAACGCATAAGACCCTGAGTCAATGGGTGCTCGATCCGGCCAGGCCACTTCACCGCTACCAGCATAAAGCAAATCGGGAAGGCGAAGTGTTTAACCCACCGCCAGCCGCCCAAGAGGTAAACCGCAAAGAGGGAAATGCCCACCACTGCTCCCGCCAATGACCAACTGATCAACGGCCAATCAGGATTAACCTCGTGAATCACTCGGAGCGGCAGCAGGGCAGCGGCCAGCAATACCACCAGCGCACCGAGGAGGATGGACCACGGAATGCGGGACCACGGACTACGGCCCGCGCCACTACCGGGAGGGCCGGAGAACTTAGGGATGCAGGGCGGGGAGACGGCGGGGCGGCCCGCCCACCTTCCCCACAATAGGCCAACTACAAGAACCGGAACGCACCAGCCATAGGAGTATTGTTCATCGGCGGACCATCGGAAGCTGAGCTGTCGGACAAGGTCGGCCCAGAGGATTCCAAACGCCAGGATGCACAGCCAGGTTTCCACGCGGCTCTGGCGTGGGCTCATTGTCGTTGATCGGGGCATATTTGTTTATCCTAAAAACGGCGATTCAAACCCAAAATACACGAAAAACGAATCGCTTACAATGCAATCTAAAGCGCCGTCACGGAGTGCGCTCGATCGCGAGCCAATTCCAACCGTCCAGAACGCCCCTTGCCGCCCGCGGGCTACCCTGGAGGCACCATGGTACCACACTATACCTACCATGGTACCATAGAACTACGGCATGGGCCTCCTCCTTGTCCCGTTATAGGGCACTCCACATCTCTGCTTCTGCCATTGTCAATCCTCCATTGACGTGTCCATTGTGCCAAAGCAGAAGCGTGTAGCCAAATAGAGCAATGGGAAGACCTCGCGCAAACCCGCGCCGGCATGCGCTAATCCGAGCTTGGTGCCGCCCTGGGCGGGAACAGATAGGGCGGACAGTCCTTAATGGCGCTTAGCGCAGGCGTAAAACGCTCAGCGGTAGTCACTTGCAGATAGGCCTCGAGTTTCAGCGCTGGGGCAGCCTTCCCCGGCCCAGCGCCTCATGACCAGTTTGGAACCGCTCCGCCCATTTCGGCACCGCAGACAAATGGCACGTTTACTGCGTCCGCGCCGCCCCAAATGCCGCCTTGGCGTTTATTCGGCATTGCACCGCAATAAGTGACCGGCCCAATTGTGTATAACAATGTCACTAAAGTAGTATGGACAATTCCCGTGATTCGTGTAAAGTGATGGGCGTGGTATCACAAAAAACCGGATCGTTCATGGAGAACAGAGTGTTGCGGTTAAGAATTCAAGCCGTAATTAGGTTTCCGCGAGGGGTCCAAAACGAAAGGTAGTTAGTTATGTTAAGAAGAAATAGATTAAAGTTACTGTTGGCAGCGGTGGCGGTAGCGGGCGTCACGAGTGTGGCTCAAGCGGCGGTCATTTATATCGTTGAGAACGATTCTGGGCCTATGACGGTGAGCTATGAGGGCGCAGGAATAACCGGATGGACTATGATAGCAAACAACGTCCACACCTCTAGTGGCTTCTTCAGTTTTCCATCAAGCGCTGCAGACGGAGCAAATTTAGATGTTAACATCCTCTGGACTGATCCGGCAGGGGGCCAAAGCGACTACCTGCATACGCAATGGAATGTTTTCGGTGGAATCGCCGCTGTGCAATGGCAGATGACCGAGCTTCCGACTATTGCGCCTGGGGACTGGGACTTTACCAGAGTTGAGACCCTGGGCTTTATGTATCTGACACCTAGTGATGTCGCCCCGAATGGCCATGCCTTGCCGACTGGTCTTTCGTTCGGAGTTGCGTCTGAGGTGCCGGAGCCGGCCACTTACCTGGCGGGAGTCGCCTGTTGCCTGGGGCTGTTCGGCATAATCCGTCGGCGTAGAGTTTAGCGGGTCGCATGGGGTGGAGGCGCGAACATGATTAGGCCAATGGATTCCGATGTGACAGTGCTTTCGAGCGTTGTGGCAGAGGGTCATCATGCCAGTCAGTTTGTTTCCTCCACCCTCTCTATTCATTCCTTACGGCGAGTTTTCCCCAGTACGGTTACGGTTACGGTTAAAGCCATCCTCACCCCGCCCCCCTATGCAGCCGTTTCCGGCTGCGTTTGACGCGGAGCCTTCGTTCCCTTCTTCCATCTCAGAGGGCTGATCGACCCACCTCGGTTTCGGGCTTGATGCAGCCCTGGTTCTTCGTTGGGACTTCAGCGATAGCTGTTCATGTGTGGTGTCGAAACTCCGGGCCGGAGGCCCGGCTAACCGGCAGACCGGAGTTCTGCCCCACACTGCCCCACGCTCCGACCTGAGCAGTTACCTTCAGCGCAATCTGGCAGAGGCGGTTGCGGCGAGCCGCTCCTGAACGGCGGCGAAGACCGCGGCTGGAGTCATGGAGCGGAGGCACTCGAAGGGTTTGGCATAGCCGCAGCGCGATTTGAGGCAGGGCACGCAAGGGAGATTCAATTGCAGGACGTGGTCAACCTGGCGATAGGGCCCGGTGCGGCAGGGTTCGGTGGGGCCGAATAGAGCGACTACGGGCTTGCCCAGCGCGGCGGCCACGTGCATCGGGCCGGTGTCGTTGCTCACCATCAACTCGCTGCGACGCAGCCACTCGACCATTTCCGGCAACGAAAGGCGGCCCGTCAAATCAAGGCAACGCGCCGGGTCAGCCTGGGCGATCGCCTCGCCCAGGGGGCGGTCGCCCGCACCGCCGAGAATGGCAAAATCGAATCCGGGGTTCGCCGGGGCCAGGAGCCGCACCAGTTCCACATACGATTCGACCGGCCAGCGTTTGTTTAGCCAGCGCGCGCCGGGTTGGAGGGTAATCCACCGCGCCCGCTCCACGGGCCATTGGTGTCGCACCGCTTCGGCCACAGCGGGGCGGGGTGGCAGCCATGGGAAATCGCCGTCCACCGGCACCCCCAGGACCGGCAGCACACGCAGATACCAGTCCACTGCGTGCGTGAGACGCGAGGGCCGCTGCACGATATGGTCGTAGAATCCGCGCGCGCCTTCGCGGGATTCGTCGAGGCCGATAGCGAGCCGGCCGTTGGCCAGCCAGGAAAAGATGCCGCTGCGCATGAGGCATTGCAGATCAATCACCCAGTCGAAATGCTGCTGCCGCAGCCAGCGCACACTTTGCCACATCTCACCCCAGCGGACCGGTGAGGCCCAGCGCCGGCGCTCGAACAGCACCACTCCCGCCAGGTCCGGATCGCCCTCGAGCAGGGGCGCGAGGCTGGAATCAATCCACCAATAGATTTCGCTGGCGGGCAGGTGCCGTTTGATCAGGCGCAGAACCGGCAGGGCCTGCACCACATCGCCGAGCGAACTTGGTTTGAGGATGAGAATTCTCACGGAGCGTCAGGCCGGAAAGCAGAGCGCTGCCGTTGCCACCGCAGGACGGAGTTCACGCTTCTGCCTCGGGGGGCGAGCCGAACGCAGGGTTACCTTCCAAAGGCGAGGCGCTCGGCTAGCCGCGGCGGCAGGCCCGCGTCCAGGATCTTCTTCTGGACGGCGGCGATATCATATTCCAGGCGCCGCAGCTCGATGGTGCCCTCATCCGCGTCATAGACGACGTAGCCGGCTTTGGGATTGTTGTCGCGCGGTTGGCCGACGGCGCTGACGTTCACGAAGTATTTCTTGCCGGCCTCGACCTTGAACTTGGAATAGGTCCCGCCGCGCACGAGGTTGTCGCGAATAAAGGCCACCGGCACATGGGTGTGGCCGAAGAAGCAAATCCCCGTGTTTTGATAGGTGAAGCTGGCGGCGGCGGCGAGCTTGTCAAAGACATAGCCCCAGCGTTGCGGGCCATCGAGGGTGGCGTGGACGATGGTGAAGTTGGTGACCATGCGGACGTATTTCAAGTCGCGCAACCATTGGCGGTCCTCGGTCGATAATTGCCTGCGGGTCCAGTTCACCGCCTCGGCGGCGGCGGGGTTAAAGCCGTCCAGCGGCGCGTCCGTGGAGCAATACTCGTCGTGGTTCCCCTTGACGACGGGGATGTTCATTGTGCGGATGATGTCGAGGCACTCTTTGGGGTTGGCGTTGTAGCCGACCACATCACCCAGGCACACGGTGTGGGTACATTTCTGCTGCTTGATATCCTCCAACACGACCTGCAACGCCTCAAGATTGGCGTGTATGTCGGCTATAATTGCAAACTTCATTCAGCTTCTACCTTACGATTTCAAACCCGCGAAACTCACCCGCGGCTTCGGCCCAGGATACGTCTTCGTCCCGAACAAAATGATCCAGCCCCGACTCGCGAATCGCCTGGCGGAATGCTTCCAATTCATCCCGCGCGCCTTCCGCGATCAATTCCACCTGACCGCCCGGCAAATTGCGAATCGTGCCGGTTACGTCGAAGCCGGTAGCGACCGTTCTCACGGTGTACCGGAAGCCGACGCCCTGCACCTGGCCCGAGTAAATAACCTGCATTCGCTTGCGATTCACAGCATTGACCCGTCCACTATGACACAATCTGTCAGATTCCGGGAGTAAAATCGCCTTGCCGCCGGTTTTGACACCGGAATATAGCCATAATCCTGGCACCGTGCGCAATCCTTTTTCGCACATTCGCCCCCGGACGGCAATCCGATGCATTAGCGGACAAGCGCCCTGGCGGACGCCTGCCCGCATTGTTCGCAGGCTTTGACGTCTCCCACCCGGGCGAGGCCGGCTTCGAGCGTATTGATGCGCGTGGCCTGCCGCTCCCGGGCAAAGCAGCTCCCGGTGATTGGCGTCCAGCTTTTCCAGGATCGCCAGATGAGTGGCGTTGATCCGCTCCCGGGTGGCGAACATCTCCGCATAAAAGTCGGGCCGGGTGACCAACTCCGGCTTGTGGGCCGGTTTGGGACTGAGGAGCTTCTTCGCGAGCAGGAACACCGAGCCGACTGCGCCGATGATCGCCGCCCAGCCCTCGCCCGAGAGGCTCCGAGCGGAGGGGATTTGGGTGTTAGACTTCGTTCTCATATCACCCTGTATAGGTCCACAGAACCTGTTACTTTGGTAACAGCCCCTCCGCCTTCCGTCTTCCGTCGTCCGCCTTCCACGGGCGGCGGGGTGTTCGGATAAACCTTTCTAACGCTGATCGGCAATGAATCTCGGTTTAGTTTGTCGATCACGGACTTGCCGCAGGGTGCTTCAACACCTTGCGGCGCTTCCGTTTCTGGCTCACAAGAGCCAAAATTCTCACAGCTCCCTCACTTCCGTCCCGACGCCCGTCTCGGCGCCAATCTGTTCCAATCTTGCCTTCCGCTGCTCCCAGTCCGGCATCACCAGCCGCAGCAGGTCGTAAAAGTCATTCCCGTGATGCCCATGCACCAGGTGGCAAAGCTCATGAATGACCACGTATTCAATACACGAACCAGGAGCCTTCACTAATTCCGGGTTCAGCCAGATGCCCCGCTCTCGCTTCCAACTGCCCCACCGATGCGACATCCGTCGCACCCCCAGGCGCGGCTCCCCATTCAGCCGTGTCCCCATGCGCTTAACCCCCATCTCAAAATAGCGGGCGAATCGCTCCCTCGCGCGTGCCAGATACCATCCCTCGAGGAACCTGCGCACGCGCACTGGCTCTCGCGTTGCCACGCTTACCCGGATAAAGCCGCCCTTGAGCGCCACACCCGCCTCTGCCCCTTCGATAACTTTCAGCCGGTATTGGCGCCCCAGGTACCGGTGGGTCTCGCCGCTCACGTACCGGCGGGGCGGCACATGCGGCAGGAACTCACGGAAATACCGCTGCTGTTCCTGAATCCACGCCGCTCGCTTGCCAACTCGGCCAAGGATGGCCTCTATCTTGGCCCCCCGCGGGGCGGTCACGATCACCCCCATATCGGGCCGCACGGTAATTCCCAGCGTTCGCCGGCTGCTCCGCCGCAAACGGAACCCAATCCGTTCCTTGCCCCACACCACTGAATACATTTCGCCGCTGGCCTGCATCACGCGTACCGCGCCCTCGCGATGTCCAGCGCCCGCTCGATAATCCCATCCATGTCCTGCGCGCTCAGCGGCATCCCCCCCTTCGACCTGACCTCATACAGCAAATCATCAATCGCGTTGCGCATCGCGTTCTGCACATCCGGGTCCGATCGCCAGTCCACCTTGAGCCGTTGCTGGATGATTTCGTCAATCTGGACCGCCACGTCCGCGGCCATCTCCGTCCGATAGGGCACCGCGCACTCCTTCGCTTCCAGCCCCCCCATGACCTCGCTCACCACGCCATAAAACGCCTTGGCCACGTCGCGGCCTTCCAGCACCTCGGGCAGGTTGTCGCCGGTCCGGCTCAGCACGGCGTTCATGGTCTCAGTCGCCCGGTTCAGGTATTCCACCTCGCTGATCCGCTTGGCGCGGTAGGCGTCAATGGACGCTTGCAGGATCCGGGAGAACTTCCGGTAGAACACCGGGTCCTCGTCCATCTTCTCGGTGATGGTCTTTTGCGTCCGGTGCGCGATGGTGTCGGCCTTTGACGCCGTGGTTTTCAGCTTCTCCACCTCCGCCTGGAACGTCTCGCGCTCAAAGATGTTCACGGGCGGCGTAATCTGCTCGACCCCCGCCGCCGGCACATGGGTGTCCAGCAGCTTTTGCACCCGCTTCTCGTACTCCTTGAAGTCAATCTCTTCGGCATAACGCTTCTTCACCGCGGCCCGCAACTTCAGGAAGAACACCGCGTCCTTCTTGTATCGCGCCTGCTTCTTCTCCGGCGTGTCCCGCAGGAACTCCATCGTGGACAGCGCAATGCTCAGCGCCTTGTGGAACGCGCACAGCTTTTCGTAGAACCGCGCCCGCAACTCATCATCCGCCAGCAGTTTCTCGTACTCCTCCTCATCCAGCCGGTTCTTCACGCCGGCAAACACGTCCCACAGCTCCGAGTGCTTCTGCGGCAGGCTGGCCACCTCGGTCGCCACGTCCAGGACCGTCCCTTCCAGGTCCTTCGCCTCAAACCCCGGCAGGTGGCCATAGACGTCCATCGCCTTGCCCAGCTCCTGGAGCACGCCGAAGTAGTCGAGGATGTACCCAAAATCCTTCCCCTCATACAGCCGGTTCACCCGCGCAATCGCCTGCAACAGGTTATGCTCCACCAGCGACCGGCACACGTACAGCACCGTGTTGCGCGGCGCGTCAAACCCGGTCAGCAGCTTGCTCACCACGATCAGGATTTCAGGCTCCGGGGCGTGCTTGAACGCATTGATGATTTGCTCGTTGTACTCCTTCTCGCTCCCGTATTTGGCCATCATCTTCTTCCAGAAGGCTCGCACCTCTTCGCTGTCCACCTCCGCCACCTCCTCGTTGTCCTCGCGCGTGTCCGGACCGGAAATCACCACCTCACAGGTCACCTTGCCGAACTCATCGAGGAACTGCTTGTACTTCAGCGCCGCCTTCTTGGACGGCGCGGCGAGCTGCGCCTTGAACCCCGTCGCCTGCCAGTTCTGGCTGTAGTGTTCGCTGATGTCGAAAGCCGCCTCATAAATCTTCCGCTCCGCCTTGTTGAGCTGCTCGGTGGTCGAGAACTTCCGCTTCAGGTCCGCCCGTTGCGCATCCGTCAGCGGCTTGGTCACCACCGCGAACCACTTGTCTATCGCCTTTTGGTCCACCTGTTGGAGCACCAGGCGCCCCTCGTAAAGCAGCGGCACCACCGCCTTGTCTTTCACGGCCTGGTCAATGGTGTAAGCCGGTTCAATCAGGCCGCCAAACTTCCGGGCCGTGTTCTTTTCCACCTTCATCAGCGGCGTGCCGGTGAACCCGATAAAGCAGGCATTGGGCAGCACCTTTTCCATCTTCGCCCCCGTCTCGCCATAAACGCTCCGGTGGCTCTCATCCACCAGCACAAAGATGTTCGCCGAATCATTCTTGAACTCGCCCGCCGCGACCGCCGCGGCGAACTTGTCAATGACCGTCGTGATGGCCGTCTCTTTGCCCTCCGTAATAAGCTGGGCCAGGTGCTTCCCGGTCTGCGCCTGCTTTGGCTCCAACCCGCACTGGTGGAACGTATCCTTGATTTGCTTATCCAGGTCCACCCGGTCGGTCACCAGCACGATGATTGGATTCAGGATGGCCGTCTCCAACGCCAGCGACTTGGCCAGCATCACCATAGTCAGCGACTTGCCCGACCCCTGCGTGTGCCAGATCACACCGCCACGCCGCCGCCCGTTCCGCTCAACCTCCCGCACCCGCGCCACGATGCTCTTCACCGCGAAGTATTGCTGGTAGCGCGCGATCTTCTTCTCCCCCGCGTCAAACACGATGAACCGCCAGGCCAGGTCCATCAGCCGCTCAGGCCGGCATAGGCAGTAGAGCGCCCGGTCCTGCTCCGTCACCTCCCGCGCTTCCCCCTCCGATTCGTCGAAGTAGGCGCGCACGTACCCGAACC
>CAIWJG010000241.1 GCA_903912925.1 uncultured Verrucomicrobia subdivision 3 bacterium | reverse complement strand
CACCAGTCGCCTGGCTAACTCGACCGCGCATTCCGGTATCTGTTTTCTTTCCAACAGGGATTTCTTCATGTGCTTGGCTCTCTTTCTTGTTGCACATGAAAATACAGATAAATGGTATGTTAGCAAGTACTGTATTCCTAAGGAATTGCGTCGATCAATGTCTGCAGGAATAGCATGTTGTCCCGCAAGGCTCGGACACTGCCCGTCAGGGCTGCTTCGAATCGCTTACGCTCGCTGACATCGCGGGCGATCGCCACAAACCCGGCGGGCCGGCCTGCGGTGTCCGTGGATACTGTGGCACTGAGTTCAACCGGGAAACGTTGGCCATCTGCCTTGAGCAGCGTCCACTCGGCGTCGAGCAGCATTCCCTTGGCCAGCGTAGTTGCGATGTCTGCCCTGATGCGCTCATGATCTTCCGGCCCGGTCAGGTCGAAGACACTCTTCTGGAACAGCTCTGACGCATTGGCGTAGCCCAGCATCGCTACGGCCCGCGGGTTGACCCCGATCAGCCGGACTTGCAGGTCAAACTGGACGACCGCGTTGGGCAGGATTTCGAGCAACCGGCGGTGATGTTGTTCGCTGGCCCGAAGGGCGGCGGCAGTCTCCTGCAGTCGCACCATCGTCCGGACCCGCGCCAGGAATTCAGCCGCGGCCAGTGTTTTGGCCAGGTAATCATCGGCACCCGCTTCCAAGCCATCAACCTTGCAGGTAACGTCGGTGGCCAGGCCGGAAACCAGGACGACGAAGACGTCCTTCAGATCTGGATCAGTCTTGATTTGCCGGCAAACCTCCATCCCGCCAAGATCGGGCAGTATGACATCCAACAGCACCAAATTCGGGCGCCTTTCACGCGTCGCCAGGAGGCCCTCCCGGCCGGTTGAGGCCTTCCATACCTCATAGCCATCGGTGCGCAGGATTTTAGAGTATATCTCGAGGATCGCGGGATCGTCGTCCACCATCAGTATGCTGGTCGTCTTCTTCATACTTCACACCCATGCTCGGCGAGTAATAGATAAAAGTCGGCCGTTGAGAAGTAAAGGCCAGAATCTCTGACCGGGGGCAAGGCGTTGGACCGGAGCCGAAGAAATCCGCAGAGTCGAGGCTGCCTTGGGCTAGCGGACCCGGCTCTTCGACCTTTTGGACACCAGCCGCCATGAGGGATGTCGTGCTTTATGGCGAAATCCAAAGCGGCACGATCAGCCCCAGTTTGACCGCCAGAGATGATTCTGATGACCTTCAATTCATCCAGTTGCACTGCCCATTTAAAGCGTTCTCGACGGTGTAGCATTCGATATCCCTTTCGGCGATCAATCCCCGTTCAAACGCTAACATTCGTGAGGCTCAATAGCCCAAACAACTTGCTCCCCTTCCCATCCAGGATCGCCTACTCTCATCCCATGCTGTCGCTCACTGACGCGCGGGGCTACGTAGTATCTGGCCGGAAACTGCTGATTTTGGAAGCGGCGCGCGACGTTGAGGGAGGCAGGGAGGTGTTGAACGGCAGATTTTAGTCGCGGCCACACCTAAACCGTCAAGATTCTCCGGCGCTAGCGACACCCCACCTGTCGGACTTGGCTCGCGGTTTCAGTTTGGCGGTGTTCAGGCCGCCAACCGCACTGGCTGGGTCCGCGCCCGTTCCCGCGCCAGCAACTCTCGCCCGATCACGTGCAGGTTGTAGCTCATCACCCCGTAACCCACATACCGCAAATAGCTCGGCAGACCCACGTCCAGACACCGGTTCAGTCCGTGATGTTCCAAGCTGTTAATCTCGCTCTCCACCGCGCTGTGTTGATGCCGCACTGCGATAAATTTCGGATCGCTCTCACGTTCCACTTCCGCCGCGTTCTTCTTTCCGCGTTTGGGCATCACCACCAGGGGCACATAAAGGCTCAACAATTCCCAGTCCTTTCTCCGCGTGAAACCTTTGTCGAAACTCAGGCTGGCGATGCTCTCCTCCCCGTAGCGGCCCATCAACCGGTCGGTCACGGGCACACTCTGGTCCACGTCCGCTTCGCCCACCGGCGTGTCATAGTCCTGGATCAACTGGTGCTGGTCCGTCGCAATCAACATGCGGTGGCCCAGTTCGACGTTCGGGCGTTGCTTGCCTTTCTGGATCCACTCGGTGTGCGGTTCAAACAGGGAAAATACTTTCTCGTGCGAGGGAATGATTTCCTCGTTCAAGTGCCGGCGTTGGACTAGGTCCAGGTGCTTGTCGAGCATCCGGTGGAAGTAGTCGAGAGATTCCCAGTACGCCGTGTCCACGGGTTGGTCGCACAGGTAAAGCAGGCTGGCGTAAACCTTGGCGGAAAGATCGCGACCCACGGCCAGATAGTCGCGCACGGCGCTTTTCACGCGGGCTTCCTTGTTGGGGCCGCCGCGATAGACGATCTGACTGGTGATGCGTTCGCAACGCTTGAGTTGCCGCCGCCATTCCTTGGCCTTGCGCCAACCAGGCATCGCGTAGCCGAACTGGCTGCGATATTTTTCAATCAAGTCCACGCACTTGCGGCCCGCGTCCCAGAGCAGATTCAGGTCGGTGGGGAAATGCACATCGGTCTCCAACACGTAGGTGTCCACCTTGATTTCAAGCGCCGCCAGAGGCGCGCCGACTTCTTTTGCGAACACTTTCCGTCCTGCCGCCGCAATCCGCGCGTTGATCTCCCGCAGCACGACTTCATCCAGCAGCGCGACGTTGTCCCGCAGGGTTTGATGGCCGAAGACTTTGGCCTTCTCGCCCCACGACGTGGCGGGCACACCCAGCATTTGCCGCACGAGGGAATCGTAGTTGGCGATATGTTCCATGCGATCCCAGTCCGCGTCCAGGCCCAGGCGCACGACGCCCAGCACCAGGATTTGCCACAGATCCATGCCGATGCGACCGGTAGCCTTCTTGCCCGCAAGCACGGCGGCTTCCAACAGGGCGAGAATCTCGGCTCGGAGCGTGGGATTCATCCAGAGCCATTGCAGCCCGGCCAGGATCGGCGGTAACTCGTCCCGGCTCCCGAGAGGCAGGCGAATCTTTTCGATGGGGGTGATCTGGAGATCGGGCTCAGCTTGATAGTGGTGACGCATGGTGTTAGGAGAACGCGAATGTTGCTATCTCAGACGCCGAAACCATCGCAAATCTTCAATCATACTGCCAACATTCGTGATGCCTCAACCCGCTCATCTCTCATGCCCGCTTGCTCAAAATGCGTTTCTTTTCAGATACTACGTAGCATGATTCCCCGCCCCAAGACCACACCCCTTCACTTGGGCTTGCTGGGCTTGCTGATAGCCGCAATGGCCGTCATCGGCGCCGAGCCGCCGCAAACTTCCGCACCTAACCCATCAACTCCCGCGAGTCCGGATACTCCTCGTGCGACAAGCCGCCGAATCCTGCCGAAAGCTGAATGGCTGGACCGGGATCAC
This sequence comes from uncultured Verrucomicrobia subdivision 3 bacterium, assembly GCA_903912925.1. Classification (GTDB taxonomy): domain Bacteria; phylum Verrucomicrobiota; class Verrucomicrobiia; order Limisphaerales; family UBA8199; genus PALSA-1440. The sequence goes on along the minus strand of CAIWJG010000241.1, from coordinate 3,304 downwards.
GGTGCCCCTAACGGCACGCAATACAGGACGTTCCAGAGCAAAGTGCTCGACCGTGAGGTCAGCTATCTGGTGTATCTGCCGCCGGGCTACGAGCAGGAGAAGCAACGTTACCCGGTGATCTACTTGCTGCACGGCATGGGCGGGAACCAGCGCGACGGCGCGACGACCTACGTTCCGCTCCTCGAAGCCGCCATCAAAGAAGGGGTGATGCCGCCGACCATCGTGGTGCTGGTCAACGGCATGGTGAAAAGCTGCTATTGCGATTCGAGCAACGGCCAGTGCCCGATGGAGAGCGTAATCATCCGGGACTTGATTCCGCACGTGGACCAGAGCTATCGCACGATGGCCGGGCGTGAGAGCCGTGTGATTGAGGGATATTCGATGGGCGGCTATGGCGCGGGGCATCTCGGGTTCAAGTATCCCGAACTATTCGGGACGGTGGTGATCAATGCGGGCGGGTTGAATGATCCCAGCCCGATGAATATCCCTGAGGACGACCCGATGTTCGGGGTGTTTGGCGCCGATAACGCGCGCCGGGTAGCCGCGCATCCGAGGGAGTTGGCCCGCAAGAACGCCGATAGGCTGCGCGCCCAAACCAACCTCCGCATCGGTTGCGGTTCGCTGGACAATCTGCTGCCCGGGAATCAGGCTTTGCACGAGTTGTTGACGCAACTCGGCATCAAGCACGAGTACGAAGTCGTTCCCGACGTGGTCCATAATTCGGGGATCTATTATCGAAAGCTGGGGACGAAGGTTTTTGAGTTCCATCGGAAGTGTCTCCAGACTCAGACTCAGAATAAGGTCAAGTAAGCGATGGCCGCTCGATCAAAAAAGGCGACCCGGCTTTAACCCCGAATCGCCTCAAACCCAACCATGAAAAGAGGAGGGCGGTAACGGTTGGTCCCGGCACCGCCCCACTCAGGAGGACGTAGGCAAGGAACCTACGGCGCTTCTGCTCGCAAGTCCCGTGCCGCGAATAAGATCAAGAGCATGGCAGCCAAATTAGACGGGGTAGCGCCATCCAGCGGTCTGGGTCGCCGACGGGCCGTAGTGCGAACCAAGTCTCCTGGACGGTGCTTGCCTAAGTTAGTTTAACCACCATCTTCCCCACGTTATCTCCCTTGAAAAGCCCCAGGAACGCAGCCACGGCTTGGTCGATCCCCTCGACAACCGTTTCTTTGCAATTCAGCTTGCCGGCCGCGACCAAACTTCCCACCTCGCGCTCAAAGTCCTTTTGGCGGTCAAGCCAGTCTATGACGATGAAGCCTTTCATCGTCAGTCGCTTTACTACCACCAGGAACAGGTTGGACGGCCCCGGCTGGGGTTTCTCCTGATTATACATGGCGATGCCGCCACACGCGATGATTCGGCCTCGGGTGCGCAAGGCGCAGAGGGCCGCTTCCAGCGCTTCCCCTCCCACGTTATCGAAATAGACGTCAATCCCGTCGGGCACTTCCCGGCTCAAATGCTCGTGATTGGAGGCGGTCCGGTAATTAAACGCCACGTCGAACCCGCACTCCTCGCGGAGGAATCGGACTTTCGCATCCGAGCCAGCGGAGCCAATCACCCGGCAGCCACGCTGTTTCGCAAGCTGGCCCGCCATACTGCCGACTGCTCCTGCCGCTCCGGAAATGAAGACCGTGTCGCCGGTTTTTACCTCCACCAGGTTCAAGCCCAGCCAGGCCGTCATCCCCGGCATGCCCAGCGCGCCCAGATAAACCGAAAGCGGTTCGGCTTTGTGACGGATCGCCTGCAGTTCTGGCGGCGTGGTGACGAAATACTCGCGCCAACCGAAGCTGGACAGGACCACATCTCCCGGCTTAAACGCATCAGCCTTGGATTCCACCACTTCTCCCACAGCTCCGCCCTCCAGTGGCTTACCTATTTCGAAAGGAGGAACGTAGGACTTGCCCTCGTTCATGCGTCCACGCATGTAGGGGTCAACGGACATGTAAAGGTTGCGCACGAGCACTTGGCCACCTGCCAGTTCCGGAAGTGCCACCGAACCCATGCTGAAGTTATCTGCCGTTGGAAGCCCTTTGGGGCGTGAAGCCAACCGAATCTCCCGACTGGTGATTTGTGTCATAATGAAAGCCATCAATGGCAAAGGGCAAGGTGCCATCACCAAGCTGTCGCGGCAAGCAAATGGCAGATTCCTTTTGCATTCGGCCGGGCTGGACCAGGAAACGAGAGCAATCCTCACCAGCGCGGGATTACTGCATTTGAACTGGAATAGCTTCACCGGCTTTAGTATCGTTGCATTTGTATGGAAACATCAAACCCGTTGCTTAAACGTGAAGGCGCATTCTCCGCAGCCTGGGATCGCACTGAACCCATGACTTTGCGGGGGGTGGTGAATAAAACCGGTATTCTGCTTCTGTTATGCCTTGGCGCTGCGGCCTTTGCCTGGACGCACCCCGCCCTTCGTGGCCCGCTGTTACTTTTTGGGTTTATCGGAGGGTTCATCGCCTGCATGGTGGGCATTTTCAAACCGACCGCCTCACCTATAGCCGCTCCGATTTATGCCGTATTGGAAGGATTGTGCCTGGGAGCCATTTCTCAGGTCTTTGAACTGCGCTACCCTGGCATTGCCGTCAACGCCATGATGCTCACTTTCGGCGTGTTGGCGGTTATGCTCCTGCTTTACACGACCCGAACCATTCGTGTGACTAGCGGTTTGGTCAAAGGTGTTTTTGCGGCCACCGCCGCCGTTATGCTCGTTTACCTGGTGGACATGGTACTGAGTCTTTTCGGCGTTCGGATGCCCCTCCTCAACGAATCGGGTCCGCTTGGAATTGGGATCAGCCTGGTTATCGTCGGCATAGCAGCGTTCAACCTGTTAATAGACTTTGCCGTGATCGAGGACGGGGTTTCTCGCGGTTCGCCTCGCTACATGGAGTGGTATTGCGGCATGGCCCTTTTGATCACCCTGGTGTGGCTATACCTCGAACTGCTCCGGCTTCTCTCGAAAATTCGTGGCAAGAATTAGTGGGCGGAAGTCCTCGGCCGGTAGGCGATGCTTTCGCTCACCAACGCCCAAATCCCGTCAACTACTGCGTCCATGTCAGCCAAAACGACATCATCCAGGTTTGCAGATTCTCAAATGGGCCGGGTGGTTTTGAGGTTGGCGTTGAGAGCTGGAGCGGTGTTTCTTGGGCCCTCCGGCGACCCCTGCTTGGGTCTGGCGCTGGGCACCCGGCTTGGCCCGCGCGCCCAAACCATGAAGCACACGCGCATCGGGGCGTTTTGGCCCCTCGCTACTGGTGTCGGCTGCTGCCAGCCGGACCGTCCAGGCTGTCCCCGT
>CAIWJG010000240.1 GCA_903912925.1 uncultured Verrucomicrobia subdivision 3 bacterium | reverse complement strand
CTAAGATGCGCACTCATCAAGAGGCGTTCGACAAAAGGAGTCGCCTTCCCGGCTGAGGCGCGGTAATCTTGACGGATGCCGAAGGTTTTCGAGCGGGACGGCTACCGATTCTTTTTTACAGCAACGAGCACCGCCCCATGCATGTTCACGTGCGGTATGGCGGCGGGGAGGCCGTGTTCGAAGTAGAGCAGCGAGTGGAGTTACGCGAGTCGCAAGGGCTTAAGGTCCGGGAGCTGGCCAAGGCCGAGGAGCTTGCAACGGAGCACCGAGGGCTTATTATTCAGAAGTGGCATGAGTGTTTTAACCGATAGCGCGCGTTCAGCCGTCTTGCGGGACGGCCAGATCATCATCACCCTGGAAAGCGGGAGCGAGATTCGTTTCCCAGTGGCCGAGAATCCGCGACTGGCGCCTGGAACCGCGGAGCAGTTGAGCCAGATGGAGATTTCACCGTATGGCATTCACTGGCCCGAGTTGGACGAGGACCTTTCGTTTCAAGGATTGTTAAGCGGCGACTACGGGCAGCACCAGAACGTCGAACCCGGCGGTGCCGCGAACGGGAGCCAGCCGATGCCCTCACAGTAGCATACGAGCGTCATGGGCAGCGGGCTCGCGTCGCCGCGTTGAGGCCGTGGGGGCGCGAACCGATTCGCGGCCAACTGCCAAGACCGCAGGATAGACGACACCGAGCAACCCCTCACCCCAGCCCCTTCTGAAGGGACGAGGGAGAAGCCTCCGCAGCTTTGGGTATAGCGTATGCTGCGGACTCCTCAGTATTGACGACCGTCCCGGCGTTGAATGCGAACGGCGCCTTTACTATCACACACATCGAGCACCGCAGAAGCCCGGCGGCTTAAGTCTCTCAGCGTAAATGTCTTCATCTGTGCGAATCTACTCGATACGGCCAGAGAATGCCGGCGGATTTCAGCAGGGGGTGCCAGATTTTGGTCGCATGACCGCCGCAGGAATTGTATCTATCACCCATTGAAATGCCAGCCAAACGCAAGAGTAACGCCGACCAGCCGGAACTGCCGATAGAGGCGTTGCCCGACAACACGCCGGGGGTGGTCAATGCCGCGCCCGTCCCGAAAGACGGGAATGGCGAGCCGCCGAAAGGCAAGGCGGCCAAAGACGACAACGGCGCCACACACGTTCTGGCGGAGAGTGTCGCGGTGCCCCCGCCGACGCGTCCTTTCGTCCCCGGCAAGATCGACTTGGCGCTTCATCGCCGCGTGGACCGCAGCTTTCTCGACTACGCCTCCTACGTCATCCGCGACCGCGCCATCCCCAACCTGGCGGACGGGCTGAAACCCGTCCAGCGCCGGATCCTGTGGGCGCTGCACCAGAAGGACGACGGGCGTTTCATCAAGGTCGCCAATGTCGTCGGGCACGCGATGCAATACCATCCGCACGGGGACGCTTCGATCGGCGACGCGCTGGTGGTGCTGGCCAATAAGCGCTACCTCATTGAGGGCCAGGGAAACTTCGGCAACCTCTACACGGGAGACCTCGCCGCCGCGCCGCGCTATATCGAGTGCCGGCTCACCGAACTGGCGCGCACGGAGGTGTTCAACGATGAGATCACCGCGTTCGTGCCCAGCTACGATGGGCGCAACAAGGAACCGGTCACCCTGCCCTGCAAGCTGCCGCTGCTGCTGATGCTCGGCACCGAGGGCATCGCGGTGGGCATGTCCTCGCGGATCCTGCCGCACAACTTCCCCGAGCTGATCGAGGCCCAGATCGCCATCCTCAAGAAGCAGCCCTTCAAGTGCCTGCCCGATTTCCAGACGGGCGGCCTCATGGACGCCCGCGGCTACAAGGACGGGGCGGGCGAAGTCAAGGTTCGCGCCAGGATCAAGGTCAAGGACGAGTCCACGGTCGTCATCAAGGAAATCCCACCCACGACCACCACCGACTCGCTGATCGGCTCGATCGAGGACGCCTCGCACAAGGGCAAGCTCAAGGTTAAGAGCATCAACGATTTCACGTCGGAGGAGGTGGAGATCGAAGTCAAAGCGGCGAGCGGCCTGAGCGCGGAGCAGTTGGTGGATGCCTTGTATGCGTTCACCGACTGCGAAGTCAACATCACGAGCCGCATTGTGGTCATCAGGAACAACCGGCCCGTGGAGATGACCGTCTCCGATGTGCTGCGGGAGAACACAGCCCAACTGGTGGAGACGCTCAAGCGGGAACTGGAGCTCAAGGAAACCCAGCTCCAGGACGAACTGCATTTCCGCACGCTGGAGCGCATCTTCATCGAGGAGCGCATTTACAAGAAGATCGAGCAATGCAAGACCAACGAGGCCGTGCTGGCCGCGGTACACGAGGGCTTCAAGCCGTTCCAGCGGCAGTTGATCCGGGAACTGTCCGACCCGGACGTCGAGCGCCTGCTCACGGTGCGCATCCGCCGCATCTCGCTGTTCGACATCAACAAGCACCGCGAAGAGATGGAGAAGGTGAAGGGCGAACTGGCCGAGACGCGGAAGAACCTGAAGAACCTGACCAAGTATGTCATCAGCCACCTGGAAGAGCTGCTCGCCAAGTACGGGCCGCTGTATCCGCGCCTGACCAAGTCGAGCCGGTATGACGAGGTGGACGCCAAGGAAGTCGCGTTCAAGGCGTTTAAGGTGTCGTACGACCGCGAGTCAGGCTACGTCGGCCACAAGGTCTCCGGCCAGGAATTCAGCCTGGAGTGCACGAAGTTCGACAAGCTGCTCATGGTCTTCAAGGATGGCCATTACCAGGTGACCGAACTGCCGGAGAAGCTATTTGTCGGGCCGGAAATAGTCTATTGCGGCCTGCCGGAGCGCGAGCGGGTGTTCACGCTCGCCTACACCAATCGCGAGGCGACGTATTTGAAGCGATTCACCTTCGGCGGCACGATCCTGAACAAGCTCTATCACTGCATCGCGCCCAAATCGCGCATCCTGTTCTTCGAGCCGGGCACGCCAGCCCAGCTTTATATCCGGTACAAGCCGGCGGCCTATCAGAGGATCAACCAACAGACGTGCAGTCCAGCGGAGCTGGAGGTTAAGGGCTCCAAGACGCTCGGGCGGCAAATCTCGATTAAGGACGTGTCGTCCATCAACAGCGAGCCCTCCCGCGGCTGGGACCCCGAGGCGCCCACGACCGCGCTGCAGTTCATCTAGGCTATTACGATCGAATATTCTCGCGGCCGCAAGCGTCTCCTCCTCTAATCAGGCTTGCCGTCGGCAGGCGTTTTGGTTTAATTGTAGAACGAATGACGAATAAAATGAATACCTCACGCAGCCCGCTGCGACGCACTTTCACATTGTCGTTGCTGTCTGGCCTTACTGTTGCTGTCTTGAACATCCTCCTGGCCCCAACCTTGCCGGCGGCGGACGCCCCGACCGCCCCGGCGGGCGATATGGTGCCTTTGGTGCTTAAACTGCCCGCCCCTGCCTTCAAGGGCACGCCCAAGGACATCCAGACCAACTCCTACACGGAGCCCTACGACCCGAGCAAGCCCCGCCCCCTGATGATGGTCCCGTCCGGCCTGAAGAACTTCGCGCCAAGCGGCAAGCTCACCAGCAGCGACAAGAACGTCGCCGCCGACAGCCTCGCCAAGCTCATCGACGGGGACAAAGACGCCTCCGACCAGAGCATCATCTTCCTGCGCAAAGGCACGCAATGGGTGCAGTTGGATTTGGGCAGCCCCACCGAAATCTTCGCCATCGCGATCTGGCACGCGCACAACATGGCCAAAGTCTATCACGACGTCATTGTCCAGGTGGCCGATGATGCTGATTTCATTGAGAACGTGCGCACGCTCTTCAATAACGACCAGGACAACACGTCGGGCCTGGGCGTCGGCACGGACCGCGAGTACTTCGAGGCCTACGAAGGAAAGCTCATCAACGCCAAAGGCGCCAAAGCCCGCTACATCCGCTTCTATTCCAAAGGCAGCACGGAGAGCGCTTTGAACGAATACACCGAGCTGGAAGTTTACGGTCGCCCGGCCAAATAACCCTCACCCGGGGGCCGGGATGGACACCAGTGGATGGAAGCCTCCGGCCCCGGATGTTTTCCATCCGCTGTCTGCTCTCGTCGTCCTGCTGGCCGGCGTCGCGCTGGTCCTGTGGTCCCTGTCGCTGGACCGGCGGCCGATGCACAATGACGAGGCGGTCAACGGCATCAAGTTCGGCAAGCTCTGGGAACACGGCGGTTACAAATACGACCCAAACGAGCATCACGGCCCGTCGATCTACTACGCCACCCTTGCCCTCAACCGCCTGACGGGCGCGCCAAAGGACTTCGACCAATTCAGCGAGAGCCGGCTCCGCCTCACCACGGTCCTGTTTGGCGTGGGGCTGATTCTGCTTCTGCCGCTGGTCGCAGATGGGCTGGGACGGAAGGCGACCGTTTGGGCCGCGCTGTTTACCGCCGTCTCCCCGGCGATGGTCTTTTACAGCCGCTATTACATTCACGAGTCTCTGCTGGTTTTCTTTAGCTTCCTGGCGCTCGCCGCCGGCTGGCGTTACTGGCGCAGTCGGAAGATCGGCTGGGCGCTGCTGGCCGGCGCGGGGGTGGGCCTCATGCACGCAACCAAGGAGACGTTCGTCATATCAATCGCCGCTGCGGCGCTGGCCCTAGGCGTGAACCAGCTTTGGAACCGCTGGGCGGATGCCGCCGCGCCTCCCGCACCTCCGCACCGCCTCAGTCTTAAACACCTGGCGGCGGCTGTCGCAGTCTGGCTAGGGGTGGCGCTGCTGCTGTTTACCTCGTTCTTCACCAATGCCGCAGGAGTGGTGGATTCGGTGAGCACCTATTTGCCCTGGCTCAACCGCGCTGGCGGAGCTTCGCCGCACATCCATCCCTGGCACTTTTACCTGCACCGGCTCATCTTCTTCCACAGCGCCAAAGGCCCGGTCTGGAGCGAGGCGCTGATCCTCGTGCTGGCAGTCGCAGGTGCTCGGGCGGCTTTCGTGCGCCAGGGCCTGGGCGACGCCAGTGCCAGTTTCGTGCGGTTCCTGGCCCTCTACTCCCTGGCTTTGACCGCCGCCTACTGCCTGATTTCCTACAAGACACCCTGGTGCCTGATGGGGTTTTGGCAGGGCATGATCCTGCTGGCGGGCGTCGGCGCGGCCTGGCTGATACGCCGGGCTCGGCACCGGGTCGTTCGGCTCGCATTGGACCTACTGCTCCTGGCGGGGGCCGGCCATCTCGCGTGGCAGGCCTGGCAGGGCAACACGACTTACGCCGCCGACCGGAGCAACCCTTACGTCTATGCGCAGACCTCCCCCGACCTTCTGAGCCTGGTTCAGAAGGTCGAAGCCCTGGCTCAGCTACACCCCGCGGGCAATCAAATGCTCGTTAAAGCAATTGTCCCGGACGGCGACTTCTGGCCCCTGCCCTGGTATCTGCGCAATCTGAAGATCGAATGGTTGGAACAAGTGCCCGCCGATCCATACGCCCCCGTCATGATCGTCTCCGCGCAGCTACGGGCCGCCCTCGATGAGAAGAAGACTCATCTCATGATCGGCTACTTCCAGATCCGACCACAGGTGTTCCTCGAACTCTACGTGGACGTGAAGCTGTGGCAGGCCTGGTTGGTCAAGCATCCGCCCAAGCCGGACTGACGAAGGGGCGAGGGGGCGGCGGAGTGAATGCAGAAGGCAGAATGAAGAATGAAGAAGGCAGAAGCTCGCGCCGCTAGCCTGGATTTCCACGGAGAGGAATTGAGCTAACACGGACGGCTCCAGCGAGAGTTCGGCAACGGCGAGTTGCCCGCCGATTTAGCGGCCAGTGTGGGTAGTTAATCGAAGTCGGCGACCCTTCCACCAAGGGATGGCGACGGATTGGTTGCAGAGTCCGGAGGCCAGCAAGATGGGCAGGTGCGCCCGCCGGTGGAACTCGACCCGCACCGCTTGGTCGTTTATCTCCACTTGCGCCGGCATGTCCACCAAGTCCTGAAAGATCCGGCGGGCGTGCGCGTCGGCGTAGCCGCGCATCTGGCGGGCCAGTAGCCGGTAAAGGCCGCTGGCGACGACCAGCAGTGCCCTGTCAAAGTCCACTTTGAGTCCGACCGCGGAACTGAGCGCATCGAGGTGGAAAAAGCGCACGGCATCGCTCAGGCTGTTTACGATGAGCATCCGGTGGGAGTAGCGGGTGATCAGGTGTTGCACCGGGGCCTGGTGTTGATTGGTCAGCAAGATGGTGGGCTGCTCGTGCCCCAGGTCGAGCACGAAGATTTGGCGGAACCAGTGGCCCTCCAGTTTGACCTTCTGTTCATGAACTCGCGGCGTACGGTACTGGCGGGTGGGCACGTCCAGTTCCACCTGCCGCCAAGCGGAGCGGGGCAGCCCATAGACTTCCTGCCACAGCTTAGGGAAGCGGCGGCGCAGGGTGATAAAGTCAATGTGCAGTTCCTGATCCAGCCGCACCAAATTGGCATCGGTGGTCAGTTTCGAATCAAAGACCAAGTGCTTGGGCCGCTGCCCGTGAGCCTTCTCCCAGAAGGCGATGAAGCGG
>CAIWJG010000239.1 GCA_903912925.1 uncultured Verrucomicrobia subdivision 3 bacterium | reverse complement strand
TGGTGCGGGAGCGGCGGGCCGTGGGTAAAGGCCGGGGAATCCATGCAGCACTTGGTCGGCAGCCGGACCGACGTCGCGGGGCCGGGGCCGTTCGCGCAGAAGTTGCCTGTGCCGCCGCCGCACAAACCCCATTTCGACCAATCCTTTTTCAAGGATGTTTGCGTGCTGGCTTTTCCCACGCCTTCCAGGGCGGAAAGCATCCCCGACATCAATGAGAAGGCGCTGTATGACCGCGCGCCGTTTTCGGGGGCGCATCAGCGGCCGTATTTTGAGATTCCGGTGGACTATCCCGCTACCATGGCAGGCGCCGCCATTCCGATGGACAGGATCATTGACCTGACAGGCAAGCTGCAGCCGGACGGCTCGCTGGATTGGCAGATTCCCGCCGGAAATTGGACGGTGATGCGCTTTGCGGCCCGTAACAACGGCTCGATGAGCAATCCCGCGCCACAGCCGGGGTTGGGGTTTGAATGCGACAAATGGAACCCCGCAGCGTTGGATGAACATTTGAAGAGCTACGCGGGCAAGTTGTTGCAGAAGGTCGGACCTCAGCAGGCCGGGCGCGGCTGGACATTCATCCACTCGGACAGTTGGGAGATGGGCGCGCAGAACTGGACGCCAAGATTCAGAGTGGAATTCCAGAAGCGGCGCGGCTATGACCCGCAGCCGTTTTATCCCTGCTATTCCGGGCTGGTTGTGGGCAGCCGCGAGCAGACAGAACGCTTTCTCTGGGACTTGCGCCAGACCGGAAGCGAACTGATTGTGGAATATCACGCCGAGGCGTTGAAGTCGTTTGCTCACAAGAACGGCATGTCGCTTTCCATTGAGCCTTATGACTTGCACCCCGGCAACGACTTTGATCTCGGCGCCGTGGCGGACATGCCGCAATGCGAGTTTTGGTATAAAGGCTTTGACACGACGTATTCCGTCGAAGAAGCGGCCTCCGTCGCACATGTCTTGGGCCGGTCGGTCCTCGCGGCAGAATCGTTTACCAGCGTTGACGACTGGCAGGCGTATCCGGCCAATATAAAAGGCCAGGGCGACTGGGCGTTCAGCCTTGGCGTGAATCGCTTTACCTACCACACCTTCGCGCACAAGCCGGATGAAACCCGTCCGGGAATGCAGATGGCCATCTATGGCGTGCATTGGGATCGCGGGCAAACCTGGTGGCCGATGGCGGACGCCTATCACCGCTATATCTCCCGTTGCAGCGAGATGCTGCGTCAGGGGCGCTCGGTAGCCGATGTTCTTTACCTGATGCCGGAAGGCGCGCCCAATGTATTCCAGCCGCCCCTTTCGGCTTCCGACAAAACCGGCGGCTTCCCGGAACGCAAGGGTTACAACTATGACGGCTGTTCGGCGACGGCGCTGATGAAGCTGGCCAGCGTTCGCAACGGCAGCGTGGTTTTCCCTGGCGGCGCATCGTATCGTCTGCTGGTTTTGCCCAATCGCCCGACCATGACGCCGGAGTTGGCGGCGAAGTTGGAATTGTTGGTAAAGGCGGGGGCGACGGTGGTCGGCCCCGCGCCTCGCAAGTCGCCAAGCCTGGTGAATTTCCCGAAGTGCGACGATGCGGTCGCGGCCCAGGCGAAAATGGTTTGGGGAGCTTTGGACGCGCCCGCCGCGCAGACTGCGCGGGCTTATGGCCAAGGCCGCGTGATATGGGGCGGCACGCTGAACGGGAAGGCGCCGAAAGACCTGCCCATTGCAGCGGCGCAATGGGTGTGGTATCCCGAAGGGGAGCCTGCCCAGTCCGCTCCTCCCGGGGCGGTCTTCTTCCGCCACGACATTGCCATTGGCGCGAAGCAAAAACTGGTTTCGGCGCGTTTGGAAGCGACGGCGGACAATTCTTTCATCGCCATGGTCAATGGGGTTTCCGTTGGAAAAGGCGAAAATCCCAGCGCTCTGTTTGGATTCGACATCGTTTCGCAGCTCAAAGTGGGCGTGAACCAGATCGCGGTTCGCGCGGAGAATGCCGGAGACGTCCCCAATCCCGCCGGGTT
>CAIWJG010000238.1 GCA_903912925.1 uncultured Verrucomicrobia subdivision 3 bacterium | reverse complement strand
CACCCGGCGGGGAGTGACAGGGCCATAATGAGAATTGCCGTTTCGGCACAGCTAGTGACAAAGTCCTCGCAAGTCATTGTAGGAGACGACGTCAGGAGTCTCTGACCTCTTGGCCTGCCGCCTAAACCTGGGCTTTCTTGGAACGTGCTGATTAGAGACTCCTTACGTCGTCTCCTACAGCTTCATGCTCCGCTCGCCGTGGGCGGGGCGACGATGCCGCTTGCGCCAGCACGTCCTATTCCTTGCGAGCCAGCTCCTCCGCCTGCTTACGGCAGGGCACGATGGTATTGTCGAAGCGCTGGACATAGCCCCGGAACGAGCCGGCATCCATGCAATCCGCCAGCCAGAGCCGCTGGAACTCCGCCTTCAGGCCCTCGTAAGTCTTCGCCAGCGCGAGCAACTCCTCGGCCACCTGGGAGCGGGGGATGTTGTGGTCCAGGAAATGGTCCCGGGCGATCAGCTTCCGGCCCATCGCCTCGTAATTGCGGGCCGTGAAGAGCAGGCGTTCGATGGCATCCTGGTTTTGCCGCACCTGTCCTCGGGCGCCTTCCAGCAGCTTCTCGGCTTCGAGCGCCGGCTGGAGTATCTCCGCCCCTTTGCGGCCCGGCTCGACGATGTCCAGCACCTTGGGATCGCTGAAGGGGTCGCCGAAGAATTCGTAGTAGTAGCGCCCGAACGTGCTGTTGCCGCTGTAGGCCGGCTCGTCAATGCCGCCGGCGGCATTCCGCAGCTTCAGCTTCTGGCCGTTGATGTTCCCCACCAGCAGGATGGCGCGCGCGATGGCGTCGTCCCCGGTGCCGAAGACGAGGCGGCAAAAGGCCTGGTTGAAATAGCCGCGGTCCAGCTTGGCGCCCGCCCAGGCCGACGCGGCGTGATACACAAACGGGAACCACGTCACCGCCGGCAGATGGTAATGCCCGTCGTCGCCCCAATCGCACGTGGTGCTGCCTACCGCGCCGTATTGGAGCCCGCGGCTGATCTCAATGTCCGAGAAATCCATCGAGTGGCCCACGTAGGGCATGATGTGCCCATGCGAGTCAATCCACGGCTGCACGAAGAACTCCAGGCCAAGCTTCTGCAAGCGCGGAAAGTCCTTCTCCCAGCCACCGTAGAACTCAGCGGTGTAGTAATCGCTGATGAGGATGTCCTTAGGCAGCCGCTCCGCGACCGACCCCAGCCCCGCCAGCGATCCCTCCGCGCTGAGCTGGGCCTGCGCGATCATCAGGCGCATCCCGTGCCGCGCGGCGGCCTCGCGAATCTTGAGCGCGTATTGGAACGTCAGCTCGTTCAGCTCCGCCTGCGTGGTCCCGGTCTTCTTGAACGCCGCGTCGTCGATCTCGGTGATGTCCACGTTGAGGAACTTGCCTGGGAAGGCCGCGCAGACCTCGTCAATCAGGTTGGTGACGAACGCCACCGCCTCCGGCTTGCGAATATCCACCGTGCCGCCATCCTCGACCATGAACTTCCGGTAAGGCGGCTTGAGGCCGATGTTGTAGAAGTGGCCGAAGGTCTGCATCAGCGGATGCACGTCCATGTGGAAGCGGGCGGCGTAGTCGAACAGCTCGCGGGCCTCGGCGGGCGACAAAGCCTCCGGCGGCGCGATGTCCGGGTAGCGTTCCCACTGGAACACGTGCTCGATATAGGGCTCATACATGTTCATCTTGGCCTCGGCGGTGACGGCGGCCAGGCGCTTCAGCGATGCCAGCTTCGGCATCTGGCCCCGGCTGATGTCGTATTGGAACCCACGCCAGCGCAGGGAGGGCCAATCGCGCATAACCATCCCTGGCAGCCGGGTGCGGCCGTTGGCGATCTGCGCGAGGGTCCGCGCCGCGTAGTAAAGCCCTTGCTCGGTCGCCGCACCGGCGGTGATGCCCGCCCCGTCCACGCGCAGATAGTAGCCCTGCTCCCCCAGCCCGGCCAGATCCTGTGGACTGAGCGACTTCACCCCAGGCGGAGGCATTTCCTGCGGACAAAGCACCAGCGAGATGCAGCCCCGCCCCGGCTTGCCCACAGCCGCCTTGAGCCGCACCCCACAGCGCTCCTGTAATAGCGCCGGGAAGTCGGCCTTCAACCACGGGTCGTTGCAGCCCACCAGCCGGATGCCCTTGCACCTCTTCAGGTCAAAGGACTCTCCCGTGAGCGCCACCGCTTTGGGCTGCGGCAGAACCCACGTATCCGCCGCCGCGAGCAGCTTCGCGACATTAGTGGCATTCGTTTCAAAGGCCGGACCGGCCGCGGCGAGCCGGACCGGCAGAGGCTCGCTGGCGACTGCCACAGTGCCCCATGCCAGGAGCACGACCAACCCGAACACTGCACACCTTCGTCCGCTTCTGCCACTTCCCCTCCCATTAACACCCCGCTTCAGCGGGGTGGGGTTGTGCCGCCGAGGAACTCGAACCGCTTCAGCGGTTTCCCGTACCGTGGAGAAACCGCTGAAGCGGTTCATATCTCCCCTGCACGTCGTTTCACCCTGCTGAAGCAGGGTGTTAATGAGAGGGGGCTTCGCGTCTTCGTTGTTCACGTCGATTGCCTTTACTCCCCGATGATCTTCACCAACACGCGCTTGCGGCGGCGGCCATCGAATTCGCCGTAGAAGATCTGTTCCCACGGGCCAAGGTCGAGCTTGCCCTTGGTGATGGCCACGACCACCTCGCGGCCCATGATCTGCCGTTTCATGTGAGCGTCGGCGTTGTCCTCGCCGGTGCGGTTGTGCTGGTACTGGGAGGTGGGCGCGTGCGGCGCGAGCTTCTCGAGCCAGGCGTCGTAATCGTGCAGCAGGCCGTCCTCGGCGTCGTTGATATAGACGCTGGCCGTGATGTGCATAGCGTTGACCAGGCAGAGGCCCTCCTGCACCCCGCTCTTGTGCACCAGCGACTCGACCGTGCCGGTGATGTTGAGATAGTCCCGCCGATGCGGCGTCTCGAACCAGAGTTGTTCCGTGAGCGATTTCATGTGGCCGTTATGCCCGCAGACCACGGGTTTAGCAACCTGGAACTTGCCCTTGGACCAACGCAAACGCGCTGGGCGGCAAAGCTGCAGCCAACGAACACGGAGGATTGCGGCCAGATCCTTGCGTGCGCGGATGCAACCTCGCTCAAAGTCCGCGACTTTTGGGTGCGGCGGTGGCTTTGATGTCGCATTGAGGTCGCATGGGGGTGGCTTTAGGGGAGCCTGAGAATTCTTCATTCTTCATTCTGCATTCTGCATTCTGCATTCCCTTTTTACGCGTCGGGAGGCCAGCCACTGTTCGAGGGCGGCAATGCTTTGTTTCGCTCCGTCGGGCAGCCGGCGCATGCCTTGTCCAACCGAACCGCTGTCACCCGCCGTAGCGGCCTGTTCCAGCGTCAGCAGCTCCGCCGAGAAGCCGTCCAAACCCAGCATCCGGCCGATACCTCGCAGCGAGTGCGCCAGCCGGGCCAGCTCCGCCAAGTGGCCGGCCGCCGCCAGCGTTTCCATTTCCGTAACGCGCTGCGGCAGGTCCTGCAAAAAGCTCCCGATGATCTCCAGCACACCTTCCTCCCCCAGCTCGGCGCAAAGCTGGACGGGCCGCTGCGGGTCGAAGCCGGCTGCCGCCGGTGGCGTTGGCCCGGCGGGCGCGGGCGGTGCTTGGCCGGGCCGCGCCGGATGGTGTCCCAAGGCCTCGCCGAGCTGCTCCATTGTGTAGGGCTTGCTGAGGTAGCTGTCCATGCCTGCCGCCAGGCAGCGCTCGCGGTCGCCCTTCACCGCATTGGCCGTCAGCGCGATGATACGGACGCGCCTGGCTCCGCCCTGGGTCCGCGCCGCTTCGCGCCGCCGGATTTCCCCGGTGGCCTCGAAGCCATCCATCCCGGGCATCTGGCAGTCCATAAGGATGACGTCGTAGTCGGAGCGTTCCCACGCCTCGACCGCTTCCAGGCCGTTGCCGGCGAAATCCGCGCGCTGCTCCAAGCTCTCCAGCATGAGCTTCGCCAGGCGTCGGTTGGGTTCGTGGTCCTCGGCAACGAGGATGTGCAGCGGATGGCCCTGCCGGCCAGGGCTGCCCTCTATCGGCGGTTCGTCCGAGGCATGAGAATCCCCGGCCGGGGGCGGTTCCGCCACCTCGAGGTCGAGTTCAAACCAGAACAATGAGCCCTGGCCGTGGACGCTATCAACGCCAATCCGTCCCCGCATCAACTCCACGATGCGCCTCGAGATGGCGAGCCCCAGGCCCGTGCCGCCGCGACGGCGAGACGCGCTGCTGTCCGCCTGGGTAAAAGCCTGGAAGAGCCGGGCTTCATCCTCGGCGCTGATGCCGATGCCGGTGTCGGCCACTTCGAACCGCAGCCGAACCGGGCGCGCTTCGCACCCGAGGCACTGCACCCGGATCTTAACGCCGCCGTGGTCGGTGAACTTGATGGCGTTGCCGGCCAGGTTCATCAGCACCTGGCGCAAGCGGCCGCCGTCGCTCTTCAGGTACTCCGGAATGCCGTCGGCCAGTTCGGCCGTTAGCGTGAGCCCGCGCGCCTTGGCGCGAGGCTGGAGCAAGCAGACCAATCCGTCCACCAGCGCGCCGAGGCGGAACACTTCCGCGTCGAGCTGGAAGTGTTCGCCGGCTTCAATCTTCGAGAAGTCGAGGATTTCGTTGATGATTTCCAGCAGCGCCTCGCCGCTGGTGGCGACGGTGCGGGCGAAATCCGCCTGCCGGGGATCGAGCGGCGTGTTCAACAGCAGGTTATTCATGCCGATGATAGCGGTCATCGGGGTGCGAATCTCGTGACTCATCATCGCCAGGAAATCACTCTTGGCGCGATTGGCGGCGCTCGCCTGTTCGGCCAGGGCGTTGGCCCGCACGGTAGCCTCGGCGAGCGACTGGTTGCTCTTCCGGAGTTCCTCCTCGGCCTGCTTGGCGATGGTGATGTCGCGCACAATCCCCACGCCATGCCAGCCGCCCCCGATGCAGACGGTGGAAAGCGCTATCTGAATAGAGATTTCCTGGCCATCCTTTCGTCGCGCCTCCAGGTCGAGCGTCTTGCCCACGGCCGCGCCCTGCCCGCTCCGCAGAAACCCCGGGAAAGCGGCCTGATGCGGCTCGTGATAGCGCAGGGGCGCGAGGAGCAAATGCAGGTCCTGGCCGATGGCTTCCGCGCTCGGGTAGCCGAAAATTCGCTCGGCGGCCGGGTTCCAATGGGAGATTCTGCCTTCCGGGTCCATCATCAGAACAGCATCCTGGGCCGATTCCGTGATGGCGCGCTGGAGGGCCTCGCTCTCGCGCAGCTTCAGCTCGGCGGCGCGGTGCTCAGTAATGTCAATCGCGACGCCCAGGGCGTATTGCCGCCCCTGGCTGTAAATCATCTCGGCCGAGAAGATGATATTGAGGAGCTTCCCATCCTTGTGCCGGGTTTGTATTTCGAAGTTGGTGATGCGCTCCGCCGCCCGCAGTTGATCCACCACGGCGGCCCGTTGTTCCGGATGCACGAACAGGCCAAGCTCAACGGCGGTCTTGCCGAGGATCTCGGCCCGGGAATAGCCAGACAGCCTCAGGAAGGCGTCATTGACATCGGAGATCCGCCGTTCCGGCAGAACGGCCAGCGACATTGGCGCCGGGCTGTGACGGAACAGCGTCTCGAAACGCTGCTGCGCCTCCCGCTCGGTGGTCAGGTCCCGGGAGGCGCAGAAGAGGCAATCCGCGCCGTTCCACCGGCCCAACCAGACACGGGTTTCCACGGGCACCTGGCGGCCGTCCCGGCACGCCAGCGGCAAGGAACAGCTATTCCGCTCGCCCCGGACGACGGCGGCAAAGAGTTCCTCGGCTGCCAGCCGCGCGCTCGCCGGATGCAGATCCAGCAAGCGCATGGCGGCCAGTTCCTGGGCGCTGTAGCCCAGCGTGCTCGTGGCGGCGGCGTTGCCGCAGACGATCTGCCCACCCAGTGTGGCCACGATGACCACATCCATCCCGGACTCGAAGAAGGCGCGGAAATTGGCCTCGCTCTCCCGCAGAGCGGCTTCCGTCTGCAGGCGGCCGGTGATGTCTTCTTTGACCGCCAGAAAATGGGTGATGCGCCCCGCGGAATCCTGGATGGGTGAAATGCTGGCATCTTCCCAATAGAGCTCGCTGTTCTTCTTCTTGTTGAGGAACCGCCCGCGCCAGATCTTGCCTGCCTTGATCGTTTTCCACAGCTCCCGGTAAGTCTCCGGGCTGGTATGGCCCGACTGCTGGAAACGCGGGTTCCAGCCCAGAACCTCCGCCGAGGTGTAACCGGTAAGGGCGGTGAACCTGGGATTCGCGTATTCAATTTCCCCGGCAGCATTGGTAATCATGACCGAGACGGGACTTTGCTCCACCGCGGTGGACAACTGGCGGACCTTGTCGTCCGCCAATTGGATCTCGGTGATGTCGGTGAGGCTATAGCGGCAGTGCGTTTTGCTGGTCGCGGGGTCCACGATGGCGGTGCCCTTTACGAGCAGGGTCAACTGCCGGCCGTCGGCGCTCCGGAACTTGAACTCGGCGGCCGGTCGGTCTCCCGAGCGCACCACCTGCTGGCAGTACAAGTCAAAGGTGTCCCGGGCTTCCGCGGGGATGAACCAAGCGATCTTCTGTCGGAGGAACGTCGCTCGCTCCACGCCCAGCAACGCGGACGCGGCGAGATTGGCTTCCAGCACTTCTCCGCCCGGCCCCACCGTCAGCAGCGGGCAAGGCGCGAAATCGTAGAGGTTCGAGAACCGTTCGCCCGCCGCTTCCAACTCCGTTTTCGACCGGCGCAGTTCGTCATTCTGCATCTCCAGCTCGACCTCATGCACCTGGAGATTGTGCAGCAGCTCCCGCACATCCTCCTCTGGCATCTGCGCCGCGGCCGCGCGCGTCCCGACCAGCCGGGCCTCGGCCCGCGCCCGCAGGTCTTTCGGGAACTGGGAAGAATCAGGTTTTCGTTTCATACTTAAAAGGGCCGTTAACGCCCAGACGCCCCGGGGCAAGCCCGCCAGCGAGCGGAAGGTCGGTTAAACCTAAAAACGGCAGTTGCAACGAAGAAACCACCGATAGCCACCGATAAACACTGATGCAGACCCCGGCGAAGGCGTTCACCTTGCGGGTGATCGAGCCGGCGCGGCAATACTGAGGAGGATGTTTGAGCGGACTGCCGTCCGCTGCTACTTCCCAAAGCTGCCGAGGCTTCTCCCTCTCCCCTTCCGAAGGGGGAGAGGGCTGGGGTGAGGGGTT
>CAIWJG010000237.1 GCA_903912925.1 uncultured Verrucomicrobia subdivision 3 bacterium | reverse complement strand
TTCGATGTTGGATGTTCGATGTTGGATGTTCGATGTTGGATGTTCGATGTTGGATGTTCGATGTTGGATGTTGGATGTTGGATGTTCGATGTTCGGCCCTAGGATTTCAGCCTTTAGCTTCATTCCGTTCCGCCCCGATAGTTCGCCATTAGCCCCAGCATCTCCCGAACGGCGGCCTGCAAACCGACCGTGACCGCGCGGCTGATAATGCTGTGACCGATGTTCAGCTCCACCAGATGCGGCACTTTGTACAGCAGCGGCAGGTTCTGGTAATTCAAGCCGTGCCCGGCGTTCACCTTCAGCCCCAGCGCGTGGGCCTGCCTGGCACCCGCAATCAAGCGGTTTAGCTCGTCGGGCCGCTGGGGATCTTCATGATACGCCTCGGCGAAAGAGCCCGTGTGCAACTCAATGAATTGACTACCCGCGCGTGCCGCCGCCTCGATTTGCAGCGGATCAGGCGCAATGAACAGGCTGACCTCGATGCCCGCGTTGTTCATCCGTTTGCGCATCTCGGTGATCGCCTGCAAGTTGCCGGCCACTTCCAGCCCGCCCTCGGTGGTGACCTCCAGCCGACGCTCCGGCACCACACACACGATGTCCGGCTTTAGCTTGAGAGCAACCGCCACGATCTCCGGTGCATTGGCCATCTCCAGGTTGAGCCGGGTCTTGATGACCTCGCGCAGCTTCCAGACATCCCGGTCCTGGATATGGCGTCGGTCCTCCCGCAAATGGGCGGTGATGCCGTGCGCGCCCACCGCCTCGCACGCCAGCGCCGCGGCCACCGGGTCCGGTTCTCCGTACCCGAGCCCGCGGAAGCGCGCCTCGCGCAGCGTCGCCACGTGATCAATATTTACACCCAACTTCAACATAGTCCCTTATTATGGTTCAACGCTTGTCGCAGGTGCAACCGAAACGTTTGTGACTTCTTCGGACTTCGACCTTCGGCCTTCTTTCGGTCTTCGGCCTTCGGTCTTCGGACTTCTCCCCATCCGCGCTTGCCCATCGGAGACGACGAGGAACCACCTTTCATAGTTGCCACGAGTGACAAACCTTTGCTTCCATGCGCCGTGCCGCGATTACGATCATTCCTCAAGTATTGGCTGTCTGTGCTGCTCTGGATGGGGATTATCTTCTCCGCCTCCAGCGACAGCGGTTCGTTCCAGCACTCGTCGCGCATCATCGAACCGCTCATGCGATGGCTATTCCCGCATGTCTCCGATGCGGCCGTCCATACCATCGTGGTATTCATGCGCAAGTGCGCCCATCTGACCGAATACGCGGTATTGGCCCTGTTGCTCTGGCATGCGCTGCGCCGGGAGTCCCCACCAGGCAAGGCTCCCTGGCGCTGGTCGAAAGCCGGCCTCGTGCTGGCCCTCACGGCGCTCTACGCTGCCAGCGACGAGTTTCACCAGGCCTTCGTCCCCTCCCGCGAAGCCAGCGTCTGGGATGTCCTGCTCGACACCGCCGGCGCCGCCTTCGGCCTGCTCTGCCTGTGGGGAATCGGACGATTGCGAAGACGTTGGTAGCCCACCTCGCAACACGCCGGTACCAGAGGCTGGCGAGGTGGTTGTCGAGGTCCAGCGGATTGCTTGGCCGAGTGCTTCTTTCCTCCTCGCACTCGCCCGTGCAGTGGAACGAATTGTCTTGGCGGCCTGTTCCCGGCTGATTAGCCTATGCCGTGGAGTGGAGAGCTTGACTGAGGACAGCGCTTATTTTTGGGCCAAGACTACTGCAAATGGCCAGCCGGGCATTAGCGTGCGCGATCACTGTCTGAACGCGGGGTGTGTGGGGGAGGCGTTGCAGGACACTCTGCCGCCCGCGCTGAAGAAGCTGTTGCCCCGGGGCGCTGTCACGCTCGTGGCGCTGCATGATGTGGGAAAGATCTCGCCTGGTTTTCTAGTGAAGTGCCCGTTGTGGCTGGCTCAGTTCAACCTCAGCGCTGTGGCAACAAAGGAGAACTGGGCGAACCACCAATCGAATCACGCCCTCGTCAGCCAGTGGACGCTCCAACGACTCTTCCCCAGCTCGAAGCTGCACGGCTGGTCCGCAGTGGTGGGCGCGCATCATGGGCGGCCCAACGAGCGCACGCTCGGTCCGTTCAAAGTGGGCGCCGTGGGCGGCGAACGCTGGGACCAAGCCCGGCTCCAGTTGGTGGACGAGCTCAAGGCGGAATTCGGCCCGCTGCCGGACAACCCGCCCGAGTCCGAGGCCGTGCTCTGGTATGTGGCCGGCCTGATCACCGTGGCGGACTGGATTGGCTCGGATGAGGACCGCTTCTCGCCAAAGGGCGGAGAGAGCCACCAGGCCCGGGCCAAAGCCACCGCCGCGCTGGGAGCGCTGGGCTGGGAACCGGCCAGGTTCCAGACCGGCCAAGCATTCACCACTCTGTTTCCGGCCTGCAACCCACCCCGCCCCCTGCAAACTGCCGCGCTCGATCAGGTGCGGGAGCCGGGCCTCTACGTGATGGAAGCGCAAATGGGAGCGGGCAAGACGGAAGCCGCGCTGGCCGCGGCCTACCAACTCATCGCTGGCGGCCACGCAAGCGGCCTCTACTTTGCGCTGCCAACCCAGGTGACGAGTAACCGCATCCACCGGCGGGTGTCTGAGTTTCTTGCCCGAGCCGAGGTCACGCCTGACCCTCGCCGCCTCCGCCTGGCCCACAGCAATTCGTGGCTGCTCGACCAGGCCGGGCCGCCCAAGTTCCGCCCTGCCGCACCGACAACCGAAGCCGCTGCCGATGCCTCTGCGGGCCGCTCGTGGTTCGCTTCCTCTAAACGGGCGCTGCTCGCACCCTACGGTGTCGGCACGATTGACCAGGCCCTGCTCGGCATCGTCGCCGCCAAACACTTCTTCGTCCGCCAGTTTGGACTTGCGGGCAAGGTGGTGATTCTCGACGAACTCCATACCTACGACCTCTACACCGGCACACTGGTGGATGTCCTGATCCGCCGCCTCCTGGAGCTGAAATGCACGGTGATCGTTCTGTCGGCCACCCTCACGGTTGCCCGGCGGCGTGACTTGCTCATGCAGGCTGGCCCACCGCCCGCCGAACTGAGCGACAGCTACCCGCTACTCACGGCTTGCACGCCCGGCCAGCCGTCCCGCGAGATCAGTTTCCCTGCCGAACCGTCGCGGTGCGTGCGCGTCAGTGTATTAGCTGAAGCACCCGCGCACGATGCAGAAAGCATCATGGAGCGTGCCGCCGCGGGTGAGTGCGTCCTCTGGGTTCGCAACACCGTGCGCGAGGCCCAGGAGACTTTCCGTCTTTTACGCAGCCACCGCCGCGAAGATGGCCCGCCGGTAGGTTTGCTGCACTCCCGCTTTCCCCAGTTCCGGCGCGAGGAGCTGGAGAACTCCTGGCTGGACCGCCTCGGCAGGGAGGAGGCCAAACGCCCCCAGGGCTGCGTGCTCGTCGCGACTCAAGTCGTCGAGCAAAGCGTGGATATTGATGCGGATCATCTCGTCACCGACTTGGCGCCGACGGACATGCTCCTGCAACGCCTGGGCCGGCTCTGGCGCCACGCGCGGCCCAAGCGGCCTTGCGCCGAGCCTGAAGTTCACGTCCTGCTGCCCGAATCCCTGGCCGCGCTCGACGTGCAGACGGCCTCCGCTCAGCAACTCAAGGCAGCCCTCGGGCCTACGGGCCACGTCTATTCGCCCTATGTCCTCCTGCGCTCCCTCGCCCAATGGCAGGCGCGCACGGGCCTCGCTTTGCCGGACGACATCCGCCCCTTGCTCGAAGCCACCTACACCGAGTGGACGGACGAACCGCCGGCCTGGCGTGAGCTGCGCGCTCAACTGGAAAGCGCCAAGGATAAGCTCAGCCGACTGGCCCTCAACAACACCAACGTCTGGAACCAACCCGCGCTGCCCGACGAGGAAGGAGTCCAAACCCGCTACAACTCCCGCCCGACGGCCCAGCTTCTCCTCGCCACCAGTGTGGAGCCGCTTGCCAAGGGCTTTGCGCGGGTCTCCTTGGTCAACGGACATACCATCGAAGCCGCCGACCGCGACTGGAGCTTCCCCGCTGCCAAGGCCATACACTGGAACCTGGTCCGCGTCCCGCGTTACGCCGTTGCTGCCGCCCTGTCGGCCACACCTGCCTGGCTTCACCTCCACGTATCCGGCCAGTGCGCGCTGGGCTTGGTCCGCGACGGGCAAATCTGCTGGCCGGGCGCCGACGCTCCTTCCGGCCTCACCTGGCATCCCGACGAAGGCGTCTTCATCCCACAGCATTCACGCAGCGTGAAATCACCAGCCCCCCAAGACGACTATGAACCTTACGACTGATCCCTGGATTCCCGTGTTATGGAACAACGGCACCACCCGAGCGGCAACGCTGGCTGACATCTTTGTGCGCGGCCACGAAATCCGCGACCTGGCCGTGCGCCCACACGAACGCATCGCCCTCATGCGCCTGTTCTTGTGCGTCGCCCACGCGGCGCTGGACGGGCCAGAGGACCGCGAAGCGTGGCAGGCCTGCCTGGCACGCCTGCCTGCTGCTGCCGCGAATTACCTCCAGCGCTGGGCGCCCGCGTTCGAGTTGTTGGGCGATGGCCAGCGGTTCCTCCAGGTCCCGAACCTCAAGGCGACCAAGGCCGACGACGACGAGGGCAACTCCGTCAGCAAGCTCGACATGGCCCTGGCTACCGGCAACAACCCGACGCTCTTCGACAATTCCGGCGGCGACGGTCGCGCTTTCCCGCCCGAGCAGCTTGCGTTGGTGCTGCTGACCTTTCAATGCCTCTCTCCTGGCGGAACCATCGGCGTCGCGCTGTGGGACAACAAGCCGACGCCTGGCTGGAAGAGCTACCCGAAGCCGGCCCCTGGTCAAAGTAGCCATGCGCCCTGTCTGCCAGGCAGCATGCTGCACGCGTTCCCGCGTGGCGCGAACCTGCTCGCCACCATCCACCTAAACCTGCTCCCGGGCGATGTGGTGGTCAGCTTGCCCGGGATCACCGGCTTGGGCCGCCCGGTCTGGGAACAAATGCCGGCCTCGCCGACAGACAAGCCAGCCATCGCCAACGCGGCGCAAACCTACCTCGGCCGGCTCGTCCCCATCAGCCGGGCCATCCGCCTGGACAATGACGGGCGCGGTCTGCTGCTGGCCAACGGGGTGGACTATCCCTCCTGGCCAGAGGCGCGCGAGGCTAGCGCCACGATCATCGTCCGAACCATCAAAGGGCAGCCCGACCGCTTCGTGCTGGGCGCCTCGCTGGACAAAGCCCCTTGGCGGGAGCTGCATGCGCTCGCCGTCCAATCCGCTTTCATGAAAGACGCCGGTGGCCCGGCCGCTTTGAACAACCTGGCCGGAGATCAGGCGTTTGACCTCTGGGTGGGGGCACTTGTCGCGGACAAAGCCAAGGTGCTCGATACGGTCGAGGGCGTCTATCATGTCCCGGCCACCATGCTGGCGTCCACCGGCCAGCAGCGCTACGCCGACGGCGTCCAACTCGCCGAGCAGACGGCTTGGGCGCTGAAGCGCGCCGTAACACGCTACCACGCGGAGATCGGCGACAAGCTCGACCGCCCCGATGCGCGCAACCGGCGTAATGCTCTACAAAACAAAGCCACGTTCCAATTCTGGACGCAGGCCGAGCGAGAGCTGCCGCTGCTGCTGGCCGCAGTGCAAAGCGCCGATCCGCTGCCCGACGCCACCGCCTGGCGGCGCTCGGGCTGGGGCCAAACCGTCAACCATGCTGCCCGTCTGGCGTACGAGACCGCCTGCCCGCACGAAACCGGGCGGCAGCTCCAGGCATTCGTCAAGGGCCTCGCCATCCTGTTCCCAAATTCCGCTAACCGCTCGAATTGATAAGAACTTATGAAAACTACCACCCCCCCCGAACGAGCCGCCGCCCTGCTGGCCTGGCTTCGCTCACTCAAGAACGACCGGGGCGCCCTGGCCAATCTGCGCTGTGCGCTGGCCCCGGCCCGCCGCCACCGCGCCTGGCCTCTGCTGGCCCGCGTGGGCGGCATTGACGACCCTATCGCCGAGACCGTGGCCGCCCTCTACGCGTACCACCCGGATGAAACGAGCACCGGCAATCTGGGCGATACCTGCCGCGCACTCGCGGGCACCCATAACAGCTTCGACGCCCGCTTCCGCCGGCTGCTCATGTGCGATCGTGACGAGCTGTGCGAGCGCCTGCGTCCCATAGTCCTTGCGGCCAAAGCGAAGGGTATCCCGGTGAACTACCAGACGCTGATCGAAGACCTATGCTGGTGGAGCGAACGCGTGCGCATCCGCTGGGCACAGGCGTTCTGGGCCGCCAGCGCCGAGGAAGCCGCCGTCACGCAGGAGGCCGTATGAGCTGGCTCACCCAAGTCACGCTAGACCACGCCGCGGTAGCTCGCCGCCAGTTGCGCGACACCTACGATTGGCACCAGGCCGCGTGGCAATGTTTTCCGGGCCGACCCACCGACACCCGCGATTTCCTCACCCGACTCGACCAGTCGCCGCAAGGCTTCCGCCTGTTGATCGTTTCGCCGCAAGCGGCTACGCGTCCGGACTGGTGTCCGCCGGACGCGTGGCAGTCACGGGAGATTCCGGAGGGCTACTTCGGCCGGGCGCGCTATTCCTTCCAGCTCCGGGCCAACCCGACGAAGAAGATCATTGATCCCAACAAGCCCAAGAGCGTTGGCCCCGACGGGCGCATCAACCGCAACCGGAATGCCCGCCGCGTTCCCTTGCGCCAACCGGCCGACCTCGTCGCCTGGCTGGAGCGAAAAGCCGCCGCGGGAGGATTCGCCGTCGAGCCTGATTCGCTTCGCATTGTTCCCGAAGGCCAAGAGCACTTCAACCGAGGCCACGAGCATGGCGCACACGCCAGCGTGGAGTTTCGCGGCACGCTACGCGTGACCGATCCCGCGGCCTTTCACCGAACCTTTCAAACCGGCCTGGGCAGCGGCAAGGCCTTCGGCTTCGGCCTGCTGGTCATTGCGCCGCTAAAGTGAGGTGATCAGACGCTCGTAGTCCTTATGAGGCCCAATCCAAATTGCCAAGCTCTTCACGGCAGTGCTTTGCAGCGTCCCGCCTTGAAGTCTGCCGTCGCCTTTTGGGCCAGACGGTCGAGCGGCCTGCCGGAACGGGCGTCTTCCTCAACCTGCGCGTCCCAGTCGGCCTCACACCGGCGGTCCAGGTGTACTTTGAGCCGCCAGAGTTCCTGCCGCGGCAACCTGGCGATGGCCACTTCAATTTCTGTGACTGTGCTCATACCGGTAAATTACCTGCGCCAGCTCCCACCCTCAACTCTCAACTGCTAACAAACAAACAAGACAACAAATGAAACTGATCGAACTGCATATCCTCCAATCGTTCCCCGTCTCCTGCCTCAACCGCGACGACGTAGGCGCGCCCAAGACCGCCGTATTCGGCGGCGTCAACCGTGCCCGTCTTTCCAGCCAGTGTCTCAAGCGGGCCATCCGGCTCACCGCCAAAGAGCTCAACGCCCGCTTTGCCGGCAACCGGACGCGCAAGGCTGCCGAAGACCTGGCCCAGGAGTTGGTCAAGCTGGGCTGGTCCGAGCCGGACGCACAAGCTACCGCCGAAACGACGTGCCACAGCTTCCTGTCCGGCAAACCACCCAAGAAGAAAGCCAAAGCCAAGGGTGCCGAGGCCGACGACGCCCCCGAGGCCAAAGACCAAACCAGCACGCTGTTGTATTTCTCGCCGGGCCAACTCCAGGCAGTCGCCCAGGCCATTGCCAAGGCCAAGCAAGAGGAACCTGCCACAACGGACTTCCAAACCGTAGCCGCCAAAGCCGCCAAAGGGGCCATGTTGGATGCGGCGGACATCGCCATCTTCGGGCGCATGGTGGCCAATGAAAACACGCTCACACTCGAAGGAGCCGGGCTCTTTTCCCATGCGCTGTCAACGCATAAGGCGGATAACGAAATCGACTTCTGGACCGCAGTGGATGACTGCAAGGAAGCCGGCGACGACGCGGGGGCGGCAAACATGGGGCCGGCTGAGTTTACCTCCGCCTGCTACTACCGCTACGTAGCACTCAACCTCGGGCTGTTGCGCCAAAGCAGCCACCTCGCCACGCTCAGCAAAGAGGAGTTCAAGCAGGTCGTGGACGCCTTCCTGCGCGCCGCGTTGCTGGCCGTCCCCAACGCCCGCAAGAACTCCATGAACGCGCATACCGTCCCCGTGTACGTGCTGGGCACGCTCAAGGAAAACGGTCACCCTATTCAGTTGGTCAATGCCTTCGAGAGCCCCGTGCGCGCCAAAGGCGACGGGCTGGTGAAGGATTCCATCGCCGCGCTGGAAGCCGAGCACAAGAAGCTCAAAGACACGTGGGGTGTGGCCTTCGCGGCGGAGTGCCGCATCCCGGAGAAGAACCTCGAAACCTTCTGCGCCGAGCTGCTGGCCGGCCTCTGACCCATGCCACACCTCGCCTTGATGCTCGACGCCCCACTGCAAAGCTGGGGCTTCGCCAGCCGTTTCCAGCGGCGCACCACCGGCCTGCATCCCACCAAGAGTGGCGTGGTCGGCCTGCTCTGCGCCGCGCTCGGCGCCGCCAAAGGCTCCCCAGCGGAGCGTGAATGGCTGCCCAAGCTCGCCGGCTTGCGGATGACCGTTGTGACCATCCCCCGGCGGCGGGTAGCCGGCTCCTCCAAAGCGCAGAGCGAGGAGGTGCCACTCCGGCGGCTGGAGGACTTCCACACCGTCATGAACACCCGGCGTG
This sequence comes from uncultured Verrucomicrobia subdivision 3 bacterium, assembly GCA_903912925.1. GTDB lineage: Bacteria > Verrucomicrobiota > Verrucomicrobiia > Limisphaerales > UBA8199 > PALSA-1440. Next base: position 1,929 of record CAIWJG010000237.1, on the reverse strand, counting down.
CCACCGGGGCTCCCAACCATGATCCCGTGGTCACCCACCGCCAATACCTGCTCGACGCCCGTTTCGGCGTCCTGCTCGCCGGCGAGTCCGAAGTGCTCCGCCGCGCCGCCGATGCGCTCCGCGACCCCGTCTGGGGTGTGTGGTTTGGCCGCAAGTGCTGTATCCCCGCCGCACCGCTCTATCGCGCCGGCCCGTGCGACGAGGCCGCCGCCTGGCACGCCCTCATCGGCGACGCGCCGCCGGAGCAGTTCTCCCGCGTCGAAGAAGTCACCCGCTTCGAGGACGGCACCGATTCCATTTCGGACCAGCCCCTATCCTTCGGCACAGCGGATTCCAGCGGTCCCGAAGGCCGCCACTTCACCCCCCGCCGCGTGAACGCCATCCCGCGCACACACTGACCTTTCACGCATCACGTTTCACGTTTCACCCCCCCATGCCCCTCTTTGAACGCCCTCCACTCGAAACCCTCGCAATGGCGCGGGACCGCTGGACGCCGATCTATTTGGAGCACGGGCGGCTGGAGGTGGATGATTCGAGCGTCAAATGGATCAGCGCCACCGGGCTGTTGTGCCGGTTGCCCGTGGCCACGATTTCGGCGGTGCTGCTGGGACCGGGCACGACGGTGACCCATGCGGCGGTGAAGGCTTGCGCGGACTCCAACACGCCGGTCTGCTGGATCGGCGAGGATGGGCTGCGCTTCTATGCGTTTGGGCTGTCCCCCAACCACGCCAACGAGATGCCGCGCTTTCATGCGACGATCTGGGCCGACAAGAAGCGGCGAGCCGACATCGCCCGGCGAATGTTCAAGCTGCGGTTCCCGGATGTGGATGTGACCAGCCGGTCCGTCAAAGAACTGCGCGGCATGGAAGGTCTGCGGGTCAGAACACTCTACGCGCAAATGGGTGCGCAGCACGGCGTCACCTGGAAGGGGCGCAACTACAACCCGAGCAACTGGGAGATGGCCGACGGCATCAACAAGGCCCTTTCGACGGCCAATTCCAGCCTCTACGGCCTCTGCGCGGCAGTAGTCTGCTCCCTGGGCTACCTGCCCAGCCTCGGGTTCGTTCATGATGCCGGCACGTTGCCATTCATTTACGACGTGGCGGACCTTTACAAGCACCTGACCAGCATCCCCGCCGCCTTCATGACCATCCGCCAGAAGCCGGACGACGACGGCGAACTCGTGCGGAAGCTCCTGAAGCAGCGCGTGGAGGAGGAGAAGCTGCTGCAACGAATCCCCAAGGACCTGGAGGCGCTCTTTGCCGACCCTGGCCAGCCCGCGCCCGCCCGTCCCCAGGACCCACCCGTTGAAATCTTGCCCTCCGTTACCCCATGACCGTCATTGTCGCCAACGACACGCCGGATGCCATCCGGGGAATCCTCAAGCGCTGGTTCATCGAACCGCGCCCCAACGTCTTCGTCGGCACCCTCAACCGCCGCACGCGCGACAAGACCCTCGAATACATCAAACGCAACGCCGAGGGCCTGGGCCTGCTCATCATTTCCAGCGACAACAACTGCCAGGGCTTCAAGATTCAAACCCACGGCCACACGCATCGGAGAGACACTGAGATTTCCGGCCTTTGGCTCGTGGCCGAAGAGTGGGTTGACCCCGAAAACCAACCCTTCTGACACCCCTTCCCACCCTGAAATGCCTCCGTAAGTCCCTATCAATCCAGTGTGCTCCCCACCCGCGTGGGGATGGTCCGCCATAGACGTTGTAATCCGCGCGCCAGACGGTGCTCCCCACCCGCGTGGGGATGGTCCGATATTGCGTTACCCTGCCGTCGTATTCTCGCCGTGCTCCCCACCCGCGTGGGGATGGTCCGCTCTGTTGCCGGCATACCAGAAAGCCAGCACCGTGCTCCCCACCCGCGTGGGGATGGTCCGGGCGACGAGAACGCCGAAATTGCCGCCGCTATGTGCTCC
>CAIWJG010000236.1 GCA_903912925.1 uncultured Verrucomicrobia subdivision 3 bacterium | reverse complement strand
TTACCTTAAGCGCGACGACAAGCTGCTCCGTCTCGCGCAGAACTGCCACTGGAACGCTTGCCGTCAAGCGTCTGGCGGACACCGCCGCCCGGCAGGCTCGGCTACGTGGCGAGCCAGATGCCCTCGCGGTCGAGCCGAACTTCGATGACTTGGGCATTAACCCCGAATTTGGTCGCAACGCTGTCAGCGAAGGCTGATCGAACGCCCTCGTAAGAGCGCCAGTGCGGGAGTTTCACGTCGAATTGGACGGCGAACTCATCATAAAACTGCTGCAACCGCTCTACGGGAACCAGCAGCCGCCCGGCGAACTCGTTGGCCGCTTGCTCCAAATTGTACTTCTGACCGCCATGGCTGCGCGTCCAGCGTGCGAAGTCGTCGAAGGAGTCAAAGCGAGCCCGCGTGGCGGCTTCGCGGTGCAGGATATAGTGCCCAAGCTCATGAGCGACCGAGAACCGTAGCCGGTTCTGCTTCCAGACTGGGCCCTTTTCCCAGAAGACATAGGCCTCGGTGTCAACATAGATCCCCGTAAAGTCCTGGGTGATGGCAGCGTCGGAATCATATTTGGCGAACAGGTCATCAAAGGGGATGACATCAAGCCCCAGCCTCAGTTCGACAAGCGAAAAAACATCCACCGGCAGGTGCTGGAGGCTGCCGACAAGGTGCTCCCGCCGGAACGCTTCTACCTTGTCCCAGACATCTTCCTTGCCGTTCATCCCTTGGCTCCCTGGTCTGGGCTATGAAGCGCTCGGATGTCCTCGATGAACTCCTTGAGCTTGTCACCATCGAGATCCGAACCGCGCACGGCACGGAAAAACGCGGGCAAAGCGGCAAGCACCCGGTCGTCAGAGGCTACATCAGCAGGAAGCTCGCTGCGCGCTATGGCGGCGAGATCGAAGAACTCTTGATGCTTATCTCTGGCCACGCCGAAGAACTTGGCCCAACGTTCGAGCAGGTTGATGTCCTTGGGCGGCGGGGTGACTCCGCGCTCCATCTTGCTCCAGTTGCTTGGGTCAACGCCGAGGTCGGAGCAGCATTGTCGGAGGGTTAACTGTTTCGTAATGCGTAACTGCTTGATCAATTCGCCGAAGTTCATATCAGTTGCTTTTACCGGTCTTTCGTCATGTGGTGTAAATTACACCACACGCTCTGTCATAGCAAGTCCTTTCACGGCCTTTTCAAGAAACGGCTCGAACCCGAGGTTGGAACTGTGCGCAGCGTGGGTAATCTCACGAAAGATCGCGAAGGGACCAAAGAGCTTCGTTGTCTTTGCGGCCTTCGGTTAGCGTGGAGCAGAGGTTCGTCGTCCGGCAAAACACCTCTGGCGGCATTCTCCATTCCACGTTCTGCATTCTACATTCGCATAAGCCACCCCAAGGCCACCTCAATGCGACATCAAAGCCACCCCAAGGCCTGTTGATAGCCAACTGATTGCGACCCCACCCCAAGGTGAATGAAGAAGGTAGAATGAAGAACGAAGAATAGCAGCTTGGGGCCATCATCATCTGCGTCGCTGGGTCCACTCGCCGCGCTGCCGCGCCGTCGCAGCGGGTCTGTGGTTATGTTGAATTGTTACGGCTCAGAGGCGGGGAGACGACGCCCCCATGCCCTGTGCGAACAGTTTCCCAGAGCTTGATGCCGCCCTGACGCCGATTCTGCTTTCGGCAGGTGTCCGCGGCAGGCTAATCTCATGGCAAATACACTGCAGAACAGGCCAAAGCAAACCATGCGGCACCAAATGAGATCTCGCGCAGGAATCCGGGCAGGGGCTATGGCCCTGGCGGTTCTGTTGGCAGGTGTTGGCGCACTCCCCGCTCAGACCCCGACAGCAGGCTCGGCACAGGCGCTGACAACGGTTCGCCAGGTCGCCAAGGTTGCGCCGAACGTCGATTACCGGGGGCGCCCTCTGACCGTTGAATGCCGCGCCCGGCTGAACACGCGTCAGGGCTACAACATCCTCATCGCGCAGGAGTCGAAGCGATCCATCACACATTGGGAGTTATTCACCGCACCGGGCAGCGGTTGCCTGGCCGCTTACCTACCCGGCTGTGAGCCGAACCACCTGTGGACGACCACCAACGTGGCGGACGGCCAGTGGCATGAGATCGCGCTGGTGCTGGAAGAGCAACGCGGCCGCGTGTTCGTGGATGGGGCGCTGGCAGTCGAACTTGCGCTCAGACGGCAGGGCGGCCAGCCTGAAGCTGGCCCACTCGTCATCGGCGCACTGGAAAGCGGCGAGCTGGGCTGCGATGGCGACATCCAGTGGGTGCGGCTCTCAAACGTGGCGCGGGAGGTCGGCCTGAAGCCATCCACCCCGCCCCTGGCGGATGGCGCGACCATCGGCTTGTGGCGGTTCGACGACTGCAATGGCGAGCGCGTGCCCGATTTGACCGCGCGCCGCGCCAGCGCCGTGCTGGTGCGAACGCTCAACGAGTACCATGAGACTGGCATCTGGCCGCGCACCAAACACGGCGGCATGTCCGCCGCTCTGCAGCCCATGCCCCCGGTAAAGGATGTCAGCACCCAGCGCCATTTGCTTGCCCAGACCGTTCTCGACCTCGGCCTGAAGTCCATCCCCACGGCGCAGTTCCGCGATGGCGTCTTGCGCTACTGGCTGACGGACTACGAGAACTGGCGCAGCAACATCTACGCTCCCGGCCAGCTCGAATATCCCCAGTCCCGCGCACACTCCTGGGTGGAGCTGACAAACGTCGTCGCGCAAACCTACGACAAGCATGCCCTCGTCTGGCCCACAGACAGAGGCCCGCTAGGCACCGCGCTGCGCCGCACCGAAGCACTGCTCGGCTGGCTGTCCAAGTCCCACCCCGATCTCGATCTGGCAGCGCTAAGCCAAGACTTCGCCCGCGTGAAGTCACAAGCCGCCATCGCCGCCCCGGCACGCGGCAGCGCGATGGAGATCGCGCTCTACCTGGGCACCTGCGCCCTGCGCCGCCAGATCGCACTCCAGAACCCCCTGCTCAACTTCGACGAGCTCCTGTGCGTGGCCCGCGGGTCATTTGAAGGCTCCGCGCGCTCGAATCCCAGCACCACGGACATTCAGGGCGGACATTTTGTCACCCAATACTTCGGCTTCAACGCGCTGCCCGGCGGCGGGCTTTACATTCTCAAGGACTTCAGGACCTCGCCGCGGCTGGTCAGCGTCCTCGAAAATGCGGTCGTGGCCAAAGGCCGGCTCCAGGGACGCAAGCTCGACCACGGCGCGTTCGCCACGCCCGAGCTGTCGTTCGACGGGCGGCAGATCATCTTCGCCTGGACCGCCAATCGCGAGCACAAGTGGGTATTCTCCCCCGGCACCGTCTTCCACCTGTTCAAGATCAACGCGGACGGAACGCAGTTGACGCAGTTGACCGACGGCGACGTGAACGACTTCGACCCGTGCTGGCTGCCGAACGGGCGCATCGCCTTCGTCTCGGAGCGGCGGGGCGGCCACATTCGTTGCTTCGGCGATTTGCAGGTGCGCACTTACACCTTGTTCTCCATGAACGGCGACGGCTCGGACATCACGCCGCTGAGCTATTACGAGACGTCCGAGTGGGGCCCGAGCGTGAACAACGAAGGCCAATTGGTTTACACGCGCTGGGATTACACCGATCGGGAGAACTGCCTGGGCTCACGGTTCTGGGTGTCCGGGCCGGACGGCACCGACCCGCGCGGGCCGCACGGTAATTACCCGCTGCCGTATCATACCTTCCCGGATCGCGAACGCTGGAAGGTCAGGAATGGCACAGAGATCGACAGCCGCATGGGGGCGCCCCTGGTGGAAATGGGCATCCGCGCCATCCCGAACTCGCCGCGCTACGTCTTCACCGCGGCGCCACATCACGGCGAGGTCTATGGCTCGATCTGCCTGCTCGACCTAAGCATTCCGGATGACAACCACATGTCGCAGGTGCGCCGGGTGACGCCGGACGAGCCGTTCCCCGAAACGGAGATGGATAACCGCAAACATTACAAATACGGCACGCCCTGGCCGCTGAGCGAAGACTTCTTCCTCTGCAACGCATGGGAGAACCTCGTGCTGCTCGACCGCTTCGGCAACAAGGAACTGCTCGCCGAGCACGCCCTCCTGCCCTGCCCTCCCGACGAGCGGTTGCGCATCATTGATCCGATCCCGCTGCGCGCGCGCCCCACGCCGCCGGTGATTCCGCCGCGCGTGCCGCCCGCGGACCGGGGTCAGGCGGCCACCATCGCCGTGATGAATGTCTATGATTCCGACCTGCCCTTCCCGCCGGATGCGAAGATCAAATGGCTGCGCGTGACCCAGAACATCCTCAAGGAGAACCATCTCATGGGCGAACCGATGATCGGCTACGAGCGCGAAAATACACCGCGCATTCCGCTGGGCATCGTGCCCGTCGAGGCGGATGGCAGCGCGTATTTCGAGGCGCCGCCGGCGAAGGAACTCATCCTGCAGGTGTTGGACGATGACTTCCGCGCGGTGCAATCCATGCGCTCGACGGCCTTCGCCCATCCTGGCGAGCGACTGACCTGCCAGGGGTGCCACGAATCCCCGCGCCAGGCTCCCCGCCCGAACAGTGCGCCGCTGGCGTTGCGGCGCCCGCCCTCGAAGCTGCAGCCCGAACTCGCCCGCATCGAACCCATCAGCTACCACCGCCAGATCAAACCCATCTTCGAGAAGACGTGCGTCCCGTGCCACACCAAGGCGAAGAAGGGCCCGCAAGACATGGGCTACGACGCGTTGCGCAATGATACCTTCTGGTTTGCGGGGGCGATGTATCAGCAGATGATCAGCGACTACAGCGGCATCCACGGCGGCTCGCGCACCATCCCCGGGCGCTTCGGGACGCGCTACTGCCGACTGGGCAACGCCCTCATGAACGAAGCCCACCGTAAGGCCGTTTCCCCGGAGGAACGCCACGCTGTCATCCTGTGGCTCGATTCGAACTCGCTCCGCCTGGGCGCTTACGAGGACGAAGCGGCGCAGCTTCGCGGCGAGCTCGTCTGGCCCGTGCTCGATGTGGACCCGCGCAACCCCGTGGGCCTGCCGGACACCGGACCGCGGCTGGCACACAATTTCTGGCACGAGAACCTGCGCGGGCCCTACGCCTGCTTGATTTCCGAGCACGAACATGACCGGGTCGCCTTGCTCAACGAGCGGGGTGAGGTCGCCTGGGAATACGCGCTGCCCCACCCGCAGGATGTTTGGATGCTGCCCAACGGCAACATCCTCACGACCTACTACCAGGGCGTGCGCGAGGTCACCCGCGACAAACAGATCGCGTGGGAGTTCAAGACGGAGGCGCCGAATGAGATTCCCAATTGCCAACCGCTGCCCGATGGCAACGTGCTCATCGGCATCGTCGGCGAATGCCGGCTCATCGAAGTGAACCGGCAGGGCAAGATCGTGCGCGAGGTGAAGCTCTCGACGACGGAGAAGACGCCGCACGCGCAGTTCCGGATGTGCCGCAAGACGCCCGAGGGCACCTACCTGGTGCCGTTCACTGCCGAAGGCGCCGTGCGCGAGTATGACGCGCAGGGCCGCGTCCTTCGCGAATTCCCGCGCGCGCCCAGCCCGGTGGCGGCCTTGCGCTTGCCGAATGGCAACACGCTTATCTCGGCAGGTGGCGCGGTCACGGAATATGACCGCGCCAACAATGTTGTCTGGCGCGTGGATAATACCTGGCTGCCGAATATCCAGTTCGGCATCCTCGCCGGCATCCAACGTCTGCCCAACGGCAACACCATCGTCTGCAACTGGAATACGCATGATACCGATGACCGCGCCGGCGCACACATCTTCGAAGTCACACCGGACAAGCGCGTCGTGTGGCAGACATGCGGGAAGCTCATCGGCCAAGTGGCCCAATGCCAGATTCTCACGCCGGACTTCCGGGTACGGGAGGAAAGAATTGTTCGCTAGTATGGTCTGGGCCTTAGCTCCATCTCTAAGCGGCTGTAACTCTGGCAGGCCGACCCCCTCACCCCGACCCTCTCCCCCTCGGCGGGGGAGAGGGAGACGCCATGCCCGCAGGGCTGCTCTAAAGTCGGCACGGGCCATGCCAAACCCGAAACCCGAAGACCGAAGGCCGAAAGAAACCCGAAGGCCGAGGTCCGAATTGATAGCCACCCCGGCGGAGCAGCAGCC
>CAIWJG010000235.1 GCA_903912925.1 uncultured Verrucomicrobia subdivision 3 bacterium | reverse complement strand
CGGAGGTCGGAAGACGGAGGGCAGAGGCCGCGGGCGGAAGTCCGAAACCCGAAACCCGAAACCCGAAGGCAGATCTCGGAAGACGGAAGACGGAGGGCGGAAGACCGAGGGGCAGCGGCGGTGGGTTACCTCTCCCGGTTCTTGTGCGTTGGGTTCGCGCTGGCGCTTTTGGTGACCGGCTGCGTCGGTCACCGGGAGCTGCTGGCCGCCATCGACCGGCAGGCCACGCGCACCAATGCCGTCGAATCCGGTCTGGCCCGGGTGACGGCAAGCGGTAAGGTGCCCTATCCTCAAGCTTCTGTATCTGTGCCAGTCGGTTTTGCGTTGCTCCTCTGTTGCGCGTCTTTTATCCTTGGTCCAAGTTCAACCATGCGATTTGACACCGACACGCAGAACCTGACGGCGGGTGGCGCGCAACAAACTGCCTTGTCTAAGCGCATGGCGGAAGCAACCGCCCCTCGCGTTGGCCGGGGGGTGTTTATGGGTGAGGTGATCACCCCGAATTCCAGCGTGCCTGGTTGACTCGATCCCCTCCTTGCCGTTCCGCGTATATGCTCTTCCCCTTCTCACCGCCGCCCGCCGTGCCCCCGCGCGTAGTCGTGACGGGAGCCGGCATTGTCACGGCTTTGGGCATCGGGTGGAAGCCTAACGCTGAGGGTTTTCGCGCGGGACGCCCGGCATTCCGGCCAGTGTCGCATTTCGATGTCAGCCGCCAGCGGGTGAAGGTCGCCGCGGAAGTGGATTTACCAGACGCCCTGCCGCCCACCTGCCTGAGCGGCCGCCAGGTGGCCCGCCTCGACCGCGCCGGTGCGATGCTCTTGCAGGCGGCGTGTGGCGCCTGGCAGCAAGCCCAGTGGCAGGCGGCCGATCATGTGTCCCTGGTCCTGGGCACCACGGCGGGGGGTATGTCGCTCGGAGAGGCCTATTACCGCCAATCGGCGCGAACGCCGCGCCGGCAGCAACAGCAAGCCACTCGAGCCGTTCATTACCAGGCGCAAGTCCAGGGACGAATGGTTTTGGACGCCCTGGGTATCAATGGACCGATCACCGTCATCTCCAACGCTTGCGCCTCCGGCAGCAATGCCATCGGCCATGCCTGGGATCTGATTCGCCGCGGTCAGGCCGAGTGCGTTCTGGCCGGCGGTTACGACGCGCTCAGTGAATTAGTGTTTTCGGGTTTCGATGCGCTCCAGGCGCTCTCGCCCACCGTGTGCCGCCCGTTCGATGCGCGCCGCGATGGTTTGGCACTGGGTGAAGGCGCGGCCGCGGTAACTCTGGAAACGCTGGAACGGGCACGCCGGCGGGGGGGCACCATCCTGGGAGAGGTCATTGGCTATGGAACGAGCATTGACCATCACCATCTGACTCAACCGCATCCTCAGGGCGATGCGGCGCTGAGCGCGATGAGGCTGGCTTGCGAGGTCGCCTGCGTGACACCTGCCGACATCGACTATATCAACGCACACGGCACGGGAACTCTTCTGAATGATAGCGCGGAAGCCCTGGCTATCCAGCGTTGGGCGGGCGACCGCGCCCCTACCTTGCCGGTCAGTTCCACGAAAGCCAGCATCGGGCACCTGCTGGGCGCGGCCGGCGCGGTCGAGGCTGTCGTCTGCCTGATGGCCCTGCGCGAACAATGGCTGCCAGCGCAGGCGGCCTTTGAGCATCCCGACCCTGCCTGCAACTTCCCCATCGTGCATAAGCCTCAGGACGCCCGCGTCAATACCGCGCTCTCCAACTCGTTTGGCTTCGGTGGCGTCAATGCGACTTTGATTCTGCGGAGGTGGACATGAGCCGGGTTTTCGTCGCGGGAGTCGGCGCGGTCTCGCCCGCCGGCTGGAATGTCGCCGCCCTGCGCGGGGCGCTCGATCAAGGTGAGCCGTTGCCGACTGAGCCGATCGCGCGACCCGGTCAGGGTAGCACCCGACGTCAGTCGGGTCTAACCTTCCCCTGCTTGCCAACTGAGCCGATCGCGCATCCCGTTCAGGAGAAGCCTTTCCAGGCGCGCCCGGTGCCGGATCCGGCCACGCGTCCGGCATTCCTGGCGCATCCGCGTCTGCGGCGCACGAGCCCGATCACGCACTACGCGGCGGCTGCTGCGCTCGAGTCCGTGGCCGGGCTGCGAGCAAACCAGCCGGGCCGGCGCCTGAATTCCCCCTCACCCAACCCTCTCCCCGAGGAGAGGGCGGGAAGTCCGAGGGCCGAAGTCCGGAGTCTGGGCCTGGTGGTCTGCCTTCAATCCGGCTGCGTAAATTACTCCTGCCGGTTCTTTGACGAAATGCTGAAAGACCCCGCGACCGCCAGTCCGCTCCTGTTTCCCGAAACGGTCTTTGCTGCCCCGGCCAGCCACCTCGCGACGCTCCTGGAAGATGTTTCGCTCGCCTATACGCTCGTGGGCGATCCCGCCTCCTTCCTGCAAGGAGTCGCTCTCGGGGCCCAATGGCTGGCGGAGAAGCGTGTGGACGCCTGCCTCATCGTCGGCTCGGAAGAAACCAACTGGATCATTGCGGACGCGCTCTGGCACCTCGATCGCCCGGCCGTGATCGCCAGCGGCGGCGGGGCTTTGTGCTTGTGCTCCGATCCGGAGATGTCCGTGGGCGTCGAACTGATGGCCATCACCGACCCTCAAACTTACTCCGTGCGTAACAGCCGATGGCAAGCTGCCCAGGCCATGCGCGGTCAACTGGGCAAGAGTTCACCCGGTGAACTGCTGTGCGATGGCCTCGGGGCCAGTCCTCGGACGGATGCTGCGGAACTCGCCGCGTGGCGTGATTGGACCGGCCCGCGAGTCAGCCCGAAGCGGATCCTGGGCGAAGGCCTGATGGCCGCCGCTGCCTGGCAATGTGTGGCGGCGTGTGATGCGGTGGCGAGCAGGCGGTTCACGGCGGCCAATGTCAGCCTGGTTGGATCCAATCAACAGGCAATCGGAGCGAGGTTCGCGCGTGCCGATTCCAGCGATTCCAGTTTCTCTGTCGACGGGTCCTCGGGCAACATCCAGCCATGAGCTTACGGGTTATTCTGATCACAGGGGCCAACGGTGGCTTGGGCCAGGCCATCGCCCGCGCCTTCCTCCAGGAATCGCCGACCTGCTTCGTCTGGCTCGGCGTCCACTCTCGACGCGAGCACGCCGACAAGCTCGTCCAGGAGTCTCCCGACCGGTGCTGCGGTGTTGTGTTGGATGTCTCCTCCCCGGGATCGTGGAAGCAGGCAGTGGACCAAATCCTCGCGCGCCACAGCCGCATCGACGTGCTGGTCAACAATGCCGGCCGCCACGAGGACGCGCTGCTGGGGACCATGCCGTTGGATTCCTGGCAGCGAGTGCTGGCGACCAACCTCGACGGCGTCTTCCACGGCTGCCGAGCCGTGCTGCCGACGATGATCAGCCAGCGTGCCGGGCGCATCGTAAACCTGTCCTCGTTGAGTGCCCTCCTTGCCCCGGCTGGACAGGCCAACTATGCCGCCGCCAAGGCGGGCGTTCTGGCTCTGACACAGTCGCTCGCTAAAGAAGTGGCCCGCATCGGCATCACCGTTAATGCGGTTTGTCCCGGCTATGTGGAGACAGAGGCGCTAGCCCATTTGGCTGGAGAAGAGCGCAAGGCGGCTGAAATGAGAATTCCCATGCGGCGGCTTGGCCGGCCGGCGGAAGTCGCGGCGGCGGTCCGCTTCCTGGCCAGCAGCGAGGCCAGCTATATCACCGGCTCGGTCCTGAAGGTGGACGGCGGGATTCTCTGATGCGACATCGGCTGCTAATTATCCAGCCGTCCTACTACCGCTCCAAGACGGACCGCACCGTGTTCAAGGTTCGCCGCCGGCAAGTCGTGCCGGTGACCCTGCCCTACCTGGCGGCTTTGACCCCAGCCGACTGGGAAGTCAAACTCATTGACGAACAACTCGAACCCATTGACTTCGATTATCCCGCCGACTTGGTGGCGATTACTACCTGGACTCTCTACTCCTACCGCGCCTACGACATCGCCGATGAGTTCCGCCGGCGCCGCAAGCCGGTCGTCCTGGGCGGCCCACACACCTTCTTCCATGCGGATGAGGCGGGAGCGCATTGCGATGCCGTCTGCGTCGGGGAGGCCGAAGGCATCTGGCCCCGGGTATTGGAGGATACTCTTCGTGGACGACTGAGCCCGCGCTACCGGGCCGAGTTGCTTCCCAACCTGGCCGGCTTGCCCGTGCCGCGATACGACCTGTTGGACTTGCGGCGTTATGGCCCATTCAGGACCTTCACCGTCGTCTCTTCCCGGGGCTGCCCTTTCCGCTGCGACTTCTGCTCCGAGCGATTCTTGCTCGGCGACAATTACCGGTGCCGGCCGGTTCCCGAAGTCATCGAGGAAATCAAACATTGCCGCTCGCGCAACATTCTCTTCGGTGACAGCAACTTCGGCGGCAAACGGAGCCATGCCATGGAGCTGATGGAGGCGCTGGTCCCCCTCAAGGTGCGTTGGTCCGCCCTCTGGTCCTCCTACCTGTGCAATGACGCGGAGTTCCTGGACCTGGCCCGGCGCAGCGGCCTCTTGCACGTCAACATCGGCATCGAGAGCCTCAATCCCGACACGCTCGAGGGCATGAACAAGCGGTTCAACAAGGCCGCGCGCTACGGAGAAATGCTGGCCAACCTCCGCCGGCGTGGCATCAGCTATTCCTTGAACTTCATCTTTGGCTGGGACGGCGAGACCGCCGGGGCCTTCCGTGCCACTCTGGACTTCCTTCAGCAACACAAAGTGCCGGTTGCGTACTTCAACGTCCTGACGCCCGTCAAGGGGACCCCGCTCTACGACCGGCTGCAAAGCCAGGGCCGGATACTGGACAGCCAGGACATTGACCGTTGGCCGGGGCAACTTTGCTATATCAAGCCCCCCTACGGCACGGCGGCAGAATTGGAGCACAACGTTGATAAAATGTGTCGGGAGTTCTACAGCCTGCCTTCGATCGTTTCGCGACTGCCTCTCCCATTGACCAAAGCGAATATGGCGTCCTGGGTCATTAACTTCTCTCAGCGCCGGATGTTCCAGGCCGGGCCGGCCAACAACAATTTCGATGGCTATTAAGGTGGGGAAAACCCAAGCGACCCATCCCGCGCCGCCGGCCTTGACTGAAACCGTCAGCCCCGCTGCTTCCAGGAAGATCATCATCATCGGCGGCGGCATTGCCGGTCTCTCATGTGGCTGCTACCTGCAGATGAATGGCCTGCAGACCGAGATCCTTGAAGCCGGTGCGCTCCCGGGCGGATTATGCACCGCCTGGCACCGGGGACCGTATATTTTTGACGGCTGCCTGCGCTGGCTGATGGGCACCCGTCCGCCCTCGGCTTTCCACCAGATCTGGCAGGAACTCGGCGCGATAGCCGGACGGGAGATCCTCACGCACGACGAAATACTGCGGGTCGAAGATGCCGACGGCAACACCGTGGCCGTGCCTGCGGACCTGGACGAACTTTCCCGCGAGTTCAAGCGCATCGCGCCCGAAGACACGGCCCTTATTGACCAACTGGTGCGCGCCTCACGTCGCTGTGCGCCGCTTGAGCCACCCCTCGATAAACCCGTGGAGTTGATGACCATGATCGAGAAGATGCGGACAGGGCTCCGTTATCTCCCGATGGTGCCCGTCATCCTCAAATGGAAGAATCTGCCGATCACCACCTACCTGGCGCGCTACCAGAACCGTTTCCTGCGCGAAACGCTTACGGCCATCGCCAGCAACGAGCGGATGTCGGCCCTGGTGCTGGTGATGGTGCTGGCATTTAGAACCCGCCAAAACTGCGGCTTTGTCGCTGGCGGCTCCCTGGCCTTTGCGAAAGCGATCGCCGACCGCTACGCTCGTCTAGGGGGCACCGTGCGGTACAAAACCCGCGTGGTGTCCATAAGAGTCGAGAATAATCGTGCCACCGGCGCGCAGTGCGCCGACGGGACGGTCGTCGCGGCCTCAACCGTCGTGTCCTGCGCGGACGGCCATGCGACGATTTTCAAGATGCTGGGAGGCCGTTTTGTGAACAAGAAGATCCTCTCCCTGTACCAGAGCTGTGACCTTTTCCCCCCGCTCATCCAGGTTTCACTGGGGATCAACAAAACCTTCCCGGATGCCCCACACACGCTTAGTTTGCCGCTTCTCCAACCGCTGCTCGTGGATGACCAAACGCGGCATGACCGGATGGAAGTCGAAATGTTCGGTGGCAATTCGGCTCTCTGCCCGGAAGGCAAAACCATCATGACGGTCCGGTTGCCCACCCGCTGCGAGTTCTGGACCCATCTTCGGAAGCACAATCGCCAGCATTACCGGGCCCGGAAGCGGGCGATCATTCGGGAAGTCATCGCTGTCCTCGATAACCGGTTTCCGGGCCTGGCTCAGCACCTCGAACGTTCCGATATCGCGACTCCCGCCACTTTTATCCGCTATACCGGCAACTGGCAGGGCAGTTACGAAGGCTGGCTGCCAACCCCGCGCATCCTCGGCCGACGCATCCCTTCTACGCTTCCGGGGCTGGAGGATTTCTACATGGCTGGCCATTGGGTGGTAGCGGGCGGGGGGCTGCCGTCCGCCGCACTCTCCGGGCGGTATGCGGCACAGACGATTTGTGCCCGCGACGGAAAGCGGTTTACCGCCAGCCAGAGCTACTGAGGAGTCCGCAGCATACACTACAACTGCACCCAAAGCTGCCAAGGCTACTCCCTCTCCCCTTCCGAAGGGGAGAGGGCGGGGGTGAGGGGTTGCTCGGTGTCGTCTATCCCGCGGTCTGGGCAGCTGCCTTCCAGACTGCCGGCATCCCAGTCGGCCGGCACAGACAAGCCCGTCTCAGTACGCTGCCGGAAGGCCGCGGCTGTCCGTGCGGAAGCCGAATTTGAAGAGCCGGGTTTGCTTCTGCTGGCCGCGAACCCAGCCCGAAATCCAGTATGCCTTTTGCGGCTCCAGAATCAGGTCGGGAGGTCGCGCATAGACTCTTTCATAAGCGCAGTTGCCGGGAGGAGAGAGCGGCAGATTGAGCGTCCAATGCTTTTCAGAGGCGTCTATTGGGGTGGGATCTCCCCGGCGAACCTGCGCGGGCAAGAAACGCTTGGCTTCCCCAACCGTTACCTCGACCGGGGCGTCGCTGCCAAGGCGAGCAAGGCTCGGTCCCCAAATCCGCAGGAAAACTTCATTGCTCGGAAACATGCCGCAATTGCGATCAATCGGCCCTCGGGCGATCCTTACGAGAGCTTGTCCTTTTCCGGAGATCCATTCGGCGCCACTTACCTCTGCGCGAAAGTTGCGCAATCCCTGGAAATCCTCAAAAAGCCCGGCCACCCGGCTGGTCGAGGTGTCCTGGGTGGGTGCATAACTGCTCAGCACTATGCCGTTCGAGTTGAGGTCATCCAGCCCCCCATGCGTGCCCCCGAATCTCACAAATTCGCTGCCTTTCTTGATCAGCCACGAGGCGTGAACATAGTTGTTGTCCAGGCTGATAAGAATGTTTGCCGGGTTGAGGGTGACGTGCGTGTGGCCCCGGACAATTCGCTCCAGCGCCAGCGGATAGCGATAGCCTATGGTTTCAGCCATCCAGGCATCAGCCGTCGCAAAGCCGTCCGGGTCGAACTGGTTCCTTTTGGTGAGCGCTTCGAGCGCCGGGAGATGGCCGAGCGGGTCGCCGCTCTCGGCTGAATACCGGAAGGAGTTCTTCTCGGGATTCCAATCGATGCTGGCCCGCCCGCCCTTCGCATCCATGACAGTAAACCGGTTCGGATGATCCGCAGCCGGGGCGGTTAACACGTCCACGCCTTCCAAATGCGCGAGCAGTCGCAGGAGCCGATCTGATTCAGCGGGCGCATTATGGATTTCCACCCAGGTCTCGATCCCAGCCGTGGGGAGGACGACGTCCTTCGGGTCCTTGATGGACTTCGTGATCCGGTATCCGGCCTTTTCCAGAAACGACTGGACCGTGATGCGTTTGGCGGGGCCAGCGTGATTGCTGCCGTGGTCCGAAAGAATGAGGATTTCCAGCTCCCGGCCCTCCTGCGCCTTGTAACGAGCGCGTAGTTCCCGCAGTTTTTCATCCAGCGTGCAAAGCATGGCGAAGATATCGCGAGACAAATGCTGGGCATCATCCGGCGTGCGAACATAAACGTAATAGTTTTCCGCCTCGCTCTTGGTGCGGAGAAACGCCCTGGGGAATTTGTACAGCTCGTATTTGTACGTGTGGATCGGATAGACATAGCCCAGCGCGCGAAGGAATCCGCCCTCCAACTCCCACTGCATCTGGCTTTCGTGCTCCATCGTGGTAGTGACCCCGTTGATGGCAACCTGCGAATTTGCCGCCTCGCTGAAATAAGTGCGCTGATAACCCGGCAGCGGGCGATCACCGAAAACGTCGGTCCACGCGACATCGCTGGTTGATGGAAACGTCGAGACAATGCGGCTGACCGGGAAATACCCCTGGTGGAACGCCTGACGATGGAATTGCCTGCCCCTGGCGTCCTGGTAGGTGACCCCTGCCTGCAGAGCCTGCATGTCACGGTAGGAGATCCCATCCAGTGCCAGAATCAAACGCCTGGGGAGCGCGGCGATACTCGTCAAGGGGAGACCCTGGAGAGCCAACAGGAGCAGGACGCCAGTTCGAATCAAGCGTCCACTCCGGCGAGCCAGACTGGCAAAGCTCAGGCCAAGAATCATGGGGGGCATTTTGTAACCAGTCTGATTCGCCATGTCCAGCAGGCTGTTTGAATACGGAGCAAATTGATGATCCGGCGAACTGGATGAAATATTACCGCCTGCAGCGGCCTTTTTGGCTTGCTCCGGAACCTGCTTCCTCACAGACTTTGGGCGTAAAATCGGTGACTGCGTTTTGACATGGATAACACGGCGGCGCTCAAGCAAGACATCAAGCGGCTGATGATCGAGAATCTCATGCTGCAGATCTCGGCAGATGAGATTGGCGACCAGAAGGCCCTCTTCGGCCCGGGCAGCCTTGGCTTGGATTCTGTGGACGCCCTCCAGTTGGTTGTGGCGCTCGACAAGCAGTATGGGCTCAAGATCCCCAACCCCGAACGCGCCCGCGAGGTGCTCCAAAACGTAAGCACCATGGCCGAGGCGGTGGCCCAACACCTCGCTTTAGCCTCCCCCGAGCTTCAAGCGCCACTCCCGTAGCGGGACCAGTCGCTTTGGGATGTGCTCGGGTCGTGATGGTCAAATGCTCCCTTTATGACATCGAATCGCAGAGCTTTTCTAAAACAGGTTGGCGTCGGCACGGCTGGGGTGGGTCTCCTTTCGTTTGTGCCCGGGTGCCAGACAGTCCCCTCGATGGCCGGGGCGGGCAAGCTTCCCCGTAGCACACCGGAAGCGGAAGGGGTGTCCTCGGCCGGCATCCTGTCCTTCCTCGACGCAGTCCAGCATAGCAAACATGAAATGCACAGCTTCATGCTGGTCCGTCATGGCCGGGTGGTTGCTGAGGGATGGTGGTCCCCTTACGGGCCGAACTACAGCCACACCATGTACTCGCTCAGTAAGAGCTTCACCTCGACGGCGGTTGGGCTCGCCGTGGCCGACGGCAAGCTCCGTGTGGACGATCACGTAGTATCCTTCTTCCCCCATGACCTGCCCGACAAAGTCAGCGACAACCTGGCGGCTTTGCGGGTGAAGGACCTGCTAACGATGTCAGCCGGCAACTCACCGGAGCCGAGCCGGTCCATGGTCGAGCAGCAAGACTGGGTGAGGACGTTCCTGGCCACGCCCATTCCCAACCCGCCGGGGTCCCAGTTCCTGTATAACAGCGCCGCCACCTACATGCTCTCAGCCATCGTCCAGGCGGTGACAGGCCAGAAGATCCTCGATTACCTGCAGCCCCGGCTCTTCGGACCATTAGGCATTCGAGGCGAAACCTGGGAGACCTGCCCGCGCGACATCAATGTCGGCGGCTGGGGCCTGAGCATTCAGACCGAGGGCCTCGCCAAGTT
>CAIWJG010000234.1 GCA_903912925.1 uncultured Verrucomicrobia subdivision 3 bacterium | reverse complement strand
GGTTGCATGAGTTGCATGGTTGCATGAGTTGCATGGTTGCATGAGTTGCATGGTTGCATGAGTTGCATGGTTGCATGAGTTGCATGGTTGCATGAGTTACATGGTTACATGAGTTACATGGTTACATGAGTTGCATGGTTGCATGAGTTACATGGATGCTTGAGTTGCATGAGTTACATGGTTGCATGAGTTGCATGAGTTGCATGAGTTGCATGAGTTGCATGGTTACCGGCGACTCTTTCCATCTGCCGGGCCTTTAGCATTTAGCCTTTAGCCTTTAGCCTTTCATGTTACATGGTTACCCGCGACTCCTTCCATCTGCCGAGCCTTTAGCATTCAGCCTTTAGCCTAAAGCCTTTCGGTCCCGCGACTCCTTCCATCTGCCGGAGCACGCGTTCGAACCCGGCCAGCGCGGTATCAATGATTGCGTCGGTGTCGGCCATGCTGGTGTACATCCGGCTACCGGCCAGCGTCACGATTCCCTCGGCGAGATAGGCGGCCCCCATCTCCTCCATCATGTGCTTGCGAGTCTTGATCTCTTTCATGGCATTGGGAATCGTCCATGGCCGGGAGATATTCACCTTCACGAACATGGTTGCCGAGGTCTCGAGATGGCAGATCGAGCCCTGGTTATACGCAACGAAGGGCAGGCGGTAGCGGGTGATCATCGCTTGCAGACCGCGGGTCAAACGGTCGCCGGCCGCCCCCGCCTTGGCGCAGGCGCCCGTGCGCTCGATCTCCACCAGGGTGTGATAGCCCGCAGCGGAACTGAGCGGATTCGCCGCCAGTGTGCCGCCGACCAAAGCGCGCTTCTGGCCGCCCCCGATTCCAGCCGCCAGGCAGCTCATCAGATCCCGGCGTCCGCCAAGCCCGCCAGCACCGGGGTAGCCGCCCGCAACCACTTTCCCGAACACGGTCAGATCGGGCCGGACGCCGTAATAGCCCTGCGCACCCGACAACCCGAGGCGGAACGCGGTGACCACTTCGTCGAAGATCAGCAGCGCGCCATACTTGTCGCACAACTCCCGGGCGCCCTGGTTGTATCCGAAGTCAACCGGGCGGGTGCCGCTTTCAGGGCCGACGGGTTCGAGGATGACCGCGGCGGTGCCGCCGCGCAGGCGATTGAACCGCAGGGTGCGTTCGAGGGCGTGCAGGTCGTTGGGCGCGACTTCCTGGGTGTGAGCGCGGTAGGCCCAGGGAATGCCGTGCGCTTCGAAGCCACGGGTGCCGGGGATGCGGAGCGCATAGACCATCTGGTCGCTCCACCCGTGGTAGGCGCCACCCATCTTGATGACCTTCTTCCGTCCGGTGGCGAGCCGCGCGACCCGCAGGGCGGCCATCACGGCCTCCGTTCCGCTGCCGAGCATGCGGAACATCTCCACCGACGGGATGTGCTGGCAGATGAACTCGGCCAGCTTGAGTTCGTATTCGTGGAACAGGCCAGTCACGGGGCCGCATTCGTCCAGCAGCGCCAAGACCTGCTGCTTCACCGCCGCATAGTTGCTGCCCAACACCGTCGGTCCGCCGGCCTGGAGGAAGTCAATGTAACGGTTGCCATCGCGGTCCTGGAGATAGGCGCCCTCCGCGCGGTCAACCACGATTGGGAACGGGTAGTTGAACGCAAGGTTATGCTGGACGCCGCCGGGGATGAACTGCCGGGCGCGTTCGATGACGGGTTTGGACTTCGCGCAGCGCTCTTCGAAATACCGCAGATAGACCGCCATCGCTTCGCGGCGAATCGGCCGGATTGGCTGGCCGACTAGGGCGGCGAGGTCGCGGTAGATGGCGGCGACCTCAGGGTAATCGCTGATGCCCGACTCGGGGGCGGTGCGGGGTTCGGGGGCTTGGAGTGTAGGGGGCATGGGGGGCGAGAGCGCAAGGTCAGTTGACATGGTTACATGGGCGGTAGGCAAGCAAAATCGTTTCAGGGGCAGGTTAGACCCGACTGACGTCGGGTGCTACGAGGGTTGGGGGTGGTTGCATGGTTACATGGTTGCATGGTTACATGAGTTATTGAGGAAACGGAGCGCCTGCAAACGAGACTCGACTGGACTCGAGCCGCCGCCGCTCCAAAAGGCGCGTTGGGCCATAAGAGCGTCGGTGATGGAAGGTCGCATGTCAGGCATGGGAGAACTGTGATCAAGGCCCATAGGCCACGCAAGGCAGAAAGGGGAGCGGCTGCCAAGCCGGGGAGCGCGTCCAGAAACGGAGGACCGCCCGCTTTAGCCTTGATGCCGCGCAGGCAACACCATACATCTGGGTGCGTAGTGAAGCGGTCGGGTGCCCCGCCAATTCAGTTTAGCTGCTTTAACATCAAACGAGAGAAGAGTATGCCCCCAAGTGCGAGCATTATCATCACCCTGGCTCTGGTATTCTATTCCATCGGGGTCTGGTGCGAGCGAATCGCCGGGAGGCTGAAGCCCTGGCATCTCGTCTTCTTCTACCTCGGGCTCACGTGCGACACGGTCGGCACCGGGATGATGTTCCGTTTCGCCGGAGGGATGACGTTCGATGTGCACGGTCTTACAGGCCTGTTCGCCATCATCCTGATGTTGTTGCATGCCGTCTGGGCGACGATCGTCCTAATGCGGAAGGATGCGAAATGGATCACTGAATTCCACAGGCTCAGCGTCGTTGTCTGGGCAATTTGGCTCGTGCCGTATCTGAGCCCGATGTTCTTCGCCCTGAAGATGAAATAGAGGGGGCAGACCACCTCTCGGCAACCGGTATAACAGGGGCGATTTGAGCCGCTCCGCTAACGCCGTTCCAGAGCCTTCAACAGTGGCGATTGGCCCAGGGTCCGCCGGTAGGCCCAGTATGTGTCGCCACAATGAAGCGCGTCGAGTTGTCGCACGAAGAAACGTGCGGGCGTCACGCAGGACGAATCTTCGCAGTAAACGCCCCATTCGCCCACCAGCATCGGCATGCCCAGCCGCCGTGTGGTCTCGCCATGGCGTTTTAGGATCAGCTCAATCCTGGCATCGTTCGCCTGCGCGGCCAGAGGCGTGTCGAGGACGATATCGTAGCCATGGGGCGCGTAGGCCTGTTGCGGATCGCGGCGCCCCTGCTGATCCACAAGCGGCGCGAGGGCGCTCGGGATGCCCAGGTTGGCCGACATGGAGGGTTCGAGGAAGAGAATGTGGTTTGTGTCAACCTGACGAATGGACTGGCGGACCCGGGCGTAGAAAGGCATGAGCCGACCGCGCTCGAACTCCTGCATGATGGGCGTGCCGGCGGCCAACATGCCCTTGAATAACTCAATGTCGCCCAGCCACTCGGTGATCTGCTTCCTGCCCTCGGGCGATCCCTCCATGAACATCAACTTCAAGGGCGTCGGCGCCTTCTCGCCCAGCCGCGCCCGCAGCAACTCGGCCAGCCGGCCGAATATCACCCCCTGCGCACGTAAGGCGTCCCGGCCGGGGAACGGTTCATTCATCAGGTCGTAACCCAGTACGGCCGGCTCGTCCCGGAACCGCTCGGCCACACGCTGCCACACACGGGCGTAGTGGTCCTGCAGCCCAACGCCGTCCGGGCCGGGGCTGTTCGCCCAGAAATGGTCGAGTGCGGTTTGCACCGCCGCGCTGGCGTAGTAGGCATCGCTCCAGACCGCCGTCGCCGTGTGCGGCTTGCCCTCGTCCAGCGTCGCCCACGCGGGCGCGCCGTCCGAGAACTTCACGCTGAAGAGGTCCTGGTGCATGTCGAGCAGCACATAGAGCCCTTCGGCCTTGGCCCAGCCGACAATCAGAGCGATCCGATCCAGGTACGCCTCATCAATCTTCCCCGGCTGCGGCTCCAACCCGTCCCAAAGGATACCGAGCCGGATGCAATTCATGCCCCAGCTCCGGATGGCTGCGAAATCGGCACGTTCGATACCACCTGTGTAACCTTCCGCCTTCGACTTGTTGACGACGTTGATGCCATGCAGCAGGAGGGGCTTCCCTGCGCCATCGAGAAACTGCGTCCCCGAAGCGGTGACCCTGCCAGGAATACCGCCTGCGGCGGAAGCAGGCCGGGGCACGGCGGAGGGGCGGCACCCGAGTTGCAGCGAGGTGATTAGGGCGAGGCCCAGCATCAGGAAAGCCAAGGAGCATCGCCCCTTCGCCTCCGGTTTATCAATAGCGGTTCTCATTCTTGATTATGCTCGCGGCGGCTTCTTTGTTCCTCCGGCGGCGGCCACTCATCATTGAACTCCTCGCTCGTAAAGAGGGGCTCGTGGCCAACATGAGTGTGGCTGCTCGCACACTGAACATTAGCCTTGTTGTTACTATAGTGCCTTTCGCAATTCAAGTTTAACCAGTCGGGAGGTGTGGACCTGCCAGCGTGACGGTAGCCAGGTGCCCGCGGGATATTCTCTCTTATTCCTCGATTGGTGCTCGATTGGTGCTCGACTGCCAGCTTTGTCTGTGGCGAGGAATTCGCTTGGGACTTCGCCCCCTGTGCTCGCCTTGCCGAGACCCATTACATTTGACGAGCAGAAGCAGTTGGCCAAATTCCGCGGGGGTGTGGTAAGGTCACCGCCGACATGAAACTAAAGGCAAGGGTCCGGGTGTGTTGCGTTGTCCTAACCATCGTTGCCTGGCTGCAAGCGGTGCTCGGGCGGGGGGCACAGGCGGAAGGTGCCGCAGCGCCAGCGACCACGAGTGCGCACCGCGTCTATAGTCATCTGCTGGCCCCGCGTGAGCACCCTGACTACGACCGGCGCGCGGTGAAGCCGCCGACATGGGAGACGTTCAAGAACCGCACGCAGTTCACTTGCCTGCGTGGGTTTGGGGAGAAGGATGGCCAGCTCGTTGGGTTTGCTGAGGAGTTGGAGAAGTACAGCCGCACGTATGAACTGGGGAACGTTATCTGGCCGTCCTACTCAACGATCTTTGCGACCAACCTCTGCGACCTTGCGGATGAAATCAAACGCCGCGACCTCTACCTGTTCGACATCTGGGGCTTCGTGCCGGGCTCGGGGTCGGGCGGATATTGGCAGCAATTCACGCCGCCCGCGGGTGCCTTGCCGATGCTGGAAGCGAAGCTGGGCGAGCGGTGGCTCGGCATGGACATCGGTGAGCAGGACGGGCGTTACATCGGCGGCTACGCGAACCAGATGACGCCGGCCTCGGCCAGCCGATTCGAGCAGTATCTGAATTTCCAACGTCACTTCGAACGGATGGGCGACGATCTGGGCCAGAAGCTCTCGGCACTGGTGTCGCTGAACTTCGGCCACTATTTCCTGAAGGAGGGCACCTACACGCTGATCGGCGCGGAGACGGCGCAGGGGCTGCCCAACAACCAGATCTATTACGCTTTCATTCGCGGCGCGGGCCGGCAATACGGGGTGCCGTGGTTCGGCAATGCCTCGGTCTGGAACCGTTGGGGCTACAAGAGCTACGGCGCCGCGGGCGGCAGCGGAGGGGAGATTCACGGCCCCACCAAGGGGACCAGCTTGAGCCTGCTGAAGCGGTTGATCTATTCGCACATTCTTTACAATTGCGTGGCGGTGGGCTTCGAGAGCGGCTGGATAGAAGGCGACAAGCTCACGCCTATTGGCCGCATCCAGCAATCGGCGCAGCGCTGGGTGAAGGAAAACGGTCAGCCGGGCGTGATGCATACGCCGGTGGCGCTGCTGGTGGACTTCTACTCGGGCTGGTCGTTTCCCCGGCATCTCTACTCGGGGGATGTGTATCGTGTCTGGGGCAACCGGCCCTACGAAGCCGGTGATTACCTCACCGACGCAGTGCTCGATCTGCTTTACCCCGGCTACCAAGACTCCTCCTATTTCCATGACGAATCGGGCTTTCTCGCCCCGACGCCATACGGAGACATAGCCGACTGTCTGCTGAGCGACGCGCCGCTTTGGGCGCTCGACCGGTATTCCGTGGTAATCGTCGCCGGTGAACTTGGTGGCGGACGCGAGGTGCGCGATAAGTTGCAGGCTTATGCCGAGCGGGGCGGGCATGTGGTCATCACGGCCGGCAACCTGGCGAAGCTGCCGGGCGGTATCGCGGGGATCACAAATGTGAGCGGGGGCGCGACGATGGGCTGTGGGCGCGGGCGGGTAACGGTGTTCGCGAGCCCGTTGGGCGTGGAGCCTGATGCCACCGTAGGTTCCGGCCTGTGCAGCGAGACCGACAAGCCGTTGCCCAAGCCATTCAAGCTGGTCCCGGAAGTGCGGCTGGGGCTGGAAGCGATCCTGCGGGCGCAGCAGCTCTTTGCGGTGGAAGGAGAAGGGCTCAGCGTGATCACCTGCCGGAAGAGCGCCGGTGAGTTCGTGATCGGCATCGCCAATAACACCTGGCGCGAACAGCCGTTCCGCCTCGAGTCACTCTGCGGCAAGGTGGAATCGCTCCGCGAACTGCCGCTCGATACGTCGGAGGCGGGCGCCCCCGGGCAGACACCCGAGGTCGTGGATGGCTTGAAGCTCGGCAAGAATGCCGCGGGCATGATCGCGGGGGGTGATGTCCGCATGTTTGCCGTGAAGGTCCAGGAGACCGGCGTCGAGGAAATCGGCCACCAGGCACCGCCGCCACGCCCACGAGGCCGGCTGTTGCCACTACGCCATGCGACCTCCATCAAGGAGGAGATACTGGCGCGGCCTACTTTCTTCGAGCACTTCGACGGCGCTTGCGTGGACTGGTCCTACCTGCACGATCGGGAAAAGGCGGCGCTCCAAAAGGAGCACGGTTGGCTGAAGCGCCAGGGCGTGAGCATTGTGGTGGACTTGAGTTCGGGCATTGATCTGTACCCCACGCTGCGGCTGATGGATAACATGCACGAGGACTACACCAACAGCATGGCTGCCATCCAGGATGTGCTAGGCAAGATGGACGCGCTGGGCGCCACAGACCTGATTCTCTCGCTGCACCGATACCCGGAAAACAACTTCACCGACGAGCAGTCCCGGGCGGCGTTTACTGCCACACTGAAGACCCTGGCCGGCCAGGCGGCGGAGCGCGGCGTGACGCTGCACCTGCGCGTCGGCTTCGGCAAGCCTCCAGGGAGCCTGGCAGAGGGCTTTGAGTGGCTCGACCGCGTCGGTGCGCCCAATCTGAAGCTGGCGGTGAGCACAGCCATGCTCGAGCAAAAGCCACCTGCTCCGGAAGTCACCACTCGGCTCAAGGACAAGCTCGGCCTATGGCTCGTCGCCGCATCAAACAGGGATGTCGCGGGCAAGCTGTGGGACGCGCACGGGCCGATCCACTCTGCACCCAACGCGGAGGCACTGGCGCGATTGCTGGCGCTTTCACCGGGCACCCCGAGTGTCCTGGATGCGCTTTACGCAAATCAAGACGAGGATTACTTGGATGCAGTGGCCTTGGCGAAGGCCTTCGGCCACACTGCTGAGGTAAACAATCGCTAATAAGCGATGCGAGGAGCGCGCGCTCCGATTTACTTCCGCTCCGGAAGCGCGAGGCGCTGCAGATCCTCGGCCGATAGAGCACGCTCCCAGAAACCCAAATCAGCGAAGGTCGCGGCGAGCGACTCGTCGCCACCGAAATGCGGGTTGCCGCCCAGGGCACAGTCGCGAGCGGTGGTAGTGGTGAATCGAGGGACGGTGCAGGATCCGGCTGGTTGGCCGTCCAGGAACAAGGCGAGGTTCTCCCCGCGTTTCACCGCGCAGACGCGATACCAGCGCCCGGCCTCGATCGCTACGCCCGGCGTCCCGAAGACTCCGCCTGCTTCGATGCGGGCGGAGAGCTTGCCATTCTGCACCGCCAGCCGTAGCGGATCGTCCATGCTCGCGGCCCAGGCGCTGAAGATCTGGCCAAGGGTGCCCTTGGGCATCTCGTCAATGCGGACACGAACGGCAACAGTGAAATCCTCCTCCGGCCAGGCGGGCACAGCATATACGAGCATCTGCTCCCGCCCTTTGACGGACGTTCCATCTGCGCTGCTCGGACCGTGCTTTGTCGTTAGCAATTCTCCAAACTTTGGCCGCTCATCCTGGCGCAGCGAGTGAAGCAGCAGCTCTCCTGCCGGGCCCGGTTTGCTAATCGGCGGGACGACCTGCGGAGGTGCATCGGCGGCCAGGGTGAAGCGGGCGGCTGGGAAGTCCGGGATGGTCTCTCCGTTCGCGCTGATCGTGATGACGCGCCACCAGCGGTCGGGACTGGGAGAAGAAAGCAGTGCCGCCAAGTCCAGGACAAGCCGGGACCCCGCACCGAGGTTGGTGGAGAATAGCGGTTTGGCAAACCCACAGTCGGCTGCGATTTCGAGGCGATACTTGAGGTCCGACGCTTGGCGCGAGCCACGCCATTGGAACTGGACTGGCCCGGGGCGCACGCGTTCAGCGTCGCGCGGATACTGAGTGAAGGCTGGGGGAGGCAGCGACTTGGCGGCGGGCAGCCAGGAACGATAATGCGTGCCGGCGGTTCCGGCGTTGGCAAAATCCACCAGACGCAGAACGCTCCCGTTCTCCGCGGGCACCTCCACTTGCAGCCAGGTCCTGGGCTGAGCCGGCTGGGTCTCCGGCGCCGCGAGAACAAGGCGCGCCTCGGTCAGGCGAGCCAGATCCACCGCCGGTATCTTCCCTTCATCGTAGGGGGTTTGGGCTTGGTCCCAGGCCAACAGCAGCGGGCCTCGGTAGAGCGAGACTCGGCCCGCCGCCTCGTTGGCACCGGCAACTGCGCGCAATCCGAAGTCGAACTGCAATGCGACCTCGTCGCCGGCCTTCCACCGGCGGCGAATTTCCAGGTAGGAACCGGGCACAGCAGTGGTGGGCGCGCCATCGAAGTTAGCTTGCACCCGAGTGTTGGTTGACCAGGTCGGAATACGCAATTGCAGCGTCCACTCGGCGTCTCCGCTGCTGGCGATCCGAACACGCTGCGAGTCGCCGATGGGATAGTCCCGGTCCAGCACTAAAGCAACTTCCTGTTTTGCCACCGATACGGTGAAAGTGCCGGGCAGGTAGCTGTTGACCGCCAGCCCGCGAGGAGTGGACATCACGGCCCATTCGCTGAGCATGCCCAGCACCCGCGGCGCGTTGACCGAGCAGCAATTCAGTTCAGGTGTGCCAGCGCGCGACTGGAATACGATGGTGTGGGCGCTCGCTTCCCGAACGCCGTCCATGGGGGTGTTGTAGGTCCACCATCGGCCACTGACATGCTGCGCGCCCAGACCGCCGTTGAGCGTGGCTAATTCGAGGTCGTCCACCGCTCGCGGGTCGCCGGTGAGTTTCAGGTAGTCAACCGTCAGGGCCATCCACGCCACCGTGCAGCAAGTTTCAATGGCTGTGGCCGCGTAGGGGTTGCCCGTTGCCTGCTCGCCGGAGCTGAAGGCGCCGGTGTTGCGGCGGTCCCAGCGGCGGATGCTGCGCCAGTGATGGATGAAGGCGTCGCGATACTTCGCCTCGCCGGTGATGCGCCACATCTCGACCAGGCCCTGGAGGTCATGCAGGCTTTCCCAGCGGGGGCGCGGCGATTGGAAATACTCGCGCCCGTCGAGGCCAGCGCGCAGGTAATCCCCGGCACGCTCCCAGTCCTTCTCTACCTCGCGCGCCATGCGCAGGTAACGAGGCTCCCCGGTCAGGCGGTAGAGCATCGCCATGCCGGTCAGGATCGACATGTTCATCTCGGAATCGCCCGCGTCCACCACGCGGCGGCTGGTGTCGAGATACGTGAGGCAGACTAGATCGCCGGCCTTGCGCGCCGCGGCCAGCGCCGCAGGGTCGCCCGTAGGCTCATGCCACAGGGCCAATGCGTAAAGGGCATGGTAATGGCCCCAAAGGTCCCAGTTCTTGAGGAGGCGGGCGTCTTTCGGGAATGGCCCGAGGTAGCCATCTTCTGCCTGAGTGGCGATGAAGGCAGTGACGACGTTGGACACCTGCACGAACAACCGTGGGTCGTCGCTCATCCGCAAAGCTTGCACGGCGGAGATGAGGTACTTGCCGACGAACTCCCCGGCCCACGGCACGAGTTGTGGGACCGGCTGGCGGTCGCGCATTTGGAACATCTCCAGGATGCCCGGATTCGCCTGGGGCGCTCGCAGGAGCCAGTTGTCGATATTGGCTTCGACGCGCTCGCCCACCGGGCCGGCAAACCTGAACCGGCCGTGCGGCAGCGAATTGAATTGGACGATCCCCGCTTCGGGTAAAGGCCGTGCGAGCGCGCACATCGCCACGGTCAAGAAAGCAAGTGTCAGAATTCTCATGGTGTTATTGAGATGTTCGGTGAGAGTAGGGTTGTAGGTCCTTGAAGGTCAACCCCGGCGGTAGCACGAAATCTGGTTGCACTGGAACCTGTCCGTTACTAATGTCAGGTGTGCAATCTACAAGAATCCTGCTAACCAAACTCGCAGTCTTTTCCGTGCCCATGCTTCTCGCTACCGCCAGCTTAAACGCTGCCGACCAGCCCTCGCTGGCCGAGCGGCTCGGATACAAAGCAACCGACAAGCTGCTCATCGTCAACGGTGACGACGCCGGCATGTGTCATACCGCCAACCTTGCCACCACCGAGTGCATGGAAAAGGGCTTCATGCGCTGCGCGACGATCATGACGCCCTGCCCCTGGTTTCCGGAAATTGTGAGCTACGCCAAGAGCCATCCGGAGAAGGACTTCGGGGTTCACCTTACCCACACCTCAGAGTGGGGCAAATACCGTTGGGGTTCCGTCGCCCCAAGCGACCAGGTGCCCGGCATGATTGATAAGCAGGGCTATCTCTGGCCCGAGGTGATGGACGTTTACGGGCACGCTAAACCCGAGGAGGCTCTGATTGAGGGGAGGGCCCAGATCAAGCGCGCGCTGGCAGCCGGCATTGATGTGAGCCATATAGACTCGCACATGGGGACCATGCAAATGCACCCGGCATTTGTGAAGGCCTACGTGCAATTGGCCGTCGAGTTCGATCTGCCCATCCGTATGGCTTCACAGGAGACTCTGTCCAAAATGGGCCATCCTGAACTGCGCGGTGAGATCTCCGCAAAAGGCATCTTGTTCCCCGACTACTTCGTCTATGAGGAGCTGAAGGATGAGAAGAAGCAGGACGTAAAGACCTTTTGGCTGGGAGTTGTTCGGAAGCTTAGGCCGGGAGTCACGGAGCTGTATATCCACGCCGGAACGCCCAGTGACGAGCTGAAGGCGATTACAGGGTCGTGGCAAACACGATCGCAGGAGTTTGAAGTATTCACCAACGACGAGGAGATGAAGAGCCTGATTGCTGAGCAGAAGATTACGCCGATCGGTTATCGCCCACTGCGAGATCTGCAGCGCAAGGAACGTCAGCAAGCCAAGTGACGGTCGCGAGGCGAAAGGTAACTCTTCAGGTCGGAACGTGGGGCAGATCTCCGGTCTGACGGTTAGCAGGGTCTCTGGCCCGGTGTTCCGGCGACCCGGTGGGC
The DNA here is from genome assembly GCA_903912925.1 of uncultured Verrucomicrobia subdivision 3 bacterium. Classification (GTDB taxonomy): domain Bacteria; phylum Verrucomicrobiota; class Verrucomicrobiia; order Limisphaerales; family UBA8199; genus PALSA-1440. The sequence goes on along the minus strand of CAIWJG010000234.1, from coordinate 117 downwards.
ACGGAGTTAGAGACTCCGTGAACCGTCACACCGGAGGTCTGCCCCACACCTGAACAGTTGCGGCGAAAGAGCACTGGTTGTTCAGATGGAAGCAGCAGCGTACGAAAAAACGGCGGC
>CAIWJG010000233.1 GCA_903912925.1 uncultured Verrucomicrobia subdivision 3 bacterium | reverse complement strand
TCATCCCGCACCATCCAAATTCCGAAGCGCAGCGCCGCATGAAAGCCATCTTCGGCTCGACCGCGCGCGGCTGGGGCCTGAACCTTACCGAACCCCAGCGCGAGCTTTGGGATGCGACCGCCCAACAGGTGCCCAGCCACCCGACCCTGGGGCAATACGCCCATATTAGTGGCCAGCAACTGTGCGTAAAAATAAACAGTACCTTGCGGTGCGTGGGCCAGATGCCCGTGACTGAACCGCCGGAGTTCACCGTTTTCACGCCCAATTCTGTCGGCAACCTGGTCGCTGTCAATGACGAGGGCGGCGCGGTGCGGCTGCTTCTCACGGTGGGGCCGGCCGCTGAAGACATCATGCTCTTTGGCCAGGCGCCGTGCAGTGCCGGTCGGATGAAGCACCGCCGGGTCTGCTACCTGGGCCTGCTCGGGCCGGCGACCAACGGCCAATGCGACATCACCGCGCAATACACCGCCCGGTTCGGCCAGCCCAGCTCCGGCCAGAAGATCTTCCTCGTCACCTGCCAGACGAAGAACGGCTGGAAAGCCCAGGACCACTTGACCCGGGCCATCGTCCCGCCCCGACCGCTGCCCAGCCAACCGCCAAGCAACCAGGAAACGAAGATTGAGCCAGCCCCGGCGACCGGCACGCCCGAGCCGCAACCGGTCCCCGCCAAGGCCGCTTTTTCGGCTATTCCCGCCGTGTACAAGGGGAGTACACCGGATGCGCAAGGGAGGCACACCCTTGTGCAGCGTGAACATCCGGTGCGCACCCTGTGTGCACCCCTTGTACACGGTGTTCAAGTGGCGCTGGCGAGGCTCCGGACGCTGGTAATCCCCGGAACGCGCCTTTGACGCACCAACTCGCCCAAGTCGTCTGCCGTCAACGGCTAACGCGCATTAAACAGATTGGATGAGCAATGTGAGCTAAACGCGCCACCAAAGAGAGTCGGGTTGCAGGACCGCCGGAGCCATTCCCAGGGCCGGCCGCCCGGTGGTTTTTGGAATGGCTCCAGTCGGATGAGGGTGACTCCCCCCGTCCGGCTCCTGGAGCGCCTTGAAGCTGGCGGGCGGAAGAAGCAAGTCGCGGCAGGCGATTTTGCCTTGCTGTCGGCCGTCAATGTCATGGTGGAACTATCCCGCCGCGGGAGGCGGGACCATTCCGTAGTCCGCATTCCGCACTAAGGCCATTGCGCTTTTAGCCCTTCGGCAGCGCACAGGCGCGCTAATGCTCCATCGCGGGTGAGTATCACATCGGCACCGGCCAGCTTGGCGGTCCTGGCATGGAGCCAGTCATGGACCATTCGGCCTGAGACACGATGGCGCTGAGCGTCGTCCAGAGCGGTCAGGGTTTGTTCCGGGGTCAAATCATGCGCCCGGACTCTCTTGGCAAGGTTGCGGATCATACGGGCCGCATCGCCAGGGGTCACGGCCAGGCGCTGGCCGTCCTTGAGCGGCAGGCCTCGGCCGGAAAGATGATGAAATGCCTCCACATAGGCGTGCGACCGCGTCAAATGCTGCCCTTCGTCCAGCCGTGCCAGAACGCTCTGGGCGGCTAGTGCGTTCAGCAGCGCCGTGCTATCCCAATAGACGCGCATTTTCCCGGTCCCGCTCTTCGCGGATTTCCCTATCCAGCGCCTCTGAATCCAGTTCGGCGTCCGCCATCGGCAGCACCAGCAGTCCCTTGCGCATAATGGGCTTCACCAAGCGCGGCTTCCCGGCTTCGCGCCTCAGCCGGATCAGTGTTACTCTCCCGCTTGGTTCCTTGAGTGCCTCGAAACTGGCGTGCGGAGGAAACAAGTCGCGGCAGGCGATTCTGCCCTTGCTGTCGGCCGTCAATGTCATGGTGGAACTATCCCACCGATGCAGGAACAGCTCAAGCCCTTTCGGGCGTGGACGTCGGCAAAGGGTGCGCGTTTGGCGTACGAACTCGCCCAGTTCGTCCGCCGTCAACTGCTAACGCGCATTTGGCGCGAACAACGTCCCCGCCATGACGTTCTCACGCCCCCTTTCCGTCACGCAACCCCTGAAGTCCGGCGGCAGACTAGTGTCAATAGTGAGAACCGACAAAGCGCAGGTTGACAGTTGTAACCTATAGTTTACATTAAAACAGTGACCGAGC
>CAIWJG010000232.1 GCA_903912925.1 uncultured Verrucomicrobia subdivision 3 bacterium | reverse complement strand
GGATGCAGATATCGCTCGGCTGCCAGTGCGGCCCGATCAGTGGCGGTAAAAGAGAGGCAAATCATGAGACATTCCCCTAACAGCCAGTCCCAACGGCGTCAATCTTTAAGTAATCATCTCAACCGCGTGGAGTATACCTGCGCCCGCCGGTCAACATCTACTACTCGTTCCGCCCGCTGCGGCTGCCGGTCTCCTGGGGCAACGAAGGCCGAGGCGGCGTTGACCTCGGCCCCGCGAGCGGGCAGTCCGTTCTGGTTCGCGCCTTTAGCGGTCCGCGCTGGCTCAAGGCCGGCCAAGCGCTCGACTTCAACTTCGAGTTCTACCTTACACCGTTCCGCTGCCTCGATCTGGAGCAGCAATGGGCGGTGCGGTTTCATCATCCCAATGCCAGCAAGGATCCGCAGCCTTTGGATGAGGCGGTGGCGCAGTCCAACCCGAAGCACGGGCCCAACGTCATCAACGTGCACCAAGCCAACTATTACTGTCCCTACATCAACTACCCCTATAGCGACGACTCCTTCCCGGCCTTTTGTGACCTGGTGCGGCGGGCCCATGCCAAAGACACGAAGGTCCGCGTCTATTACACCACGCGCGAGATTACGCAGAACATGCCGGAACTCTTCCCCGTGCATTCGCTCAACGGCGAAATCATCCTGCCCGGCCCCGGCAAGGAGGCGCGCACCCTCATTCATCCCAAAGGCCCCCACCCCTGGCTAGTCGAAAACCTGCGCGAGGACTTCGTGCCAGCCTGGGAGGACCATGTCGGAGGCAAGTATGCCGAGCTGGACATCTCGGTTATTACAACCCCGGACTCCCGGTGGAACAACTTCTACCTCGAGGGCCTGAGGTGGCTGGTCGAGAAATCCGACTTCGACGGCGTCTATGTGGATGATACGGCTTTGGATGCCAAGAGCCTGCAGCGGGCTCGGCGAATCCTGGACTCCCGGCCAGGCCGTTACATTGACCTGCACACCTGGAATCATTTCAACGGCTACGCGGGCTTCGCCAACAACCTGACGATCTATATGGAGGTCCTGCCCTACCTGGACCGGCTCTGGCTCGGCGAGGGATTCAACGCAAGCGACGTCTCGCCGGACTTCTGGCTGGTTGAAATGAGCGGCCTCCCCTTCGGGCTGATGAGTGAGATGCTCGAAGGCGCCAACCCGTGGCGCGGCATGGTCTTCGGGGAAACGGCCCGGCTGGGCTGGTCGGGCGACCCCCAGGGAATGTGGAAGGTGTGGGATGACTATGGTATTCAAGGCACCCAATTCCTGCCGTTCTTCGTCAAGGATTGCCCGGTCAAGACCGGCAACCCCGAAGTGCTGGCGACGGTCTATCGCAAGCCGGGTCGCTGCTTCATCGCCCTGGGCAGTTGGGCCAATGCCGAAACCTCGGTGAACTTGGACATTGATTGGAAAGCCCTCGGTCTGGACCCGGCCCGGTCGGCGCTCTATGCCCCTGTAATTACTGGCATGCAGCCACAGAAGCAGTGGCGGCCTGGGGAGGCGATCCCCGTCAGCCCCAAGCGCGGCTGGTTTCTCGTGCTCGAGGAGGTGCCGCGAGTGAAACGTGAAACGTGAAACGTGAAGCAGCAGGAACGAGGCAGGTCATGCCGCGAATTTTCGTCGGGCAAGATGAGGTCTTCATTCCTCTCCGTTCCACTGCTGCTGCTCAGCCATGTCCCGGCCGACGGCGAAGCCAAGAACGCCAGGGTGTTGTTTGGGCATTGAGGCGCCTGGGCGCGGGGGCTATCCTGTGGTCCTGACATCATGAGACTCATCCAAAACAGAACGGGGTCAGGCCGGCCGCCAGGCTTTCACCAGACAACTCGCGCGGGATGCTCCAGCAGCTTGCGCTGCGCGCCTGTGCTCGCTGCCGTCGTGCTTTTGGGGCTGATGGTCTCCTGCGGCAGCAAGACTGAAACCTCGTCGCCGCCCCCAGTCCCGCAAACCAATGCAGCTCCCGCAGCCGCTGCTGCCTCGCCGGAGTTGGCGAAGCTGGTAGGCAAATGGCAGCGGCCGGACGGGGGCTACATCGTTGACATCCGAGGCGTGGACTCCAGCGGCAAGCTGGACGTCGGGTATTTCAATCCCAACCCGATCAACGTCTCCCGGGCCGCCGCGTGGCGCGATAAGGGGGCGACCAAGTTGGTCATCGAGTTGCGCGACGTAAACTATCCCGGCAGCACCTATACCCTGGAACTCAACCCGCAGACCGACCAGTTATTCGGGCAGTATTTCCAGGCTACCCTGCGAGAGACGTTTGATGTCGTGTTCTCCCGCCTCAAGTGAACTAGTTGGCCATCCTTCATCCCAAACAACCCAAGCATTAAGCCTATGAAACCAATCACCCGCCGGGAATTCACCCGGACGCTGGCGGCGGTCGGCACCACCGCCGCATTTACCTCGTTCCGCGTGCTCGGCGCCAATGACCGCGTGCGCCTCGGCTTCATCGGCCTGGGCAACCGCGGCGACCAGGTGCTGGATGCCTTCCTCAAGCAGAGCGACGCGGAGGTCGTTGCCATTTGCGACATTTATCAGCCCTACCTCGACTTCGCGGCCAAGAAGATCGGCACGAGTCCCAAGCAGTTCAGGGATTACCGGAAGCTCCTCGAATTGAAGGACGTTGACGCAGTGGTCATCGCCACGCCCGATCACTGGCACGCCATGCAAACCATCCACGCCTGCGAGGCAGGGAAGGATGTCTATGTCGAGAAGCCTATTTGTCTGCGCGTGGCGGAAGGCCGCGCGATGGTCGAGGCGGTGAAGCGCCACGGGCGAGTTTGCCAGGCCGGCATGCAACGCCGTTCTTCGGCGATGTGCCGCGAGATGGCGGAATTCGTGCACGGGGGCGGGCTGGGTAAGGTGACCGCGGTGCGTTGCTTCCATATTCAGAATGAGTGGCCGAAGGGGATTGGCAATCCGCCCGACAGCGAGCCGCCGGCTGATCTCGACTGGGATGCCTGGCTGGGGCCGGCACCCAAAGTGCCCTATAACCGGAACCGCGCGTTCTACCAATTCCGCTGGTTCTTCGACTACAGCGGCGGCCAGTTGACGAACATGGGAATCCATTACCTGGACCAGATTCACTGGGCGCTGGGCCAGAGCGCGCCGCTGGCGGTGACCGCAATGGGCGGGAAGTACGCTGTCGAGGATAACCGCGATATTCCGGACACGATGGAGGCGCTCTGGCATTATCCCGGCAACACGCTGGTCTCGTTTACCCAGTTCAATGCCAACAGCGCCGGCGCGGCGGCCAGACCGTGTGAGATCGAATTCCGCGGCACCAAGGGTACGCTCTACTTGGAAGGCCGAGGGTGGGCGGTGGTGCCGGAGATCATTACGCCGCACGAATTCCCACGGCGCACGCCGATTGATCGCAGCATCGAGCGCGGCTGGCGTACCGGCGAAGCGCCGATGATCGAGCCAAAGAAGGTGAGCGGCCGCATGGATAACGCCGACCACGCGCGCAACTTCCTGGACTGCATCAAGAGCCGGGCGGCCTGCAACGCCGACATTGAGAGCGCGCATCGCAGCACCAGCGCCACGCTCCTGGCCAACGTCGCTATGCAGACGAAGGCGTATTTGGAATGGGACGCCAAGGCAGAGCAGTTCACTAACAATGCCGCTGCCAACAAATTGCTGCGCTACGATTACCGCCCGCCACTTAAATCCCCGTTGTGAGCAAGGGCTGTCGGTGAGTCTATCCTACCCGGAAAGATATCTTCACGATCAGGTCGCGGCCGAAGCTGTGTTGCAGGCGAGTAAGGATCTCCTTGCGGCGGTAGCGGACGATCTCACTTAGCCAGACGCTGCTGTCAACGGTGACGAACAGCGTGCCTTTGCGCAGACCGGTTGGCTGCGCATGGGCAACGATTTCCGGATCCAGTAGATCGTTCCAGACTTTGACGACTTCGGCTTCCGCCTGACGGCGGTCAATGCGCAAGTCCGAGAGGACGCGCGGCATAATGGCGCTCGCGGGCTTGGCCCGCATGGCTTGCGCTCGCTCCAGCGGTGCCAGATCGACGCCTCGCCACTGGGCAAAGATGCGTTGGCGCGCTGAGATCTTCCCGGGACCGAGCGGTGGGATGCGGCGAGTCGGACGGGGCAGCACGGTTCAACTTGCCTCAGGTCTTGGCCACTGTTTGTTCGTCCAGAACCAGCACGCCGTGTGGGGGCAGATCGTAATTGCCCGAGACCGCGCTGCCGGTCAGGAAATCGTGCATCGGCTTGTAAAACTGAACCCGCACCGGCGAGGCTTGGTGGTTCAGCAGGAAGAAGACCTGCCCATCCCCTTTTTGCCGCATGCTTACTTCGACGTTGTCGGGCACTTTGAGCAGCGGATGAAGGTTGCACAACTGGCGTAGCCAGGTCACCAGATCAGTATAGAAATGCTGGTGGCTCTGGGTGCCGATGTAAACGGCCTTCCCAAGCCCGAACGTGTTCAGCGTCATCGCCGGCCGCCCGGCGTAGAAATCCTTGGCATAGCTCGCAATGACCTGGCAGTCCTTGGACTCGATGATATCGCACCACAGGCGGGCCGGGTGCATATGGCTGCTCGGGAAATTGCCTTTGAAGGTGAGGTGGTTCTCCTCCCCGGGCGGCAACTGGTCGAACTCGAGCACTTCCAGGCCGAACAAGTCCGTCATGTCATGCGGATAGCCGGTATCGGGTGCCATGTTGTGTTCGTCCACCAAACCGGTGTTGAACGTGGCGACCAGAGTGCCGCCGTTCTGGACGTAGAGCTTCAGCCGATCCGCTTCCCCGCCTGAGAGCAGGTGCAGCGACGGGGCAATGACCAGCTTATAGCGCGAAAGGTCCTCGGCCGGCCGCGCAAAATCCACCGGAATATTCCGGTCATGCAGCGAGTTGTAGAAGAGCTGAATGTGCTCGCGCAGGCTGAAGAATTTGTTCGGCTGCATCGGCTGCTGCAGCGCCCAGTCGTTGTCGTGGCTGTAAAGGATGCAGGTTTCGGCCTGGACCTGCGTGCCTTTGACGGCCGGGGCGAGCAGCTTCATTTCGTCGCCCAGTTGAGCGACTTCCTTGAACACGCGGCCGTTGGGATTGGCGTTGTGCGGCATGACGGCGCCGTGGAACTTCTCGCTGCCGAAGCGCGGCTGCCGCCAGCGGAAGAAGACGATCGCGTTCGCGCCCCGCGAGACCAGTTGATACGTGAACATTCGCAGCACCCCCGGGCGTACCAGCGAGTTGACGTCCTGCCAGGTGACATTGCCGGCCTTCTGCTCCATCACCCAGAACCCCGTGTCGCCGTCCGGCGTTCGGATGCCCGTCTTCTTGAGCGAGCGCAGCATGTCGATTTCGCAGGCCAGCTCCGCGGACTTGGGCCGCAGCGCGGCCCGGCTTTCAATCGAAACGAAGTCAATGACCTCGGCCAGGTCGAAGTGGTCAAACCGGTGGACTAGCGGGCGCAGGTTCGTCGTGACCGGGCATTTCGGGGTCAGTTGGTGCAGCAGGTCGGCCTGCATCTTGACGAACTGCACAATGGTGTCGCTGCAGAAGCGGGACCAATCCAGCACCAGCGCCGGGTTGTGAACCGTCGGCGCCGTCATGGGCATCGGCACTTGCTGCCAGGTCTTGACGAGCTGGCCCCAGTGCCGCAAGCCCATCAGTTCGTTCAGCCGTTCGATGGTTCCGTACTTCGCCTCCAGCCACAGATGCCAGTCCCGGCGCGTGTCTTCATTGAACGCCGCCTCGGTGAAATGGGCGCCCAGGCCGTTGTCGATCTGCCAGGCAATGAGCTGGGGATGCTGGCCGAGGGCTTGGGCCATGTTTTCCACGATGCGTTTGGAGTGCTCCCAGAACACGTCACTGTTGAGGCAGACCGCGCGGCGCGTGCCTTCGCGTTTGACCAGACCGCGCTCATCTACGGGCAGGATTTCCGGATGTTTCTGAGACAGCCAAATGGGCGGGGCGGCAGTGGGAGTTGCCAGCACCACCTTAATGCCCGCTTTGCCCAGCAGATTCATCACCCGCTTGAGCCAGCCGAAATCGTATTTACCATCCTCCGGCTCGCAGATTCCCCAGGTAAACTCGCCCATGCGCACGACGTTGATGCCGGCGGACTGCATGAGCTCGATGTCGCGCTGCCAAGCGGATTCAGGCTTCTCGCGTGTTCCGCCGTATGGATAAACCCACTGCTCCGGATGATAATCTACGCCGAAATACATATGTGTCCTCTCGCGCTGCGCGCCTTTTGTACACTATAAGAACAATCCCACCGGCTTGCAACCCAAAAGTCCTGCGGGCGAGCATTTTTATTTTAGCGCCGTTTCCTGGTTGAAAGCCACTGAGCATTGTGTTCTCTAAGCGCATGAAATTGGCGCTACAATTCCACCTCCTTTGGCCCGTGATTGCCTGGGGCCTCGTCTGCCAGCCCGCGATGTTCGCAGAAACCGTCCCTTCTGGCGGCACCATGCTGGTTTATTTCGGCACCTACACCGGCGCGAAAAGCAAAGGCATTTATGTTTCCCGCTTCGACCCCGCCACGGGCCGACTGACTTCGCCCGAGCTGGCGGTGGAAACGCCAAGCCCAAGCTTCCTGGCGATCCATCCGGGTAAGCGCTTCCTCTACGCAACGGGCGAAAACACCAATTTGGGCGGCAAACACGTCGGCGCCGTCAGCGCCTTCAGTCTGGACGCTAAGACGGGCCGGCTCACCTTGTTGAACCTGAAATCTTCAGGTGGCGAGGGCCCTTGCCATCTGGCGGTGGACCCGACCGGAAAATGCCTCCTGGTCGCCAACTATGGCAGTGGTAGCGTCGCCGCCCTCCCGATTCAGCCGGACGGATCCCTGGCTGAGCCCAGTGCCGTCATTCAGCACCAGGGATCGAGCGTCAACCCCCAGCGCCAGACCGGGCCGCACGGCCACTTCATCACGCCGGACTCCGGCAATCGGTTCGCCCTCGCCTGCGACCTCGGCTTGGACCAGGTGCTTGTCTATCGTTTCGACTCAGGCAAGGGTTCCCTCGTCGCGAACGCCCCTCCCTTCGCTGCCGTGAAGCCCGGCTCAGGACCACGCCACCTGGCGTTTCATCCCTCGGGCCGCTTCGTCTTCCTGATCAACGAAATGGGCTCCACGCTCACCGTCTTCGCCTACGATGCCAAGCGGGGCGCATTGAAAGAATTGCAGACCATTTCAACCCTACCGGCGGGATTCGCCGGCAATAGCACCTGCGCCGAGGTGCAAGTCCACCCGTCTGGAAAGTTCGTCTATGGCTCTAACCGTGGTCACGATAGCATCGCCGTCTTTGGCTTCGCCGCAGCGAGCGGCACACTGACGTGCCTGGAGCACCAGCCCACTCAGGGCAAGACGCCCCGGCACTTCGCCTTCGACCCGGCGGGTAATTGGCTTTTGGCGGAGAACCAGGAATCGGACAACGTAGTGGTTTTCCGGGTGGACATGAAGACGGGCCGCCTCAGCGCCGCCGGGCAAACTGTTTCAGTCGGGGCGCCCGTATGTGCTGTTTTCGTGGATCTCAACCAACGCTGAATGCGGGAGGTCGGCTGGTCAGCAGAGTGCGGGGAGCAGGTGATCGCTGGTTGATAGGTCCCGCGGGCGCTACTTCTTCTTGAGCAGGTTGCCGATGCCCTTGGTGACTGACTGCACGGCGTTGGTGCCCACATTTCCGAGGTCTTTCGCCATATAAACGGATCCTTTGGCGATATCAGCCACGGCGCCGGCAGCGGCCTTAATGGTGCCTTGCTCAATGGACCCAATTACCTTGATTGCTAGTTCCTCGGGCGTAATTCCATCGGGCCCAGTGCCGAGATCCTTAAAGTGAATGTCCGGCAACGGGACGGTCGCCGTTCCGCCACCCAGAGCGGTCACGCTCACATGAATCTTGCCGCCGGTGATGATGAATTCGTCCACTTGAAGTTTCTTAGCTGGCTTCGCTTCCTTCGGTTGCGCTGGTTCCTTCTGCCCACCGCCAGCGGCTCCCTGCATGTTCGCGACAATCTTACTGAGATTGCTGTCCTTCAGGTTGGTCTCATAGGTGATCTCCGGTCCCTGGACCTTGATGGACTTCACAATAACCTTGTCCGAGAGCAGCGACCCGGGCGTGAGCGACAAACTGACCTCGCCGACATTGATGGCGAAGGGCGTCGTATATCCCGCGGGATTGCCCAGCATCAGACCTTTGATCGTCCCACCGCCTGAAAGTAGTGACAGGCCCACCGACTGCAGTTTGACGTCCACTTTGGTTACCTTCGGCCCGAGGGTCTCCACGCCGGCTTTGATGGCTTTGTCTAGGAACAAGCCCACCCCCAGAAAAGCGAGAATTACTACCACCACCAATGCGATGATGAGTCGAACCATGATTTTCTTCATGCGTATCCTATTCTTGTTGCCTCAGATTATAGCTGATGATCATACCTAATCCACGTTTATCCTGCGCCCGCCCTCGCTGCGTTGGGCGACGCTAACCTGCCAGAACCGCCCTCACGACGTCGATGAGCTCCTTCGTTTCATAGGGTTTGGTCAGGAAATGACCGAGAAGGACCCTCGCGCTTTCGCAAACTTCCGGCCCCACGGTGCCGCTGATCAGGAGGACCTTTTGGTCCGGCTGGATTCGACGACAGGCCTCGGCCAGCTCCAAACCGTTCATTCTGTGCATCGCGTAGTCAGTGATGATCAAAGCCGGTTTTGGATCGGCGATCTCAAACGCGTGGGAAGCTGCTTCGGCGGAGCTATAAGTCTCGATCGCATATCCCAGCGGTGCCAGAATCACCGAGGCCAACTCCAACAGCAGCGGCTCGTCATCCACCAGGTAGATCAATCGGCGGCCGCTTTTACCAAGTCCATCGTTTTCTGCCTTCAGTTCGTTCATCGCCTCACAGGCTGGTCCAATAAACACCCTCCGAGACTGGCCGTCAAGCCGCCTTCGCTCTGGGACTTGGGAAAACCAGCCTCGGCCGGAAGAAATCGCTTGCCACGAGCATACTTCTTTTCATTCACTGGTTATTCATAATACTGCCTTACCGACATGAAGAATAAGAGTGCGAACGGCCGCCGTGGTTTGCTGGCCGGCGGCAATTGGATCATCGACCTGGTCAAGATGATCGACGTCTATCCGCAGCCAGAGCAGCTCGCTAACGTTCGGAGCCAAACCCAGGGCACCGGCGGCGCGCCCTACAACGTTTTGATTGACCTCGCCCGGACGGGCGTTCCGTTCCCGCTCTTCGCCGCCGGTTTCGTCGGCCATGATCCCCTCGGCGAGCACATCCTTGCCACCTGCCGCCAGCACAAGATTGATGTCCAGCACCTCCGCCCCACCACCAAGGCGCCCACGTCTTGCACCGACGTGATGACCGAGGAGGGGCACGGGCGCCGAACCTTCTTTCATGCCCGCGGCGCCAACGCCCTGTGGTGCGGCGATGACCTGGACTTCGAGAAACACGACGCGCGCATCTTCCACCTGGGATACCTGCTTCTGCTCGACGCGCTCGACGAACCGGATGCCCGGTTCGGCACCAAGGCGGCGCGCCTGTTGGCCCGGGCGCAAGCGGCTGGGGTCAAGACCAGCGCCGATGTTGTGAGCGAGGACAGCGACCGCTTCGCGCGCATTGTTAGCCCGTCGCTCAAGTATGTGGATTACTGCATCCTCAACGAAATCGAGGCCGGCAAGACCACGGGGTTCAAGATCCGGCAGGCGGGAGGCCATTTGGATACTGTGGTGTTGAAGCACGCCGCCGGCGCACTGCTCCAGCAAGGCGTGGGGGAGCTGGTCGTGATCCATTTTCCGGAGGGCGCCTTCGCTCGCACACACAAAGGCGAGGACTTCTGGCAGTCCTCATTGAAACTGCCGCCCAAGTATATCGCGGGCACGGCGGGTGCCGGGGACGCCTTCTGCGCCGGAGTGCTCTACGGGTTACACGAGGGGTGGGACTTGCAGCGTTGCCTGCTGACGGGCGTCTGCATCGCAGCGGCTTCGCTCGCGGATGCGACCTGCACCGCCGGAGTCAAATCCCTCAGCACATCGCTTGCTTTGGCCAAGAAGTTCAAGTTGTCAGCTCCGCTGGACAAGGCGGACTGAAGGGCGAGGATCTGGACAGGAGCGAGGAAGCACTCGCGAGCTCAGATCCGAAATCCGAAGTCCGAAGGAAGCCCGAAATCCGAAAGCCGAAACGGAATGAGTGTTTGCTGCTCCGGAGGCTGACTAAACTGAAAGGTCACTAAGGGACGGCCTGGCTTCCTAACAAAGCGCCGCCTTCGGGCCGCGGATTGGCGTGTTCGGACTTCGGAACTCGGGTTTCTTTCGGCCTTCGGTCTTACCGTCAGGCTCGTTCCATGTACTTGCCGGTGCGGGTATCTACCTTGATCTTCTCGCCCGTCTTGATGAAGAGCGGGGCCTGGACGGTAATGCCCGTTTCCAAAACGACCGCCTTCTGCACGTTATTCGCGGAATCGCCGCGAACGCCTTCCGGCGCGTCGGACACCTTCAATACCACGCTCGAAGGCAGCTCGATGGTCACGGCCTTGTCCTCGACGAACGTCACCGTCACCTGCGCGTTTTCCACTAGGTAATTCTTCGCATCGCCGATGATCTCCGGCGGGAGCGTCACCGTCTCGAAGGTGTCGGGGTCTGAGAAGACGAAATCATCCACATCCTTATAGCTGAAATCCATCTTGCGCGTCATCATCGGGATGACGTCGATCTTCTCGGTTGAGCTGAAGCGCACATCGGAGGATCGCCCGCTGCGAATGCTGCGGAGGCTCGCCTGCACGAAGGCGCGCAGGTTGCCCGGCGTGCGGTGCTGACTGTCCTGCACCACGCAGATGTCGCCGTTGTAATTGATCGCCATGCCGCGGCGAAGATCGTTTGCTGTTGCCATATCTGTCTAATTCGAATAGTTGCCGCCCGTATTCCGGGACGGGAGCCGTAAAATATACCCAACCCACGCCCGAGCGCAAGCCTGGATTTTGGGCGATCTGCATGTTCGTGGAGGACCTGCCAGCCACTTTCCTCGTGCGCTCCGGCGTCGGCGAGGGTAGCTTGCGCCTTACTCATGGCCGTCATTAAACCTTTTGCCGCGTTGCTTCCCCAGCCGGGGTTGGCCTCACGCATTTGCGAGCTGCCCTACGATGTCATGTCCTCTGAGGAGGCGCGCCAGATTGCCGCCGGCAATCCCCTTAGCTTCCTGCACGTCAGCAAGCCCGAGATTGATCTGCCGCCCGCGACGGATGCTTACGCACCGGAAGTTTATGCCAAGGGCCGGGAGAACTTCCGGCGGCTGATGGCCCAGGGCGCGCTCCGGCAGGACCCTCAGCCGCATTTCTATCTGTACCGCCAAGTCATGGGCCGGCACAGTCAGACCGGGCTGGTCGCCGCGGCGAGTTGCGCGGATTACCTGGAAGGTATCATTAAGAAGCACGAATTGACGCGGCCCGATAAGGAGGACGACCGCGTGCGACACATCGAGGCGTTGGACGCTCGGACCGGCCCCGTGTTCCTCGTGTACCGGGCCAACGTGGCTCTCGATGCCCTGGTCGCAATGCAGACTGCCGAGGCTCCGAGCGTGGACTTTACTGCCGCCGATGGCGTGCGCCACAGCGCCTGGGTCATCACGGACTCCGCGCAGACCCGCTTCATCGAAGCGGAGTTCGGGCGGATGCCCTGCCTTTACATTGCCGATGGGCATCATCGCAGCGCCGCGGCAGCGCGGGTATTCCAGCAGCGCAAAGGCGCCGGCGAAAGCGCGTCTTTCCTCAGCGTCATCTTCCCGCACAACCAGATGCAGATCCTCCCTTACAACCGTGTGTTGAAGGATCTGAACGGCCTTTCGCCCGGCCAACTGCTGGAGAAGCTTGCCAGCGTTTTCGCCGTCAACCCGCACGGTGCCGCGACGCCCACGCGCAAGCACGACCTGGGCTTCTACCTCGGCGGTCAGTGGCACACGTTGAGCCTTCTGCCGCGGTTCGCGGCCCCAGCCAACCCGATGGAAGGGCTCGATGTCACACTCTTGCAACAGCATGTGCTCGAACCGATCTTCGGCATCGCGGACCCGCGCACAAGCAAGCGCATCAACTTCGTCGGCGGCATCCGCGGCACCGGGGAGCTGGAGAAGCTGGTCAACAGCGGCGAATATGTGTGCGCTTTCTCGATGTTCCCGACCAGCATCGAGGACTTGATGGCCATCGCCGACACCGGCGGCATCATGCCCCCCAAGAGCACCTGGTTCGAGCCCAAGCTCCGTGACGCGATGTTCTGTCACCTGATATAGTGGCGTGGGGAGCTGGAGTAGTGGAGTGATGCAGCAAGATCCCCGCGAGGCTTTCGACACCCTGCTTGCCGGACCGGAGCCGGTGCTCGCGCTAGCGCCGATGCAGGGCGTCACTGACCTGCCGTTTCTTAAGCTAATTGCCGCTTACGGCGGGGCAGATGTCTATGTCACGGAGTACTTCCGGGTCTATGCCACTTCGCGACTGGACAAGCACATCCTCAAATCTGTGACGGAGAATCCTACTGGCAGGCCGGTGATTGCGCAGATGATCGGCAACGACATTCCTGCGCTGGTGCGCACTGCGCGCGAGTTGCAGCAATACCCGGTGGCGGCGGTGGACCTGAACCTGGGCTGTCCCGCGCCGGTGGTCTATCGCAAAGGGGCGGGCGGCGGGCTGCTGCGGGAGCCTAAACGCGTGGATGCCATACTGGGCGCGCTTCGCGACGCGGTGAGCATCCCGTTCACCGTGAAGACCCGCATCGGGTTCGACTCGGCGGCGGTCTTTTCCGAACTGCTGCCCATCTTCGCGAAGCACTCGCTGGACCTGCTCACTGTACACGCCCGCACTGTGAAGGAGATGTATCGGAGTGAGGTGCATTACGACTTCATCGCGCGCGCCGTCGCCGAGCTGCCTTGCCCGATCCTGGCTAACGGCAACGTTTATTCTGCGCAAAAGGCTGCCGAGGTCTTGAAGCTCACCGGCGCGCGCGGGCTGATGATTGGCCGCGGCGTCATTCGCAACCCCTGGTTGTTCCGCCAAATCCGAGAGCACCAGCGCGGCGAGGCTCTATTCATCCCGCGCGGGACGGATGTGCTGGCTTATGTGCGTGCGCTTTACGAGGCGGTCTGCTCGCCCGCCGTGCGCGAGTCCGCCCAGGTGCAGAAGATGAAGAAATACATGAACTACCTCGGCGTGGGCGTGGAGCCGACTGGGCAATTCCTGCACCAGATTCGCCGCGTCACCACCACCGCCGACTTGTTCCGTGTGTGCCGGCACTTCCTGGACCATGATCGGCCCATGCCGTTGGAGCCGTTCCCCCTCGCACTCAAGGATGGCGATCTCATGGCGGGCGAGCAACATTGAGGCAAGTCGGGAGCCATCATAAAGAGGGTTTGGTAAGTCGCGCAGATCATCGGCCATGCGAGATCTATTCCCCCTCACCCTGACCCTCTCTGGGGAGAGGGAGAATCCTGCCCCGCGCGGCGACAAAGCGAGGCGCTCTGCCTTGGCTGACGCCTTAGCGACGCTGCTCCCTCTCCTTTGGGGAGAGGGCCGGGGTGAGGGGGAATTAGTCGTTCGGGGCTCTCGTATTTTAGATTGCCACCTGCCTTCAACCGTAGCGATAGGGCCGTTCCATGGCGAAGGTGTTTGGCAGATGCCGCACTTCCCGCACCGCGCCCGCTTGCAGCAGGACCTCCACGATGTCGAAGCGCACCTTCACCGGTGGGTTTTGCAGCAGCCGCAGGTAATCGAGCGCTGCCCGTGTCAAGCGTCGGCGCCTCTCCGCGTTCACTGCCGACGCTGGCCGAGTCCATTCTTCGGAGGAACGGGTCTTAACTTCAACAAATACCAGGCAGTCACCGTCCCGGAAGATCAAGTCAATCTCACCGCGGGGGGAGCGGAAGTTGGCGGTGAGGAACTTCAGCCCCTGGCGTTTGAGGTGGTTTTTGGCCGCGCGCTCTCCGAGTTCGCCGTACTGGAGGTGCAGCGGCTTCTCCGCCTTGGTCCAGAGGGACTTGATGCGTGCAGCCAGGTTCATGCGATGCCGTAAGGATTTCTTTGATTGCGACCCAGCCTCCTTCTATAACTGCCGCGTGCCGAATACAAACGAAATTAGCATCCCGTGACCCCCGCCCAGGCATCCCGAGACTGCCCGGTATGCGGGCGGAATGAGGCGGAGGCCTGCCTCCAGAAGGGGGAACTGCGGCTCGTGCGCTGCCGGCATTGCTCGATGATCTATGCCAATCCTGTGCCGGGCGAGTTTGCTTCCGGGGAATACTATGACCGGGCGGGGGCGGATTACTATCTCTCGCCCGCCAAGCTGGAAAGCGACTATGCGGCGGTACGCTTCGAGCGGGAACTGCGGCTGTTCCGCAAGCATTGTCAGGGTGGCGCCGTGCTGGATGTCGGGTGCTCGTCCGGGGCGTTTCTATACCAGTTGAACCAGCGTTTCCCGGGCTGTTATCGGGTGCTGGGCACGGACGTGAGTGGTCCACCGCTGGATTATGCGGAGAGCCGCGGGGTCGCTGTCGTCCGTGGCAACTTCCTGGAACAGGATTTCGGCGGTCGGCAGTTCGACGCGGTGACCTTCTGGGCGGTCCTGGAGCATTTGGCCGCGCCGCAACAGTTTCTCAAGAAAGCCGCGTCGGTGCTCAAGCCCGACGGCCTGTGCATTGTGCTGGTGCCGAACATGCGGTCGCTGGCCGCGCGGGCATTGGGCGCACGCTATCGCTACATCTACCCGCAGCATTTGAACTACTTCACCAAGGCAACGCTGACGAAGATGGTGGCGGCGCAATTCTCGGTCATCCAGCTCAGCACCACCCACTTCAACCCGATTGTGATCTGGCAGGACTGGCGCGGCGGCGGCAAGGAAGTTTCCAACCGCGAGCGCGCTCAACTGTTGCAGCGCACTACCGCCTACAAAAGGAGCCCCTTGCTAAGGTCGGTAAAAGCCCTCTACGCGCTGGCCGAGAAGATGCTCAGCGCGCTGAACCTCGCGGACAACCTGATGGTGGTGCTGCGCAGACGGTAGCGCAGATAAGAGCGGGAGAAGATCTTGCCGGCTGCCAACAACCTCAGACGTCAGAACATCGCGATTGACTGCTGGCAAGCAAGCGCAAATCCGATTTCCCCGACGCGCAATTCGTTTCCCCCCAAGGGCTACCCTATTCAGCAGAAATACAGGCGTTTCTGCCAGCCGTGGGGGAATTGAACTTGCGCGAGTCTCCTGAGATCTGAACCTTTGCTGCCAGAGCTGGTCATGCCGTGCAGCGTGCAGAACCGCCGCTACGACAACCTTGGGCTCAGCCTCCCACCCTTCGTATTACTGTGACCAACCGCTGCCAACATTCGCCAAACCCTTGATCCTAAAAACGGCACTTGCGATCAACCGCAAAGAACTCAAAGAGCACATAGAAAGGAACTTGTGATGATTCCGAGCCTAGTGAGTGACTCACCTGCCGGGTGAATGGAAGACCTGCGC
>CAIWJG010000231.1 GCA_903912925.1 uncultured Verrucomicrobia subdivision 3 bacterium | reverse complement strand
GACTGAGCCCATTTCCAGCTCGGGGCACCCGTTCCCCCTCACCCTGGGGGTGAATGCAGAAAGGGGAATGGCTCCCGTTCAGCCGGCGGTTTTCATTCTGCATTCCCTGGCCCGTGAAGTCTGCCCTCCACTTCACTGGGCTACATTCTGCATTCTGCATTTCCACCCTTGGGGCTAGGCACCCTCTCCGTTGGGGAGAGGGTAGGGTGAGGGGAAATGGGGCTCACGGCGTTTCCACGGGCTCAGGATCTCTGAACTGAAGTTGGGTGCTAACCTCACGGGCAACCGCCAAGGCAGTTGCGGTCGCGGTTTACAAAGGTTCTGTTACGGACCAGCAACCGGCCGGCGACGAGGCTTGCCCGCCGCCGGCTGGACATGGGGTCATTTACGGGGCGGCTGGACTCAGAACCAAGCGCACGAATTTCCGCGTCGAGCTGCTCAGTGTTTGCTTGAGGCGGACGCCGACGGTTTCGGTGCCGTCGCCGTTGTCCACGCGGGCGCCGGGGACGAGTTCAACTAAGGCCGCGCCGCTCTGCCAGGTGCCGACGAGGTTGGTAGTCACTTGCACTGTGTAAGTCAGGCCGGCGGCGGTGTAATCAACCCCCACGGTGCCAGAGCCTCCGATGCGCTCACGATAGGTAAGGACCAGGTAGCCGCCGTTGAGGGAAGCGGTCGGGACAGCAACGCTGGCGGCATTCGTCGGGTTCGTATTGAAGGCATACTCAAAGATGTTCTTCAGGCCGTCGTGGTCTGGGTCAGCGTTGTAGTCGGCGTTGGTCCCGGTCAGACCGAAGCCGGCCAGCCAGCCGGGGATGTTGATCGCGTACGGATTGGCCGTGCCGGCGAGATAGGCGACTTCATTGCTGTCGAGCGGGCGGTTGAAGCACATGAACTCGTCAACCTGACCGTTGAAGTAGCGGCCCAGGTTGTCGTGGCGGCCCAGATGCAGGTTCTGCGAGCCATCATAGTAGATGGCCCCGGTGCCGGCGTTCGTGGCCACCAGCGTGCCGTTAAGATAGACGCGTGAGACGTTGTTCGAGTCGCGCGCCACCGCCAAGTGCTGCCACACACCGATCGTCAGGTCAAAGTTGACACCCACGGTCTGCCATCGGCTCTTTCCGTCACTGGCCGTGTTCATCGACTGGATGACCCAACTGCGGTACTCGTTGTGGTTGTTGTCAAGAATGTCGGCGTGCAGCGGTTGCGTTGCCTCCGGCTTGACCCAGAGACTGAGGGTGAATTGCTGCAAGTTAAACCACGTGCCCAGTTCCACTGAACTGTTCACGCCGTTGAGCACGAAGGATTGTCCCGCCACGCCGTTGGTGAAGGTGGTGCCGCCACCCAGCGTGCCGTTATGGACGCCCATCTGGTCCAGGGCGTTGGTTTCGCCGCGCCACCAGGAAATGAGGTTGGTGGGCAGATTGTTGGTGGGCAGCGGCCAGAGCACGGCGAGACTAAGCGCCTGCATCGCGATGCCGAGAGGGTTCGAGGCAGTGACGCCCACATTGAAGTTGCCGACTAGACTGGGCGTACCGCTGATGAGGCCGTTGGTGTCCATGCCCAAACCCGGAGGCAGTCCAGTGGCGGTGAATTGGGCGGTGCCCAGCGTTGTGACCTGCCAGGTGAACGGCTCTCCCTGGAAGGCTTGCGCTTGCGCCAGACTGGTGATGGCGGGCGGCACGCCGGAGGCGACCTCAAAATGGTCAACCACGGCCACATTCAGATAGGTCGGGTCTCCCCCCACATAGAAACCCCACTGGGTCGGAACGAAAGTGGCGCTGAAGACGCTGGCTGGATTGACGATGAAGTCCACGCCGTTGGTGCTCCAGGAGCTGGTATAGACACCATTGGCCCGCTGCAAGCGGAGGAGGAACGGACTGTCGCCGAAGGTCAGTGAGAATGGCGTGTACGTCGGAGTGCCACTCTGCTCGATGGCCAGTTGGCTCCGGCTGACCGGCCCCGAGGCAGTTCCGTAGTAGGCGACTCGGACAAAGTTGTCCGTGTCTTTCCAAGCCATCAGGCCGACTTGAGGCGAATCGTCGCGACTGGGGACGAATTCGCTGATCGCCAGGGTCGCGGTAAAGTCGCCGTTGGTGGGCACGTCCACCGCGTACAAATGCAGCGGGCGGTTGATCGAAGACCAAGCCTCGCCGTAGTCGGCCCGCAACCACGCCTGACCGGGCAGGTAGTTGAAGTAGTTCGTGTCGGTGGGAACCGTCGTCCAGTTCGAACTCAAGCCGCTGGTGAAGTCCTCACGGAAGAGCACGCCGGTGGTGTTGCGCACCACGATGCGTAGGGTCTGGTTGGTCGCGCCAAACGTGTTGGTGGCGGTGATGGTGGAGTCATACACGCCCGCTGCGGTCGGCGTGCCGGTGATGCGGCCGTTCTGCGACGCAAGGCTTAGGCCCGGCGGCAGGCCCGTAGCGCGGAAGCCGGTGGCGTAGTCGGCGTTGACTTCCCAGGCGAAGGGCGAGCCGCGGAGCGCGCCGGTGAGGTTCGCGCTGGCGAAGACGGGCCGGACGCCCGCGTTGGTCATCGTCAGCGAGGAAACCTCGAAGTAGTCAATGAGCATGGTGTCCGTCTGGTTGTAATCCAGGCCCATCCAGAAGCCGATTTGCCTTGGGAGTCCGTTCCCATAAGGAGCGGCCGGAACATTCGTGATGGCGGCGAAGTCGGTGCCGTTGGTGCTGGCCCAGATGGAATACAGGTTGCCCTGTTTGACGAGCCGCAGGGCGAAGGCATTGGTCCCAAAATCCTTGCCCGAGCCCGCGCTGGAGGTTATGCCGCCGCGCGATTCGATGGACATGCCGGCACCCCGTCCGCCGGTGCCGCCGGCGTAGAAGGAGCGCACGTAGTTGTCGGTGTCGTCCCAGGCGACGAGGAAGATACCCGGACTGTCACGCAGGCTCGGCACAAACTTAGATACGCCCAGCGTCATCATGAAGTCGCCCGCCGTCGGCGTGTTGAGCGCGAACAGGTTCAGGGCGCGGTTGTTGTAGGTCCAGGTGTCGCCCCAGTTGGCGCGCAGGTTCATCTGGCCAGACTGGAACTTGTAGTAATTGGTGTCAGTGGGCACCGTGGTCCAGGTGGCGGCCAGTCCGTTGTTGAAATCCTCGCGCCACATCACGCCCACACTGTCGCTGATGACGATGCGAAGGGTTTGCGTGGTGGAAGCCTGGGTGTTCGTGGCGGTGATGGCAGCGTTGAATGCGCCGGCGGTGGTCGGTGTGCCCGTGATGAGGCCGTTGGTGTTCATGGTCAAGCCCGGCGGCAGGCCCGCGGTGCTGAGGCCAGTCCAGTAATCCGCCGTCACCTGCCAGACAAACGGAGAATTGATCGCTCCGGCGGTCAGGGCCGCACTGGTGAAGACCGGCGCGGCAAGCGTGGCCTGCTGGGCGGAAACGTAGAAGTTGTCGAACTTGACCGAGATGGGATCGGTGGTGCCGTTGTTCTGGATGTTCAGGACAAACGTGGCCGGATCGGTCGTGCAAGTCCGCTGCCAGAGGAAGGTGTTGTTGTGGTAGCCCTTCATGATGGTGCCGGTGCGGATGACGCGCAGGGTGCCGTTGGTGGCCGTCGCGGCTATCACGCCCACATTCCCGTAATCGCTGTCCCAGACGCGGACATTGCCACCCCCAAAGTACGACTCGTCGGCGCGGACAGCGACGAAGGCCTTGCTGCCGTAATAGACGATGAGTTGAACCTCATTGCCGAAGCCGCCGCTGGTGCGGGTCAGGACCAGGTCTCGATAGTCAACCCGCACGTCGAAGTCGCCGGTGACGGTCACGGGGGAAGTGGCCGCAGGCCATTCCCCACCGCCGCCGGTGCCACCGGCCGGTTTGGACATGGCGAGCGCGCCCTGGCTTTGATCTACGGTGTAAATGGGGTAGAGATTGGCGCTGTTTTGAATGCGCCACGAGGCCGCGCCGTTGCCGGCGGTGAAGTTGTCGGCGTGGGTCTGCATGTTCGTGGTCGGCGGCAGGGCGGCGACCTCGAAGTAATCAATCAAGGCGTGGTTGTTTTGGTTGGGATCATCGCCAAACCAGAAGCCCAGCTTCGCGGGTTGGCCGCTGCCGTTGATGACAGAGTTGTTGGCAAAGGGCACAAAGTCCACGCCGTTGGTGCTGTAGAAGGCGGTGTAAAGGTCGCTACCGCCGCCGCCTTGTTTGACCAGGCGCAGCAGGAACGGACGGTTGGTGAGGTCCAGCGCCAAGCCAGCACCCGACATGACTTGCGCCTGTTCCGCCAGAAGCTCCAGGCCTCTTCCGTCGCCATAGCCGTAGCAGAAGCGGACGTTGTTGTCGTAATCATCCCACACGGAGAGGCAGAGGCGGTTGTAGTTCGCGGCCGCCGGTTCGTAACGGGTCACCCCCAGCGTGATCATCATGTTGCCCGCATAGAAGTTCGAGTAGGCGAACAGATTTATGGCGCGGTTGTAGTAGGTGTAGGTGTCGCCGTTGTTGGCCCGCAGGTCCATCATGCCGGGCTGGAAGGTATAGTAATTCGTATCCACCGAGCTGCCGTTCCAGTTCGCGCTGAAACCGTTGTTGAAGTCCTCGCGGAAGAGGAGGTTGGTGCTCGAACTGACGACGATGCGCAGGGTCTGCGTGGACACGCCGTAGCCGTTGGTGGAAGAGATGAGCGCGTCAAACACGCCCGGCGCGTTCGGAGTGCCGCTGATCAGGGCCGTGGAGGGGTCAATGCTCAAGCCGGGCGGCAGGCCGCTGGCGAGGTTGGTGGCGATGCCGGGACCGGTGACCGGCCAGAGGAACGGCACGCCTTGCGCCGCGCCGGTGAGTGCCGGGCTGGTGATGAGCGGGCTGGCGTCATCGAGCGCATTCAGGGCCGCAACCTCGTCAGGCGCGAGCACGCTGGAGAAGATGTGGATGCGGCTGACGGAGCCGCCGGAATTTGAACTGCCATCGTCCTTGAAGAAGCGCAAGGTGTTGGCGCTGCTCACCACGCCGTAGCTGCTGGAATCCGTGACCGTCAGGCGCAGAATCCCATCACAATAAATGTTCACCTGGTCCGCCGTATCGCGCGTGATGACGACCATGTGCCAGGTGTCGTTGGTCACGCAAACGACCGACTGGCTGCCGTAGTTGTAGAACTCGAGCCGGCCATCATGCACGTAAAGGCCCGGGCTGACGACATTGCGGAAGTCGAGCAGGCGCCGATAACCATTCACGGCGTCGAGCTTGAAGAGCATGGCGATGGTGTAGATCTGATTGGGGAAGACGCCCAACGTGGGCTGGAGCTGAAGGCCGGTGTTCCACGGAAAATTCAGCACCCGCCGCGCCGCGCCGCGCACCGTCATGGTGGTGAAAGTCTGGCCGGAGTTGATGTTGGTCAGGTCCGGCGGCGTGCCGATGGAGGCCGCGTAACTATCCTCCAGGCGGTAGAGGACGTGGGGCATCACGGGGATGAAGTTGGCGGTGATGGCGGTGTTGCTGTTCATCACCAACGACGCCGAGTTGCTGGTGCTGGAAACCGCGCCCGACCAGTTGCCCCAGATGAAACCAAGGTTGTTGCTGGCGGTGAGGGTAACGGCGGCGTTGACCGGATAGTAGAGATTGGAGACGCCCGGCGGCCAGGCCGCCACGGTGCCGCCGCCGGTGGGATTGATCGTGATATTCAGCGCGTAGAACGTCCCGGCATAGGCGCTCTTGCTGGCCTCGGGGGTGTTACCGTAGGCACCGAGATTAAGGCGGAGGCCGTTGTAGTCAGGCTCGTTCATAAACATCATGGCCGGATCGCCCGCGTCAATGCAGGGCGAGTTGGTGGCGTCGGCAAACCAAAAACCGGCGTGATACGAACCCGCGGTGGAAGAGAGATGGAAGTCGTCGTCCACGCCGTAGAAACCGCCCAGCGTGTCGTCGCCGCCGTTCACGTCCACGAAGAGGGGATTGGTGCTGAGGCTGTTGGTGTCCAACGCGCTGGCGGACTTCCAGGCCAAGAGGTTCGTCCGGTCGCCGCCCCAGTAACCCAGGGTGGCACCCGCCGTGGCATAGAAGTTGTTGTGGTCACTTACCGACGCGGCAGAGTTATTTCCGTAGTAGATGGCATAGTGACCGATGCCACTCGCACAGATGATGTTGTTGCGGGTGACGTCGCCCCAGGGGCCGGTCCAGTAGAGGCCGTTGCCGCCATAGACGGTATTGTTTTCGATGGTATCGCCGTTACGGCTAACGTAGAGATTCCAGTAGCCTTGGTTAAGGCGGTCGTTGTCATAGACCAGATTATTGACCACCGTGTTGGCCCCGTTCCAGGAATCCACGGTGAGGCCGTGGCCACCGTTGGAATAGACGACATTGCGCCGCGTGATGCCGGCGGTGCGGACATAAAGTCCATCGCCGCTGTTCAGATAAACCCGGTTGGAAACCGCCTCCGAGCCGAGATTATCCAGACGCAACGCCGGCCCGCCCGCATTCTCGTGGATCAAATTATTGTAAGCGCGAGCGCCGGAGAGTCCGTTGAAGGCAACGCCGTTATTGTTGTAGCAATCATTGCCGCTCCCCAGGAAATTCCCATTGAGATAAATGCCGTAGCCATTGTTGTGATGCACGCTGTTGCCGGAGGCCGTGCCGACGCCGCCGTCCAGATCCAAGCCGTGCCCGTTGTTGCGCGCGATACAGCCGGTGACCACGACGTTGGTGCAAGAGCCGATGACAATGCCCCACTGGCTGTTGCCGTAAACCTCGCAGCCGACCAGTTCAAGCCCCTGGGATCCTCCGCCGGTGATGCCATGTTGCGCACCGGTCACTTTCAGGTTCTCCAGCCGCATGTAGCTATTGCCGTTCAGGTGGAAGCCATACATGCCCGCGGTGGTGTCGTTGCGGTTGAACACGGAGCCCAGCGGGTTGGTGCTGCCCACCAGGCGGATGAGCTGGCCGGGCGCGCCGGAGTCGGTGAGCACCAGGTTGCCGTCGAGCGTCCAGAGGCCCGTGTCAATGAACACGGTATCGCCGGGCATGAGCCGGTAGGTGACGAGGAGCCGCTTGACGGTGCCCATCGGCGTGGCGGGCGTGAGGCCGCCATTGGCGTCACTGCCCGCGGCGGTGCAATAGACGTCGTTGGTGGTGCTGCTGTCGTTCACGTAGAACGCCGTGCCGCTGTTGGACAAGACTCGCAGGAGGCCGGAAACCGAGGAAGCGCCACCGGCGTTGGGTGTGGCGCGGACTTTGTAGTTTGAACCAGGCGTCAACGTGCTGGTGTTCCAGGCGAAGACTCCGTTGGCGAAGGGCAATGCCGCCGCGCCGGGAATGCCGGCCCATCCCGCGCCGCCGTTGCTGGAGTATTCGAGCCGCACGGTGTCGTTGGATTGCCACGGGCCGTGCGTCCACCAGTAAACCGGAACGGTGCCGCGCAACACGGAATTGTTGCCGACCAAGCCGAGTTCCACCCCGAGGACGCCAGTGGCGAGCGAAGCGTCAGCGGTGCCGCCGAAGGCCCCAAGGTTGATGCGCGCGCCATTGGGGACTTGCTCTGAGCCGATGGCGCTGGCCGGTAGTCCGGCATCAATGCACGGGCTGTGCGAAACGTCGGCGGTGAAACCGGCGGTGGTCAGCGCGGTGAAGGGAAGTCCCTTGAAGCTGCCCGCGGTGCTGGCGAGATGGAAGTTGTCGTCCAACCCGTTCGTGCCGCCTACCACGCCGTCGGGGCCGGCCGGGTTCACAAAGAGCGGATCAGCGGAGAAGCTGTGCGTGTCGTAGCCGGTGGCCTTGCGCCATTCGAGCATGTCGTTCTGGTTGCCCAGCCACGCGCTGAAGGTCGCGCCAGCGGTGGCAATGATGTTGTTGTAGTCGCTTTCCATGAAACCGGTCGGATAGCGGTCCATGTGCGAGTAGCGCACCAGGGCATAGCGGCCGGCGCCGGTGGCCCAGATGATGTTATTGCGGTTGGTGACATTGACGGGGTTTCCGATGTAGATGCCGTTGCCGCCATAGACGGTGTTGTTCTCAATCAAACCTTGCTTGCCCTGCCAATAGTTGGCCGAGAACATGATGTTGAATACATCGGGCGTGGCCCCGTTGTTGTAGCAAAGGTTATTGGCAACGACGGTAAAGTTGCCCTCGTAGCCATCCACATAGATTCCGTGGCCTTTGTTCGCATAGACCACATTGCGTCGGGCGGGGCTGCCTGTCCTGATGGAAATGCCCGTGCCGTTGTTCAGGAAGACCCGGTTCTCGACGGCTTCGGAGGCATTTGCCCCGGCCCCCTCAACGAAGATGCCATCGCCGCCGTTGCTGAAGACGGTGTTGCCGCGGATGGTCACGAGCGTGGTGCCGGCGATGCCGGTGCTGTCGTTATTGAAGACCAGATTGCCCTCCACCAGCAAAGGCCCGCCCCAGACCCGGATGGCTTCGTTGTAGTCGGTGCGAGAGACGCGGTTGCTGCGGATGATGCCATAGCCGCCGCCGTAGATGCTGTAGCTGGTGTTATCGTGGATGTCGCAGTTGGCGATGGTCAGGTTGGTGGCGGAGGTGAAATAGATCGGGTAGCGCTGGTTGGCGAACAGTTCGCAGCCCAGCACTTGCACGCCATCACACAGATCCGCACCGCTGCCTTCGATGTGAATGCCGTCCTGGCTGTTCACGATCTTGAGCGATTCGAAGCTGACGTGGTCCACCAGGCTGACGAGGAAGGCGATTTGCGCGGTGTCGCCGCGGTCGAACTTGGAGCCGGCGGCGTGGGGGCTGCCGATGAAGCGAATCTTCGCGGCCACCGTGCCGGAGTCGAAGAACTGGAGCGTGGAGTCCAGCTTCCAGTAACCGGTGTCAATCCAGACGCGGTCGCCGCCGATAAGCTCGTAGGCGCTGAACAGGCGGTTGAGCGTGGCCTTGGGGGCGGAGGGCGCGAGGCCGGAGTTGCTATCGTTGCCGATGGCCGAGCAATAGACGTCGTTTGTGGGATTG
>CAIWJG010000230.1 GCA_903912925.1 uncultured Verrucomicrobia subdivision 3 bacterium | reverse complement strand
GTTTACGCTTCGTGCCGCCACTCTCCGGCGACTACGCAAAACTCCAGACCTCCTGACATACCCATGGTTTCCTCGAAATACTGAGATGGTGTTCGGCGGGAGTGTGTCACAAGTCTTTGCGTGTGCAAAGCGTCGCGCTGGCAGAATCCCCGCACGCGAATCGCATTCTCGGGGTCAAAACTGCGGAAAACTACGCAACGGGATTTCGTGCCTATGTCAGGAGTTCTGAACTCGCTTCCGGGAGGTGGCCACCTTTCCCGGGTCGGATTCCAATGTACCCGCTGAGTTCCTGTAAAGAGTTTTGGGTCTTCCGAGACCCGCCCCTCTCTCTGGGCTTGTCATGGCGCGATGGAGCAGCCCTGCTGCCCGCCAGCCTGCCGCTTGACGAGCCTGAAGTCCCACGGCATCCTCTTGGCCATGCGTATTATGAGAAATCTGCTTTCTCTCCTCTGTCTCTCCCTTGCCGCTGGGACCAGCTTTGCCGCTGACGGCGACGTGGTCTTTGAAAATGCACTGGTTCGCTACACGATCTCGCCCAACGCACGCAATGCGGCATTCGTGGATCGCGCGACAGGCACTGACTATCTTCACGCAACACCCCCTTCGCCCTGCGCGATGGTCCGCGTCGGCGGCCAGGAACACGCCGCGACCGCCGCCTCGCTGGCAGAGGGTCGCCTGACTGTGCAGTTCGGCACCAGCGGCATCAAAGCCGTCCTCAAGACCGAAGTGCGCCCATCGTTTATTACCTGGAGCGTCGAGTCGGTGAGCGGCGGGGAGATTGATTCACTGACCTTTCTCAATGTCCCGCTCACCCTCAAGGGCTCGCCTGCTGAACCGTTCGGCGCCTGCGCACTTTCGCTGAACCTGTTCACGCGGGTGGATGCCTTGCCGGCCCTGCAAAGCGCGCTGCTGGCGTCGTGCGAGAAGAAGTTCGGTCTAACGGGCGCGCGGGTGGCCATCGTCGGCGCGCCAATGGGGCGGATGCTGCCGGTGCTGCAAGAAGCGCTGGCCGGTGCGAGCGAACTGCCGGTCTGCAAGGTCGCCGGCCCGTGGGCGCGCGAAGTGCCGTTCAATCATGGCTCTTACCTCTTCAACTTCGGCTCGCTCACCGAGACCAACGTCAACGACTGGATCGAGATGGTCCACAACCTCGGCTTCACGCAGATTGATAATCACGGCGGGGGCGAGTTCTTCCGTTTCGGCAGCATGGAGTTGAACCAGAAAAAATGGCCGGACGGCTGGGAATCGTGGCGTCGAATAGTAGCCCGGCTACACGAGGCGGGCATCGGCTCGATCTTCCACACCTATGCGTTCTTCATCGACAAGGGTTCCAAGTATGTGACGCCCGTGCCCGACCCGCGCCTCGACTCCTTCCGCACCTTCACGTTAGCCGAACCCCTCAGCACCAACGCGACCGAGATTGCCGTGAAGGAATCCACTGCCGGCATGACGACCGTGACGGGCTTCTTCGAGCACAACAGCGTCGTGCTGCATATCGGCGATGAACTGGTGACGTTCGGCGGCGCCAGCCAGCAAGCGCCGTGGCGGTTTACCGGGGTCAAGCGGGGCGCGCTCGGCACCAAGGCCGCCCCACATGAGCAGGGCGCCAGTGCCCGTCACCTCAAGGAGTGTTTTGGCCTGTTCGTCCCCAATCCGGAATCGTCCCTCTTCGAGGAAATCGCCGCGAACCATGCCGAAGTGGTCAATCGCTGCGGCTTCGATGGCATCTACCTGGACGCCATTGACGGCAGCTCGATCTTGCGCGGCAACGAAGAGCTCTGGTATTGGCCGGACAAGTTCGTCGTGGCAATCCAGAAGCATCTCAAGCGGCCGGTCGGGATGGAGATGAGCTCGATGTGGCACCACTTTTGGCAATACCGCACCCGCTGGCAGGCCTGGGACTATCCCCAGCGCGGCCATGGGCGGTTCGTTGACGATCACGCCGCGGGCGTCAATGGCGGCCTGCTGCTGCCGCTGCACCTGGGCTGGTGGGGTTTCCAGTCCTTCAACCCGCCACAGATCGAGCCCAGTTACCCGGAGGTGATGGAGAATCTCGGCGCCCGGCTCGTAGGCTGGGATGCCGGCATCTCCCTGACCGCCGGCATTGACCGCGACACACTCCGCAAGACGCCGTTGTTCCGCCGGGCCGTGGACATCCTCCGGACCTGCGAGGATCTGCGCCACACAAACAGCTTGGACGAGTCGGTCAAGGCCAAGCTGCGCGAGCTCGGCAGCCAGTTCGCTCTAATCCAGGACGCCGCGAGCAAACCCCGGTTTGTCCGCGCACAATCTCAAGCGCAAACTGTTGCTCTCGGTGAGCCCTGGACGCTGGCGTGGCAGGTCACCAACTCGTTCGCTTCACAACCAGTCAGGCTTCGCATTGAGGCATTGATGTCCGTCGCGCCAGCCGAAGGCACTAACGCCACGCTCCTGGCCGATCTCACCCAGGCGAATGCCGCACCCTGGAAAGCCACGGCTGCAAACGGCGTGACCTTCCGCCTCGCGCCGGCCGCGAATCCGAGTGACTGGGGATGTTTGGTCGTAGCCACCAATGCGGGCAAGGTCGCCCGCAATGCCGCCTGGGTCAGATTCGACCGCACCTTCACTCCCCGGCTCAACCTGAAAAAACGCCAAGGGCTCGGGGTAGAGATCGAAGGCGACGGCTCGGGTGCCCTGGTCGCGATCCGACTCGAAAGTCCGCGGGCCATCGCTTACGGGGCGATCGCGGATCGTTACATCAACATGGATTTCGTTGGCCGGCGCGTCTGCGCGCTCGCCGAGACCGAATCGTCCCGCTGGAGCGATTACGTCTGGAACGACGGCAAGGGCGCCTACAACGCCTATCGGGAGACCATTGACTTCAGCGCCGTCGAATCAGTGACCGTCTGCTTGCAGAATATACCGCCCGGGCGGGAGACAAAGTGCAGTCTTGGTCCCGTCCACGCTTTGCCGCTGCGCACCGGTGCCGTGAAGAATCCCAGCATAACCCTGGGCGGGAAGACCATCACGTTCCCGGTCGAGCTGGCTTCCGGAAGCTGGATCGAGTGCAACGGCCCGGACGATTGCGCCACTTACGGCAGCCGCGGCGAACCGCTCGGCAAAGTAACCCCGCGCGGAGACTGGCCGACGATCCCCACCGGCGTCGCGCCGCTGCAAATCTCCTGCGACCCGGGCAATGCCGCTTCTCCCCGCGCGCGCGTAACAGTCTTCACCCGCGGCGGTGAGCTTTGAATGCTCCCGCCCTCATCGAGTCATTGTAGCAGCCGACGTCAGTCGGCTCTAACCTCTCCGCCTGCCGCCCAAACCTGCGCTTTCTCGGAACATGCTGATTAGAGACTCCTTACGTCGTCTCCTACAATTTCAGATTGGAGCCCTTATCGCCGACTAGGTCACTGGCCGTGTTCCCGCCCCGATTGGCAGTAACTTTAGCCTTTGCCCGGCAGCCGATAAGCCTTACCCTCGGGCGGTATGAAACACTCGGGCAAGGCTCGGAAGGCGGGCTTTAGGCTAATTCTGCTTTCGCTGATTGTGCTGATCGTGGTCTGGGCACTCGGCGCTTTTGGCATCGCGGCGGCGACCATTGTCGCAGCAGTAGGCGTGGCGATTACGCCTGTGGTAATCGTGCTCTGGATCGTGTTCGCCCTATTCACGCTCTACTTCTTCCGGGACCCTAACCCGCGCGTGCCGGCGGGCGCCAACCTCGTGCTGGCCCCGGCGCATGGCAAAGTGGATGTGGTCGGGACGGCCACGGAGCCGAATTTCATGGGCGGAGAGTGCCAGCGGATCTCCATCTTCCTCTCGGTCGTTGACGTGCATGTGCAGAACGCGCCGGTCAGCGGTAAGATCGCCTGGTTTAAGTACACCACCGGGCAGTTCCTTAGCGCGCTCAAAGCCGAGTCAGCCATCTACAACGAGAATGTCCTGCTGGGTTTCGAGGTCAGCGAACCACGCGGGCAGAAGGTCGGCGTGCGGCTGATCGCGGGGGTCATCGCGCGCCGCATCGTGCCCTTCGTCGAGCAGGGCGACGAGGTCGTCCGCGGCGAGCGCATCAGCCTGATCCAATTCGGCTCGCGGGCAGACGTGTATCTGCCCGCTAACGCGAAGATCCAGGTAAAGGTGGGTGACCGTGTCGTCGGCGGGGAAACCGTGCTGGCGGTGTTCGGGTGAGTCGGACTTAGCGTGAGCGCCCAGGCCATGCAAACGCCAACATCCAATGCTCCGCCCAACGGCACGGACGAGCCTAAGCTAAAGATTTACTTCCTGCCGAACCTGCTAACGGCAGCCAACCTGTTTTGCGGGTTCATAGCGCTGACGAAGATCGTCGAAGCCAACATCCTGGGAGGCGATTATCAGCAGATCAAGTTGGCGCTCGGGTTCATCCTGCTGGCCTGTATTTTCGACCTGTTCGACGGCCGGGTCGCGCGGATGGGCGGCGTGGAGAGCCCGTTTGGGCGGGAGTTCGACTCCCTGGCCGACCTAATTTCGTTCGGGGTGGCGCCAGCCTTCCTGGTGCATCGCATCGTGCTGAAGGACGTCATCGAGGGGCACCCGGAGTTCGGTTGGTTCATCGCCTCGATCTATCTGCTCTGCGGCGCGTTCCGCCTGGCCCGGTTCAATTGCCTGACGGCCATGCGCCAGGAGCACTCGAAGGAGTTCCTGGGTTTCCCGATCCCCTCGGCGGCGGGATTGGTCGCATCGCTCACGCTGTTCATGATTTGGTGGGACGAGAAGGAATTCGCGACCGGCAGGTGGCGCTTTTTTCTTCCCGTCCTGATGCTGTTCCTGTCCTGGATGATGGTGAGCAGCGTGAAGTACCCTAGCTTCAAGACGCTGGATTTGCGGGCGACCCGGACCTTTACCAAGACGCTGGTAGCGTTCCTGTTCCTTGGCAGCATCCTGATCTTCCGGGAGAAGATCCTGGTGTTCGTGCTGCCGGTCTTCTTTACGACGTATCTGATCTACGGGTTCATTCGACCGCGGATTTCACGCAAGATGCGGCACGAGATTGAGGAAGAGGAGGAAGAGGAAGGAGGGGAAGGCTAAATGCTAAAGGCTAAAAGCTAAATGTGCCGAGAGTGCCTTCAGCCTTCAGCCTTTAGCCTTTAGCCTTTAGCATTATGCCCGAGCTGCCGCCGATCCTGCTCGCCGGTCTGATAGGCCTCGTCAGCGGCCTGTTGCTCTCTTTTCCGCCTGGGCCGATCAACCTGACAATCCTGAACGAGGGGGCGCGGCGCGGATTCCGATGGGCGGCGCTGATCGGCCTGGGGGCGACGGTCATGGAGGTCATCTACTGCTTCATCGCGTTTACCAGCTTGGCCTCCTTCCTCACCCGGGGCTACGTTAAGCTGGCGATGCAGTTGTTCGGTTTCGTCTTCATGACGTTCATTGGTATCAAGTTCCTGCTCGCCAAGTCGGTGGAGGCGCGCCCGGTAGCCCTGGGGACGGTGACCGAGAGAATCGAGGCGCGGCTGGAAGAACGGCTGCACCCGCATTCAGCGTTCATGACCGGGCTGGTGCGGGTGATGGGCAACGTGGGGGTGCTGGTGTTCTGGATCATCCTGGCGGCCAACTTCATCGCGCGGGATTGGGTAACACCCGACTGGCCCGGCAAACTCGCCTGCGTGGGCGGTGTCGCGGTGGGCGCGGGCTTGTGGTACACTGGGCTGGGCTGGGTGGGGTCACTCGGCCATGGCAAGCTTAGCGCTAAGACGCTGCTCCGAATGGAGCACTACTCGGGGGCATGCCTCCTGATCCTCGCGCTAATTCACGGCGGGAGTATCCTCTGGGAGCTGCACCAGAAGGGCCTGCTCAAATCTTAACCTTGAACTGCTCGCCCTTCTTGAGCGAGGCGGCAAACGCCGCCAGCAGCTCCGGAATCTTCTCCAGATCCTTCAAGCTCACCACTTCCACCGGCGAGTGCATGTAACGGTTGGGCAAACTGATCAGGGCGCTGGCAATGCCGCCGCGGGTCCAGAAGATCGCATCCGTGTCCGTGCCGCTGGTGGAGGACATGGCCTCGTGCTGAAGAGGTATCTTACGGGCCTTCGCCACCGCCTCGATGCGTACCACGACTTCCGGATGGTTGCAGCCGCCGTGCGTGATGGCCGGCCCCTTGCCGACCTGCACATCGCCGTGCTGCTGTTTGCTGACGGTCGGATAATCGGTCGCATGGGTGACATCCACCACGAGCGCCACGTCGGGCTTGAGTGAGTAGGCAATCTGGCGCGCGCCCAGCAGTCCGACTTCCTCCTGCACATTGGACACAGCACACACCTCGGCGTGCAGCTTCACCTTGGATTCCTTGAGCAGCCGCAGTGCCTCGGCGACAGCGAAGGTGCCAACCCGGTTGTCGAAAGCCCGGGCCACGGCGAGGTCATTGCGCAGCAGGTCGAATTCGTCGGCCAGCGTGATCGGGTCGCCGATGCGCACCAGCTTCTCGGCTTCTTTACGGCTGGGGACGCCGATGTCAATGAACAGGTCGTGAATCTTGGGCGACTTGGCGTCCTTCTCCTCCTTCATCAAATGCGGAGCCACGTTGCCGACGACGCCTTTGACGGGGCCATTGCGGGTGTGAATGACCACGCGCTGGGCCTTCGTGATAGCGGCGTCCACGCCGCCCATTTTGCGGACGTATATGAAGCCCTCGCGGTTGATGTAATTGACGGCCATGGCGATCTCGTCCGCGTGGCCGGCGAGCATGAGCCGCGGCGAACCGCCCTTGTTGAGTACGGCGACACAGTTGCCGTAAGCGTCGGAGAACGTCTCGTCGGCGAATTGTGCGGCATAATCCAGCCAGGCCCGCTGGCCGCGAGCCTCGTGTCCGACGGGGCTGGGCGTGTTAACCAGTGTTCTTAGGAAGTCGAGCGATTGTTGGCGCATGGGAGGTATTTAATGGGGGCCAACCGGATTGGAAAGGCAAAAGGAACAGCAATTCTCATTATGGGCACCTGCGCCTGGTTCGGAGTCCACCCTTTAGGTGTGTCCGAGGCCGCGTGGGATCATCCTCCATTCGTCCCATCCGTCCCATTCATCCCATAATGAGCTGAGGCAAAAGAACTGGCCGGGCGTCACCAACCCCAGGCTGGAAGGCACGCTGGAGGAGATTTGGAGAATGACAGGGCCGGGGGCGTTTGCTATCAAGCTGCGCGTGCGTTCTGAACTACTTAAAGATACCACGCGCCTGGTGGTGAAGCTGGGCACCGGCGTCCTGACGGATAGCCGGAAACAGCCCGACTTGGCCCAGATGGCGCAGTTGGTGGCTCAAATCGCCGAGCAGCGCCAGGCGGGCAGGGAGATTGTGCTCGTCTCCTCGGGAGCGGTTGGCGCGGGCATGGGCGCACTTGGCTACGCCAAGCGGCCAAACGACCTGGCGGAACTGCAGGCTTGCGCGGCGGTGGGCCAGTCAAAGCTCATGGCCATCTACGAGAAGCTCTTCGAGGCGCACCACCTGTCCGTGGCCCAGATTCTCCTCACGCATGATGACCTCCAACATCATGAGCGCCATCTCAATGCCCGCAACACACTGGTCACACTCCTGGCTCATGGCGTCGTCCCGATCATCAACGAGAATGACGCGGTCTCCTTCACCGAGTTGAAATTCGGCGACAACGACAAGCTCTCCGCTCTGGTGGCCTCGATGCTCCCGGCGGACTTACTGCTGATCCTGACCACCGTGGATGGCGTGCTGGAAAACTTCGGCAAGGCCAACCCCCGCACGATTCCACTCATCGAGCGTGTGGACGAGGCGCTGGAAGAGAAGGCAGGCGGCACAGATAGCGACACGGCGGTGGGGGGAATGGCCTCGAAGATCCAGGCTGCCAAGATCGTTATCCGGTCCGGCATTCCCCTGGTCATTGCCTCGGGCCGGAAGAAACGAGTCATGGCCCGCGTGCTGGCCGGTGAAGAGG
Organism: uncultured Verrucomicrobia subdivision 3 bacterium; assembly: GCA_903912925.1. Classification (GTDB taxonomy): domain Bacteria; phylum Verrucomicrobiota; class Verrucomicrobiia; order Limisphaerales; family UBA8199; genus PALSA-1440. The sequence continues at coordinate 5,866 of CAIWJG010000230.1, read as the reverse complement.
AAGGGACGCTATTCGTCCCGCAGCCGACCAAGCTCAAAGGGCGCAAACGGTGGATCGCATTCTTTCACCATCCCAACGGATCGCTATTTGTGGACCACGGAGCCCGGAAGGCCCTGCGCGATGGGGGGAAGAGCCTGCTCCCACCGGGCATCACACGCTGCGAAGGCGAGTTTGCTACCGGTCAGGTGGTCCGGATTTGCGACGCGGATGGCACAGAGTTTGCCCGCGGCATCGCCGGCTTTAGCGCCACGGAGATCAAGGCGAAGAAGCTCCAGCGGGTCGAGGTGGTACATCGGGACAACTTGGTGATACTGTGAGCGGGATGATGAAGAACCCTCCTGCAATCAACGACCTGCTCGCTGTCATGGCCCGGCTTAGGGCACCCGAGGGCTGTCCCTGGGACCGCGAGCAGGACCACATGTCCCTCCGCTGGCATGCGGTCGAGGAGGTCTATGAACTCATGGACGCCATTGAAGCCAAGGACGACCACGAAATGGAGGAGGAGTTGGGCGACTTGCTCTTGCAGGTGGTGTTCCACTGCCAACTGGCCCAGGAACGCGGCGCTTTTGACTTCGAGAAGGTCGCCCGTCACATCACCGACAAGCTGATCCGCCGGCATCCCCACGTGTTCGGCAAACTGAAGGTGAAGACCGTGGACCAGGTCTGGGCCAACTGGGAGAAGATCAAAAAGGCCGAGAAGCACGGGACCCGGCACGCGCGCCCTTCCGCCCTGGATGGCATCCCCAAACGGATGCCTGCCCTGCTGCGGGCCGCCAAGCTCGTGAAGAAGGCGCACAAGGCAAAGCTGCTGGCGGCACCCTGCCGCCGACCGGCGACGACCAAGAGGCAACTGGCCGAGCACCTGTTTACCCTGGCGCAATCCGCTCAGGAACGCGGTTGGTCGGCCGAGGAGCTATTGCGGCGCGAGATCAAGCGACGCGAGCGGGCGCTGCGCGCGGCTGAGAAGCGCAGGTAGCGCGCGCAGTCCCTTGCGCGCCAGCGTCCTGGAATGCGCCAGTCCTCTGGCGCTTTTAGGCCAAGCTCCCTACGCCTAAAGCCTGCGCTCCTTGGCCCATTCCACTGTCTTGAGGGCTTCAGTCTTCTGAGCCAAACGGAAGATACGGCGGGCGTTTCCGTGCATCACCATGTCCACCAGTTCGAGGGCATCGTTCAAGGTCAGCCAGCCTTCATCCACTAATTCAAACAGAGCTTGGGAGATGCCGCGACGGGCGATCGTTGCGTGACCGAGCACAGGTTCGACCGGGATGTAATCGCCGCCGAAGGGCAGGACCTTGTTGGCCGGCACCGTCACGAGGTGCTTCTTGAAGTAGTCCTTGGCCGCGACCGGGCTGATGATCCACGACCAGCACATATCAACGTGTGCATTGGCCCATTGTTTGGCCACGGCAAGCATCTCTTCGTAATACGGATACGCGATGTGCATGAAGACGAACTGGGTGTCCGGCGATAGCCGACAGAGGTCAGTGGCGGAACTGGGATTGTGCTGGAGCCGGCCCAGCGGCATGGAGTTCTGCCCGGCGTAGTAGCCGGTGTGAAGCTTCACCGGCAACGCGTGACGGGTGGCCTGCTCCACCGCATACCAGAACAGATGGTCTTCCAGCAGCTTCCGCTCGTCGGCGCTGACCGGCTCCTTCTGGAGCACTTTAGCAAACACCGGTTCAGCCTTCTCAGCCGGCACGCGGGCGTAATCAATATCCCGGCTGTAGGCGTTTTGGGATTTCACGGCGACGGCGTATTTGGCGTAACGCTCAAACCACCAGTTGATGACGTTGTGCCAGTCCGAAAGTGCCTTTACGTCAATGCCGGTGGCTGGTGCATATTGTTTGAAACTGGGCCCCGCAAACATGCCAACGATACTGATGTCCTGCATGAGCAGGGTGGGCATGTCCGATTCCTTAAACGCCTCGCCCGTCAGGCTGTTCACCTGGCAAGACTCGATCCGAGCCAGGTCGCACAGGATGCGCCGGTAGAATCCGGCCCGGCGGGTCTTTTCGTAACCAGCCTGAAGCTTGGCCACGGTTGCCGCGGAAATATCATCCACTCCATAAAGCTCGCGGCAGGCGATGCGAACGGCCTGCGCGTAACCGGTGTTCTTGACCGCAGGCCAGTAAGGAGCGATCAGCTTCCACTTGGCTGCCGGCTCGACCTTTGGGGAGAGGAAGCGGTTCATATCCGCCTGGGGCATGCCGGCGACCAGCAGGTCCGAGTTGAGGTAGTGGCTGAAGAGCAAGGCCCAATCGTCGCACGGCACACGCGAGGAGGTAGCGCCCTCGAACCGCTGCTTTTCCTCGATGAGATGCTCGTGCGTGTCAACGAGTGGGGCCTTGAAGACATGCTCGGAAATGGTCTTTCTGGCATCGCCGGAGCGGGTCGGCTTCCGAGTTGGCAGAGCAATGCCTTCGGCTGCGTGAGTCTCCGTCGAGTGGAGGGCTGTGAAGGTCGCGCCCAGAACCCCGAAAGTCTTTAGGGCCGCGCGACGGGAGATGGAGTGTTTCGTATTCATGAAGCTGCTGGAGATTAGGGTGGCTCAGATGTCCCGCCATGAGAGATCCGAAACCCTAAACCCGGGATCCGAAGGAAATCCGAAGCCGCTGCGAACGCCGCGACTGACTTGTTCGGCCTTCGGCCCTCGGATTTCGAGCTTCTTTCGGCACTGAAGGTTAGATCGAACTCACGTTCGATGCTACGGCCATTCGGATTTCGGCCCTCGGATTTCGAGCTTCTCTCGGCACTGGAGGTTAGATCGAACTCACGTTCGATGCTACGGCCATTCGGATTTCGGATTTCCTTCGGATCTCGGGCCTTCGGATCTTACACCCTTGCCGACGCTCTACACGCTAAGAACCCCCCCCTGGCTGGCGTTGCTGACCTGCTTTTGGTAGCGGGCCAGCCAGCCGGTCAGCTCCTGCTTCACCGGTCTCCAGGTCAGCTTCCGCTCGGCCAACTCAGCTTCGGGAACTACGATGTCGATGCGGCGATTGGGGAAGTCAATGCGCACGCGGTCGCCGTTGCGAAGCAGGCCGATGGGCCCGCCCTCCTCCGCTTCGGGAGAGACGTGCCCGATACAGGCGCCCGCCGTACCCCCGCTGAACCTGCCATCGGTGACCAGAGCGACCTTGTCCCCCAAGCCCATGCCGACGATGTAGCTGGTCGGGGATAGCATTTCCTGCATGCCCGGGCCCCCGCGAGGGCCTTCGTTGCGGATGACGACGACATCGCCCGCCTTGACCTTCGCGGCGAGAATGCCCGCACAGGCGTCGTCCTGGCTCTCGAAGATCACACAGGGCCCCTCGAAGACGAAGCCTGGACCACAATTCTGCTTAAAGGCATCGCTGATGCCGGCCGTCTTGACCACGCAGCCGTCAGGCGCGAGCTGACCGTAAAGGATGGCGAGGCCGCCGTCCGGTGTATAGGCGGTGTCCTTCGTGCGGATGCAGTCCTGCGCGTTGAACCTGAACGCCGAGTCGTAGGGCATGAGGCCCGCGGGCTGGGCTTCTTTGATCATCGCCGGCCGGTATTCGTGGTAAGCCTTATGGATCAGCCAACCGCGCAAACGTCCGATGCGCAGCAGACAGCAGACCTTCTTGTCTTCGCCTTTGGCGTATTGCCAGATGACCAGCAAGGGCGTCCCCTTCAGTTGCCCCAGCTCAGCGCGCACCAGACCCTTGAATCCAGCAAACTTCTCTTTCAGCCCGGCTTCGATAGCCGCCGGACCTTTCCATGTGGTGGTGTCGTCCACTTGCAACTCCGCATCCTTGGTAAACAAAGCGGCGGCGGTCGCCGCGTCGCCAATATTGAAGGCTGCGGCCAGGCGCCAAAGGGTGATGCCGCGCGGGTCGCCCGGGAAGAAGAGCAGTGGCTTAGGCGCCAGGTTGCCGCTGGGAGTGCGAGCCGCCGCACCCATCTTGTCGTTCGGGTCGAGCACTAGCGCCGAGCAACCGGCGATGCGGGAGGTCTTGGCCCAGGGGGTGCATTGCTCCGAGCGTATATCCCATTCGTCAATGTTCTCGCCGATGGTCTTGCCGGTAACCGTCATACAGGTCGGAGTAAGCGCGCCCATGCGCTTGAGCTCGCCCAGGATGGTATGGATGCCGCCAGCCCGATGCACATCCTGCACGTGGTAGGCCGATGACGGCGACACCTTGCACAGGCACGGCACGCGGCGGGAGATGTCGTCAATGCGCTTGATATCGTAGGCGATGCCCGCCTCGCGCGCGATGGCCAGCGTGTGGAGGATGGTGTTGGTGGAGCCGCCCATAGCCACGTCCAGCGCGATGGCGTTATCAAACGCTTCCAGGGTAGCGACGTCCCGCGGCTTCAGATCTGCCGCGACCAGCTTGATGATGGCGCGCGCGGCGCGCTCATAAACCGCCTCGCGCTCCTTGGACACGGCCAGGACGGTGCCGTTTCCGGGCAGCGCCATACCGAGCGCCTCGCATAGGCAGTTCATCGAATTGGCCGTGAACATGCCCGAGCACGAGCCGCAAGTCGGGCAGGCGCTCTGTTCGAGCTTCTTCAGGTCCTCGGCGGTGATTTTGCCCGCCTGCAGCTCCCCTACCCCTTTGAACACGGAAATGAGGTCCGACTTCTGCACCGCGGGCTGGAGATGCGCCGGGAGGTCGCCTTCGGCAGCCTGTTGTACGATGCCCGCCGCCATCGGCCCCCCGCTGACGAAGACCGTCGGAATGTTCAGGCGCATGGACGCCATGAGCATGCCGGGCACAATCTTGTCGCAGTTCGGAATGCAGACCATGCCGTCAAAGCAATGCGCGCGGACCATGGACTCGACGCAGTCGGCGATCAATTCGCGCGACGGCAGCGAATACTTCATGCCGCCGTGCCCCATAGCGATGCCGTCATCCACGCCGATGGTGTTGAAGATGAAGGGCACCCCGCCCGCCTCGCGGACGAGGCGTTTGACGAGCATGCCGACCTCGTTGAGATGAGCGTGGCCGGGGATACAGTCGGTGTAGGAGTTACAGATGGCGATAAACGGCTTATCCCAATCCGACTCGGACTCGATGGAGCCGGTGGCCCGCAAGAGCGAGCGGTGCGGGGCACGTTCAAAGCCTTTCTTGATGGTGTCAGAGCGCATAATTGTCAATTGCCAGATTGTATTGTTTCAGGCCCAAAGGCCGGCGCAACGTAGCAGATGTCCCCCGCGTTGTCACGCGCTGCGAAATCTGCTACCTGCCCGGTTATGGAAGCTGAAGGCTAGATCGAACTCACGTTCGATGCTACGATGGAATCTGCTGGCGGCAAAGCTCATTATGGCCGCCCCCCCCCCGCCGGGTGAGGTGAGTCTTCGGGCTTCGGATTTCGGATTTCGGCCTTCCTTCGGGTTTCGGATCTCGGGTTTCGGATTTCACCTCCCCCCAGCCCGCAGGTGAATGCAGAAGGAAGAATGAAGAATGCAGAAAGGGGCGAGGGAGCAGGCTCGGCAGCTTTGGGGGTAGCAGCGGACGTCAGTCCGCTAGGACGCGGCTTTTGACGCGGGACCGTGGTTGCGGCTGAACGACTTATGACTATTTGCGGAACATCCCCGTTCCACTTTATTATCTTCCGGGGATGGCAAAATCAAAACGACCGACACTCTCAGCTAACGAACAAGACGTTCTGGACCATCTGCAGGTGCGGTTGGTGACTTCACCCAAGGACAAGGCGTGGTGCGATAAACTCATTGTCAAGCATCACTACTTGAAGAACGCCACGCTGGTGGGCGAGCAGTTGCGTTACGTGGCCACCTACAAAGGCCAGTGGCTGGCGCTGGCGACCTGGAGCGGGGCGGCCTTTCATCTGAAGGACCGCGATGGCTTTATCGGCTGGGATTTCGAGCAATGCCGGC
>CAIWJG010000229.1 GCA_903912925.1 uncultured Verrucomicrobia subdivision 3 bacterium | reverse complement strand
CCCAACCCTCTCCCCGTCCGACGGGGAGAGGGAGAAGGCACGCCGCGCTCCCTGTCATTCCTTAATTCAACGGCAGTGGGGCTGGGGTGCGGGGGTCGTCTATCCCGCAGCCTACCACACATCACCTCTCCATCCCGTACACCAGCACCTTAAATGTGCCCGGCACTGCGCTCGGACGCCCCTTCTTTCCACCAGATGGCTGGTCGGTCGCCGCCCCAAACCTGGCGCTCGCCAGGTAGATCTTATGCGTCTTGGTGTCGAGCGCCATCGTCCTCGCGCGCGGCTCGGTCTTGAGCGTCTGCACCACCGTCAGCTTGTCCGGCGAATCCTCATGCGCGATGGTCACCGTGCCGTCACCACAGGAGCAGAAGGCGAGCATCGTGCCGCTGTCGAACTTCGTCGCGTCCACACCTTGCCCGATGGGCACGCTGCCCACGACCTTGCCCGTCTCGCTGTCCATCATCACCATGAGCTTGTTGCCGCAGCCCAGGAACAGCCGCTTGTTCTGCGCGTCGTAGGCCATGCCTGAAGGCTCCTCGCCCGGCGCAATCGGCCACGTGCTCAACACCTTGTGTGCCTTGGCGTCAATCACCGCCACTGCGCTCTTGTCTTCAAGGTTGCAGTAGATCCGTCCCGCCTGAGTATCTGCCACGGAGAATTCCGGCTTGCTGGAGAGCGGGATGGTGGCCACCACCTTGCCTGTCTTCGCCTCGAACACCGTTGCCGAGCGCCCGCGCCCGTTGAAGGTATAGACCTCCTCCTGCCCCTCCTCGTAGAGAATTGCGTCTGGGTTCTCGCCGGTATCCACCTTTGAGGTGGTCTTCAGCGTGCTCAGGTCAAAGATGCTGGCCTTGTTCTCCCGTCCATTGCTTGTGAAGCCAAGCCCCAGCCTGGGTGCGACGGCGATCCCGTGTACCCCTGCCGTATCAGCGATCTGGCCCACCACAGCCTCTTTGTCGATGTCGATGACTTCCACCTTGGTGGCGTGGCTGACATACAGCCGGCGTGCGGACTCGTCCACCGTCAGGTAGTCCCATCCGCCTTCGCCGCCGACGGGTATTTCTTTCAGCAGCTTGTACGAGCCTGCCGTGCCGTAGATCGGGAGTGCCAGGATGCCCGCGATACCGAGCGCCGCGGCGCCAAGAAACCGACGATATGTATTCATAGATTCTGGTTAGACGATCGGATTGTTAACTTCAACTGCAACATACCCCCGGCCCCCTCGACAGCCAGACTAAAAGGCTTCCTAGAGGATGAAGGATGAATTATGAATGATGAAGTGGGAAGGGGTGAGGGCTTGGCGGGGCCGGAAAACCGAAACCCGAAGCCCGAAATCCGAAGGAAATCCGAAATCAGAAATCCGAAGGGCCTACGGGCGGCTGGACCTTTTCGGTTTTCGGATCTCGGACTTCGGGTTTCGGATTTCAGACTCGAAGTCCACTGGAAACGACGAGCGACCAATAAATATCCGTGTCATCTCTACCGCCGATGGCTAAAGTCTCCCTCATGAATCAGGACAACTCACTCACCCGCCGCGCCTTCCTCGAAAAGGCCGCCACCATCACCGCCATCGGCTTCGCCGCCCCGCACCTCGCCGCCGCCGCGCAGCCCGCCGCCCGGCCCAAGCCCGGCCCGAACAGCCGCATCCACGTCGGCCTGATCGGCTGTGGCGGCATGGGCCGCGCGAATCTCGGCGCCTGCGCCAGCCAGCCCGATGTTGTTGTCGCCGCCGCGTGCGATCCCTGGAAGGCCCGCCGCGACGCCGTGGTGCAGCAGTTCAAAGACACCTGCAAAGGCTACGCTGACTTCCGTGAGATGCTGCAGCAACCAAACTTGGACGCCGTCATCATCGCCCCCCCGCCCCACTGGCACGCGCTGATCGCCATCACTGCCTGTGAAGCCGGCAAGGACATTTACTTGCAGAAGCCAATGACGCTGCACCTGGCGGAAAGCTTCGCCGTCCGCAACGCCGTCAGGAAGCACAACACCATCAGCCAGGTCGGCACCCAGATTCATGCCACTGAGAACTATCGGCGCGTCGTCGAGCTAATCCGCTCCGGTAGCCTCGGCCCTGTCAGCGCCGCCCGCACTTTCAACGTCATGAACCAGATGCCCAACGGCGTCGGCCACAGCCCGCCCACGCAGGCCCCGGCCGGACTCGATTGGGATCTCTGGTGCGGCCCCGCCCAGCTTCGCCCGTTCAATCCCATCCTCGCCGAGAGCTCCTACAATCACTGCTCCTGGATGGACTACAGCGGCGGCTGGACCCCCGGCATGGCGCCGCACATCATTGACTTGCCCGTGTGGGCACTCGACCTCGGCTTCCCGCTTCGCACCAGCGCCTCCGGCGGCCGCTACTTCCTCAAGGACGACGGCGATGCCTATGACAACCACGAAGTGCTCTGGCAGTACCCAAACTTCACCCTGACCTGGATGTCCTCCCTGACCAACAGCTACGGCTTTGACTTCGAAGGCGACCCCGCGCCAAAGCGGCGGCTTGGCATCTACTTCCATTGCGCCAACGCTACCGTGGCTGCGGACTACGGCACTCTGAAGATCCTGCCGGAAGGCGACAAGATGAAAGGCGTGGAAATGCCGCCCAAGTCCATTCCGCCTTCCCCGGGCCATGAGCGCGAATGGCTTGACTGCATCAAATCGCGGCAGCAGCCCTCGTGCAGCGTCTTCTATCATGTGCGCGTGGATGTGCCGCTTGTGTTAAGCCTCCTCTCACTGAAGCTCGGCCGCTCCATCCGCTTCGACCCCGCGACCGAGAAGATCGTTGGCGACCCCGAGGCCGCCCGCCTCGCGGTCCCCAAATATCGCGCCCCCTGGAAGTTCCCAAAGCAGTATCTCGCTGCCTAAGCCCAATGCCTTTCGGATATTCCGTGCGACGCCAGTGCCGTATGGAACGACGGAGAGACCGATGGTTCTGCAATCCCAAAGGGATTGTGTCCTCCAGCCCAGCAACCGAGTCCGCGAGGCTACCCTGGGTTAGCGTCCGTGCGATTTTCAACCCCCAACGGGGTTGTGTCCCACCTCCGCCATCGGGCACAACCCCGTTGGCCGACACCACCTGCTTTTCCCAGGGTGGCTCGCAGCTTGCAACCCAGGGCTTCGGGGCGGAATCCCTTTGGGATTCATCTCTGGAATTT
>CAIWJG010000228.1 GCA_903912925.1 uncultured Verrucomicrobia subdivision 3 bacterium | reverse complement strand
TGCAGAATGCAGAATGAAAACAGCAGGCCGAACGGGAGCCATTCCCCTTTCTGCATTCTTCCTTCTTCCTTCTGCATTCCCCCTTAGCGTGAGGGGGAATGGGTGCCCCGTGCTGGAAATGGGTTCAGTCAAATTCCACGCCGCCCCAAACCCAGGTAGCGGATCAGGAGTTCTGCGTCTATGCACAGGGCAGACAAGGGCACATAAAGCCAGAACGCTAACTGCGTAAGTCGCGTAATATCATAGCTGTGTGCGATCCACGTCAGGCCGCCCCCAGACCAATACCGGACTGCCCCCAGACCGCCCCATGAATGCAGAAGGCAGAATGCAGAATGATGAAGGCAAATGGAGAAGGCGGCAGCCGAATTGAACCGCACCTGATTTCCGGCTCGCCTTTTGGCGCGGTCTTGGTCAGTTTCCCTACCGTTCTGCGGCCGGAATGTCGGCTGCCGGCATGTCATGTTGAACCAACTTACGATTTCCGAGCTCGTCGCCAAACTCAAGAGGCGCGAAGTCTCGGCGCGGGCGGCCACGCAGGCTTGCCTGGACCGGATTCAGCGCGTTGACGGCGAGATTAAGGCCTTCATCAGCTACGACGCGGCGGACGCTCTGGCACAGGCGGACGCGGCAGACCGCGCGCTGGCCTCGGGGCAGGCGCACGACGACCAGCCTTTGCTGGGTGTGCCGGTCGGGATAAAGGATGTCATCGCCGTTAAGGGGCAGCCGCTAAACTGCGGTTCCAAAATCCTCGGGAATTTCGTCTCCCCCTACGACGCGACGGTGACTGAAAAGCTGAAGGCGGCTGGGGCAGTGGTTTTTGGCCGGATCAACATGGACGAGTTTGCCATGGGCAGCTCGACCGAGAACTCAGCCTTCCAGATCACCACCAATCCGTGGGATACCTCGCGCATCCCTGGTGGTTCGTCGGGCGGTTCCGCCGCGGCGGTCGCGGCCGATGAGTGCGTCGCGGCGCTCGGGTCGGACACCGGCGGCTCGATCCGCCAGCCCGCGGCCTTGTGCGGGTGCGTGGGGCTGAAACCGACTTATGGCCGCGTCTCGCGCTATGGGTTGGTGGCGTATGCGTCGTCGCTCGACCAGATCGGCTGCTTCACCAAAGACGTGCGGGACACTGCGACCGTGTTGGGCGTCATCAGCGGGCACGATCTGCGCGATTCTTCGAGCGTGCCGCAGCCCGTGCCAAACTACGCAGCGGGCCTGAGCGGCGACATCAAGGGGCTGAAGCTTGGGCTGGCCAAAGAGTACATGATCGGCGGGCTGGATCCCGAAGTGAAGCGGGCGGTCGAGGCCGCCGTGGAGCAGTTCACGCGACTCGGCGCCGAGGTGGTGGAGGTCTCCCTGCCCCACACGGACTACGCGATTGCGACCTACTATATCATCGCCACAGCGGAGGCCAGCGCCAACCTGGCGAGGTTTGATGGCATCCGTTACGGGCTGCGGGAGCCCGGGGCGGACCCGATCGAGCTCTACGGCAAGACGCGCGGCAAAGGGTTCGGTGACGAGGTCAAGCGGCGCATCATCCTGGGCACATACGTCCTCAGCAGCGGCTACTACGATGCCTATTACCTGCGGGCACAGAAGGTGCGCACGCTGATCCGGCAGGACTTCCTGAACGCGTTCGAGAAGGTGGACGCGATTCTCACTCCGACGTCACCCACTGCCGCGTTCAAGATCGGGGAGAAATCGGCCGACCCATTGCAGATGTACCTGATGGATATCTTCACCATCTCGTGCAATCTGGCGGGTATCTGCGGCATCAGCGTTCCCTGTGGGTTCACCAGCACCCAACCGCGGTTGCCCATCGGCCTGCAGCTTTTGGGCAAGCCCTTTGGCGAGGAGACCATTCTGCGCCTCGGCCACGCCTACGAGCAGAGCACGGCGTGGCACAAAGAAAAGCCGCCGATCAACGCTTAGTCAATCGGCGGCTGCGAGTCAGGTTTGGGCTACCAGGGACGGCGGACGCGGAGAAACTCCGTGCCTGCGGACGGCAGCGTGAGGCTGATCATGCTCGGGCCGGCTGCGGGGGTGTTGGTAATCCACTGCCATTGCGCGGACGGCCCAGAAACGCTGCTCCCTTCCAGAATTGTGTCAGCGATGGTGTTGGGCCATGAGAGGGTCACCAGGCTGCCGGCGCTCGCAATGCCGAGCTGCACGGGGTTGCCGATGACAATGCTGCCGTTGACCATGGTGGAGGCGTTGGACACGGTGGCGGTCACACTCCAATTGTAGGTTGCGGCCTGCGCGTAGGCGTGGGCAGCGTACTGGTTCGTGCTGTGGGCGGAGCCATCACCGAAGTTCCAGTCGAAGGTCACGGTTGCGGTGCTGTTGGTGACGGTGGGCACCACGACGAAGGCGACCGGCCAGGCGGCAGGATAAGTGGGCGGGACATGCGCAGCAGCCCCGATGGAGAAGGGCCCCTGGGCTACGGTGACCGTGCCGGTGGCGAGGTTCGAGTTCTTGGCGCCGTCATACGCAGCGAAGGTGAACTGGTCGGTGCCGACGAAGCCCGGGTTGGGGAAGTAGGTGGCTATGCCGGTATTGGTATTCAAACCCACGGATCCGTTGGCCGCCTGCGAGATGATGCGCGGCCACGCTCCAGCCCCGGTGACGGTCAGCGGGATATTGACGGACTGGTCATTGGTGGTGTCTGTCACAACTCCGACCACGGTCGGCGCGGCGTTGGTGTTCGAGGCCGTGTTCCCCGGTCCTTTGTGGCAGGTGTAACAGCCAATGATCGCGCCGCGGAAGAGGGTCTTGGTGCCGAAGGCGCTCAGGGTGCGATTGGCTTGCATGCGCGAAAGGACTGTCCCACTGCCGTCTGCGCCGTGGCAGGTTGCGCACCGTGGGGGCATAGGCCCTTTGTCGAGGCCTTCGTGGTGACCTTCGATCCAGGGCGAGCCGACCGGATGCATGCCGTGAGGGCCGCCGCTGACCGTGCTGGGTGAATTCGTATGACAGGCGGTGCATTCGGACATCACCCCCACGTGGCCTTGCAGGGCGATGTTGCGGACGTTGTCATTGGCGTGCAAGCTGGGAAACTCGGCGTGCGTGGAGCCGTGGCAGGCGGAACATTGCAGGCCACCATGTCCGACGGAGAAACGATAGAGCGAAAGGTTCAAGCCCCCGGTGGGCGGAGTGTTGAGAGTGGTCGCGAAGGTTCGATTCGTGGGCACACGGACAGCGCCGTTGGTCTCGAAGACGGAGGTGTATCGAATCTGGCCGCTGTTGGTAATGGCGTTGCCGGTATGGCAGCCCTGGCAATTAGGCTCCATGATCCAGCCGACGCGGCTGGTGGAGCCGACGGCGCTCATGTTCCCGTGGCAGCTCTGGCACTGCATATCCATGGAGCCGTCGGCGGCAATCGCGCTACCCATCGCGCCGCGCAGGCAGCGAGTCGTGGAGCCCGGATGGCACCGGTAACAGGCGGCACGATTGGCAGAGTTGTCCAGAGTGATCTTTAATTCGGGGTCCATGACGGTGGCGTGCCGGGAATGGACTGAGGTGGTCAAGGGCGGGACCCCGGGATAACCAGCCGTTTGTAGAGCCTCCGAAGCGTGACAGAGGGCGCAGAGGACCGGTTTCCCGTCTGCGGTGACCCGGCGATAAAGCCCCGCTGGGTTATAGTTGTTCGTCGCCAGCGCGCCTGCATAGACCGCCCCGTGCTGTGAGAACTGGCGCTCGTCGTGCAGGCGCAGAATGTTCAACCGGTAGTCGCGTTCGGGCAGGCCGTCCCATATCCAGCCGACCGCCGGTTTGGCAGCGTCTTGGGTGCCCGAGGCGTGGCAGACGCGACAATCCATTTCATCGGACACCGGCAGCACCACGTCGTTGGTGGCGATGGGCTGGTTCGCGCTGTTCCAGGCGATCATGCGCATTAGCGGATACGGGTTCTTATTCCCGGCGTCGTCGTAAGGCGTGATGGGGATGCCCTCGGCGTGCCACCAGTTGACCGGGGTGAAGACACCATGCACCGGCTCATTGAGGGTTTGGAAGACGTTCGTTTGGCGGATGTTGGCAGGCCCCGGCATGACCCCGTTGGCCAGCCCCTTGTCCGGCGCGAGCGGGCCGTAAAGGAAAGGGGTGTAATCATAGAAATTGCCCTTGCCGATAGAGGTGGTGTTGATCGAGCCAGAAGGATCGGCCAGCGCCTGGTAGGTGACAGTATAGCCGGTGCCGTTGGTGACCAGCTTGCCACCGACGATGAGCTGGGCCTCGATGGTATTGTAGGGCGGCAGGACCGTGAACACCGAGTAATCGCTGTCCATGCAGTGCATGCCCAGGTTGTTCCAGCCGAGAATGGTGGAGTTGGCGGCGTGGGTGGTGAGCGCGAGCCCGCAGAGCAGGCAGCCCAGGGTGAAACGAGAAACAGTTTTCATGGCATTGATTTCCGGGTTGCTTCAAACATTAGACAGGTGTATCAGTCTATTACCATATGCCGATATGGTAATATGTCAACCGCGACGAAAAGAAGAATGTCTGCCGCCGAATTGGCCGCAATCTCGCGCCTGTTCGCGGTGCTCTCGGAACCCAGCCGCCTGGCGCTCCTGCAGGCCCTGCATTCGAGCCCGCTGACAGTGAGCGAGCTGGTGGAGTTCTGTGATATGAAACAGGCCAACGTCTCCAAGCACTTGGCCGTGCTGCACGATCATCACCTGGTCAAACGGCGGCGGGAGGGTATCTCCGTTCGTTACCAGATTGCAGACCCGATGATCTTCTCCTTATGCAACCTCGTGTGCGGCAAGATAAAGCGGGACACGCAGTGCGCGGCAGCGCTGTTCCACCCGGAAATCTAAGGCCCAGTCTTTGGGTGTGTCCTATCTCTGGACACTCCGCTCGCCTCTTCGCTCCTGCCAGCGCGATTCGCCGTCGCCACACCGGAGTCTCACCGTAGTACC
>CAIWJG010000227.1 GCA_903912925.1 uncultured Verrucomicrobia subdivision 3 bacterium | reverse complement strand
GGCGCAGTGTCCACCGGTAACGCGGTTGCCGGCAGCACGGTCAGGGTACCTGTCTATGTGAAGCTGTCTGATGGGGCGACGCTTTCCGGGGTTCAATTCCGGGTCGTGGTCACACCTCAAAGTGGGGCTCCTGCGCTCACGCAGGCGCCGCAGCTCGCTCGGGCACCGGGGGTTCCGGGACCGACCCTGCAACAAAGCTTCAACGCGAGTGAGGCGGGTTTTGGGTGGTCGCTCGGCAGCTTGAATTACCTGTCGCGCAGCAGCAATTTTCTGGGTTGGGTCAGTTTCACCATCCCGGCCACCGCGCGATCAGGCCAAACGTATTCGGTTTCCTTTGCCAATGCGGACGGGGCGCCGAATCTGAGTGTGCAGTACGACTTCGAGAGCAGAAGCGCCGTCGTCGCGGTGGGCGGTTCGGCCTCGCCGGCCTCCATCTGCTCGGATGAATGGAGAATCCATTTCTTTGGCAGCCTGGCTAATCCGAGCGCCGGCGACCTGACCGACGCGGATGGTGATGGGGTCCCGAACTGGAGGGAGTATCTGGCGGGCACGGACCCGACGGACCTGAACTCCCGGCTCCAATTGAGCGGGGTGGCCAGCCCAGCGGGGAAAGCCCAGGCTCAAATGGCGCTTCATTGGCTGACGGCCCCGGGCAAGGCGTATGAAGTGCAATGGGCTTCCAACCTGTCAGGGGGGGTGTGGAGCGCGCTGGCGACTGTTTCCGGAGACGGAACCGTGGCCAATTGCTCTGACACCAACATGACGGCCACAGTTCGCTACTACCGGCTGCGCGTGTTGCCGTAAACCGAACATTACTGGCACCGTCCGCTACTACGGCGGCACTTGTTCTAACGGTCTGCCTTCGGCGGCGCATTCCTCAAGAATGCGCCGCTTCTTTTCCCCGGAGCGCCGGTTTCCATGCCCGCTTAGAGAACGCGGGTGGTTGGGTGGGCACTGGCGGCTAAGAGGACGACGGGGATGATGGCATCCAGGGTTGTGCGGGGATCGGGAGCAAGGTCCTATATTTGGCGAGCCCGCGGGCCAGGCAGGGACGCCGGGTGGCGCCGCGAAACCCAGCCATTCAGCAATTCTCATTATGAACGAGATGGGGACGCCGGGTGAGGGCACCCGGCCAACAAGCGGGCGGTTTTTCGGGGGATGTAGGCCGGGGGCCCTCACCCGGCGGGGGATGACAGGGCCATAATGAGAATTGCTGCCAGCCATTCCGACCCGTCCGTCGCCGGCAGCGCAAGCCAGCTACAAGCCTGTTGATCGCGTATTGCGAGCCGGATGTCAGCGGGTTGCTCCCGTGTTGTTCCATAGGGATTCCATAGGTACTCCATAGGACTTCCATAGGATCTCCATAGGAAAGGCCCTTCTTTTCTGCCCTTTGCGGCCCGGCCCGGACCTGCCACCGGGCCCACGATATAGAAGCCTTTGGCAGCGAAAAGTTTCACGATGGTGAGGGTGCAGTTGCGCCGTCTGAGAGTGCGCGCCGCTGGAGCCGCAGTTGCATAAGTCAAACCGGTTGTGGCAGCCCGAGAATCATGGGAGTCGCACCGGACATTCGCCGGACACTCCGCTGAGCCTTATGAATGCTTCTCGCCCGCCTCGTCCGCTCGCCGCAGGTAATCGAATGAATAGATCCCCGTCGCGTGCCCATCCGCCCACACCGGCTGCACGGCGTAGGTCCCTACCCTTTCGAGGCGCACCAGCCGGAATGCCGCGGGCGTCAGCGGCTGCTCGGGGCGCTTGTAAAGATTCCCCATCACGTCCATCTCACCCTTGCACCCGGCACACGGGCAGGCCCGCCGCAGCCTTTCGAGAGGGATAAAGCTCTCGCTGCCATCCTCCCACTTGATGGCGAGTTCATCCCCGATCTGCTGCACATCTTCCGGTCGCATACGGTTTCAGTTACTTGGGTTATATGGTTGCATGGTTAAATAAGTTGAATGAGGCGCGCTGGGCTCAGGTAGCCATGTAACCCTGTAACCATTCAACCTATGTAATCAACTCCAGCACCCGCTCCAACTCCGCATCTGTATTGTAAAAGTGCGGCGAGAGGCGAATGTAGTTCTGCCCCGTCCGGTCAGCGCGCAACGACGTGATGATGCCCGCGTCCAGGAGCTTCTGATGCAACGCCGCGAGGTCTCCCCCGGGCTGGGTGAAGGAAACGATGCCGCTGCCGGCTTCGGGCGGCGCATCGGCCTGTAAGACCATGCAGCCCTTTGCCTGCAAGGCGGGCACCAGCAGCGCGCGCTTTCGCAGCAGCTCCTGGGCGATGTTCTCCACCCCCAGTTCCACAAGCAGCCCCATCGCGGTCACCAGGCCGACGATGCCCAGCAGGTTGTGCGTGCCGGCCTCGTACTTCTGTGAGCCGGTCCGGCGAACGATTTGCTCCTGGGCCACGTAATTCGGGCAGCGCACGTTGTTCCAGCCGTAGATCGGCGGGTTGATGCTCGCTTGCGCCGCCCCCCGCACGTACATCACCCCTGCTCCGCAGGGTCCCAGCAGCCACTTGTGCGCATCCGCAGCCAGCATGTCCACATGTTCCACGGTAGTTGGAAACGCGCCCAGGGTCTGAATGGCATCGAGACAGAAGAGGATATGGCGATCGCGCAGATACTTCCCAATGGCCTGGAAATCAACCCGGAAACCGCTGATAAAGTGGCAGGACGCCAGCGCGACCATCCGCGTGTTCTCATCCACCTGGCCCATTACGTCCTTGGGCCGGATGACGCCTAGGCCGCGCGTGTTCATCAGCCGCACTTCCACCCCCTGCTCTGCCAGCGCCATCCAAGGATACACGTTCGACGGATAATCGTCGAAGTAGATCAAGATGTTATCGCTGCGCCGCAGCTTCAACCCGCTGGCCAGGAAGCTCAGCGCCAACGAGGTCGGGCCCACAAAGGCGACTTCGTCAGCTTGACACTTCAGCAGTTGCGCGGCCAGCTTGCGGCCCTGGTCCAGGATCGCCGGATAGACGAACTTCTCCTGGTCGCCGGTGGAGGATTCGCGAGCATAGTCGGCAATCGCCTCCGCCACGCGCCGAGGCAACGGACAATCGCCCGCATGCGCCAGGAAGATCTTATCCCGCGTGACGGGAAACTCATGTTGGCGCAGCTCTTCGTTGCTAAGGATCTCGGATAAAGTCATCGCATGAAGCTATGGATTTAGACCCGCCCCGCAAGGTTGGAATGCGGAGGTTCCCTTCCGCCTTCGGGTTTCAGCCTTCGGACTTACAGGCCCCCCGCGTCCCGCACCTGCTCGAAGTAACCCGCGTAAAAGTGGATGATTTGGTAGGCGATCAACAGCACGATACCGAAATATATGGCGCGCGGCGTCCAGCAGCTAAAGGCATGGAGCTTGCGCGACCCCTCTTCCTGGTAATAGGCGTGCAGCCGCCCGAGGGTGTCGTCGAGCTGCCCGCTGATTTCGCCCGTCGCATACTGGGCGGCAAAGATTTCCGGAAACCGAGCCGAAGCGCTCACCACCTCGGCCGGCGTCTGGCCTCCATCCACCTGCGGCCGCCACCCCAGCACCGTCCGGCGCAACGCTGGCGACCCGCTCGCCGTGGCCGCCAGTTCCCACGCCTGAATAATCGTCACGCCCGACCTGACGAGCGCTTCCAGCGCGGCAGCTAGCCGGGCCAGCGCCAGGTAACGTCGCGCCACACCCAGCACCGGGATGGGATTCAGGACCGCCTCGACCCAGGCTCGCCAGGTCTCGCCATGCCGGCTCTGCGCCGCGAAGATCATCAGCCCAACCACCCCGTAGAGTGGAATCAGCACCCCCACGGTCTGGCCCAAATAAACGGCCCAGTTGCCTGACGCGAAGAACTGGGCGAAGGGGAAGATGAAGATCGCAAAGTGCAGCAGGAAGGCTGGATAGGCCAGGTCGCCGATCATCTGCCGCGCGAGCCGGGCGCGGTCCGTGTAGTAATCGGTCAGCAGCCGAAAGGAGGCGTCCAGTCGCCCGCAGTGCTCACCCGCCTGCAGCAGCGCTAGGTCGAAAGCCGGCAGCCAATGGCCGCAGCGCTGCACCCCATCGGTAAGGGTGGCGCCCCCGGCAATCTGATCGAGCAACTGCCCAATCGGCTCGCGGTAAGTGCGGTCGGGGGGATGGCGTTTAAGCTCCTCCAGCGCGCGGACCAAGCCAAGCCCGGCACCGGTGAGCTGGCCGAGCTGATGATAGAAATCAGCGCGCCGCGACAACTGCCCCGGCGTAAAGATCACCTGGGCCCTCAGACCACCACGCGGTCGAAGCTGGCCTTGAGATCGCGCTTGCTGCGCAGGCCGACCATCTGGTCCACCACCTGGCCCTGGTGAAACAGCAGCAGCGTGGGAACGGCACGGACCCCGTATTCGGTCGCCAGAGTCTGATGCTCGTCGATGTTCACCTTACCGATCTTGACCCGGCCGCCGTATTCCGTGGCCAGCTCATCCAGGATGGGCCCGATCATCTTGCACGGGCCGCACCATTCCGCCCAGAAGTCAACCAGCACGGGCGCGGAGGCTTTCAGCACTTCCGCGGCAAAGTTCTCCTGCGTCAACGTTACAATATTGGGACCTGCCATAATCAAATAGGGACTAATTAAACTTGGAGTGATTCCACTACTACATCGCCACCCGCCGCTCTCGCCAACCGTGTGACCTGGCTTAACGCCCGGTCACAGGTTCGGCAGAAACTGCCACAGGTAAACCGTGCTGCCCACTGCCACGAGCCCAACAACCGCGGCAGCGATCGCCAGGACGGTGTCCAGCGTGCTCGCGGGGCGCGCAGAAGGCATCGGCGCGAGCGCGGGCCGAGGGGCAGCCGGAGCTGAGCGCGGCGCCGCCGGTGCGGCGGTGGCGGTGACACGAGGGGCACCCGGCGGATGTGCGGGAGCGGCACTCGGGGCCGCGGTTGGCGCAGCCGGGGCCGATCCGCCGGTGGGTCCGCCGGGCGGCAGGGTCGGAAGCTTAATGGTCGGGGCGGCTGAGGGCTTGGGCGGCAAATTGATCCGCACCGTCTCCTTCTTGGGTTGAACTTTTCCGGTCTCCTTTTTGGGCGGCACTGCGCCGCTTGGAATGTTGGGTATGTTCTCAGCCATAAAATTGATTTTGGTAAAAGCTAGAGTCGCGAGTCGCGAGTGTCAAACCCTTATTCCCACCTCGCCATTTGCCCAAGTAACCTCATCCAGAAGCTGGCAAACACCGATGCCGGGCCGAACCGGCACTCAGCGGGCGAACCGGGCGGCGGGTGGAATACCGACGTTAAACGCGTGCCTCGCCGGCGCCCGGCCGGTCCCCGCTGTAGCGCGGTGCCCGCTCTTCCCGCGGCTTGGCTACGTTTACTGTCAATGCGCGGCCTTGAAACTCTTGGTTGTGAAACTGTTCCACGGCCTTGCTTGCCTCTTCCGGGGTGGCGAATTCTATGAAGGCAAAGCCGCGCGATTTGCCCGTCACCTTGTCCTGCATCAGGTTTGCCGAGGTTACGACGCCTGCCTGGGAGAAGTAATCCTGAAGATCGTTCTCCATGGTCTGGTAGGACAGGTTACCAACAAAGAGCCGGTTCTGGTTCATAAGGTCAGGTCTGATCAAGGGAACGATGTGGGGAGGACTGCACCCGCAGGATCGCTGAATGTCGTCGTTTTAATTAGGTTCACCGACAATCTGTCTTCTGACACCTACACGCTGGTTCATTGAACGGACCCCGGATTTGTAGCAAACCGGCCCGCCCCGTCAATAAGAGATTCAGCAATTCTTGCTAGTACCGGTAGTGCTCCGGTTTGTAAGGGCCATCCGCCGGCACGCCGATATAATCGGCTTGCTTCTTCGTCAGCTTGGTTAGCTTGACGCCGATCTTCTCGAGATGCAGGCGGGCGACTTCTTCGTCGAGCTTCTTCGGGAGGCGATAGACGGCGGGCTTGTACTCCTTACGATTGGTCCAGAGGTCGAGTTGTGCCAGGACCTGGTTCGTGAAGGAATTGGACATGACGAAACTCGGATGACCTTCGGCGCAGCCGAGGTTCACCAGCCGGCCTTCGGCCAGCAGGTAGATGCTCCGGCCGCCCGGCACGTCATAGCGGTCTACCTGCGGCTTGATGTTCATCCGGGACACCCCTTTGGCCTGGTTCAACCGGTCCACCTGGATCTCGTTGTCGAAGTGGCCGATGTTGCAGACGATCGCCTGGTTCTTCATCTTGAGCATGTGGTCCAGCGTGATGACGTCACGATTGCCGGTGCAAGTGACATAGATATCAGCCTCGCCCAGGGTGTCTTCGAGGGTGGTCACCTCGAACCCTTCCATCGCCGCCTGCAAAGCATTGATGGGGTCAATCTCCGTCACGATCACGCGCGCGCCGAAGCCGCGCAGGCTGTGGGCGCTGCCTTTGCCGACATCGCCGTAGCCGCAGACGCACGCGGTCTTGCCCGCGATCATCACCCCGAGAGCCCGCTTCAGACCGTCGGCTAGTGATTCGCGGCAGCCGTAAAGGTTGTCAAACTTGGACTTGGTAACCGAGTCATTCACGTTAATGGTCGGCACCAGCAACTTGCCCGCTTCGAGCATCTGGTAGAGGCGATGGACACCCGTCGTGGTCTCTTCGCTCACGCCTTTCCAGTCTTTGACGACCTCAGCAAACCAGCCGGGGCGCTCTTTGGCACAACGCTTGAGGAGCTTCTTGATGACGTCCTCTTCGTGGCTGTCGCTAGGGCTGTTTACCCAATCGCTGCCCTGCTCCATCTCGTAGCCCTTGTGCAGCAGCAACGTGGCGTCGCCGCCGTCGTCCACGATCAATTCCGGGCCTTTGCCGCCGGGGTGCGTCAACGCGGCCAGCGTGTAGTCCCAGTATTCCTCGAGCGTTTCCCCTTTGAAGGCGAAGACGGGAATGCCGGCCTTGGCGATGGCCGCAGCGGCCTGGTCCTGGGTGCTGAATATGTTGCAGCTTGCCCAGCGCACTGAGGCACCCAGCTCCGCCAGGGTCTCGATCAGCACAGCCGTCTCGATCGTCATGTGCAGCGAGCCGGTCACGCGAACGCCCTTCAGGGGCTTCTCGGTACCGTGCTTCTCGCGGATGGACATCAGGCCGGGCATTTCCTGCTCGGCCACCGAGATTTCCTTGCGGCCCCATTCGGCGAGGCTGAGGTCTTTAATCTTGTAATCGATCGTCGTGCGGCCTTTGCCGTTGGCTGACGCGGCCTTCTTGCCTTTGGTCTTGGTCAAAGTGGACATAATGCTTGGTAATCGCTGATTGTTCTTGAGTAATGCCTTACGCGCTGGCCCTCTAACCTTTAACCACCGCCGCGGCTTTCTTCAGCGTGGCGGCGGCAACCGCCGGGGCGCATTTGCTCGCCGCCTTGCGCAAGGCCTGCACTTTGTCGGTCTTCTCCCACGTGATGTCGGGATCGTTCTTGCCGAAGTGCCCGTAGTTGGTCGTCTTGGAATAGATTGGGCGCAGCAGGTTGAGCTGCTTGATGATCGCCGCAGGCTTGAAGCTGAACACCTCCGCTACCACGCGTTCCAGATCCTCGTCGCTCACGACGCCGGTGCCGAACGTGTTGATGCACACGGAAACCGGGTCAGGATAGCCGATGGCATAGGCAAACTGAATCTCCGCGCTCGAGGCCAGCCCTGCGGCGACAATGTTCTTGGCCACGTAACGGCCCATGTAGGCGGCGCTCCGGTCCACTTTGGACGGATCCTTGCCGCTGAAGCAACCGCCGCCGTGCCGCCCCATCCCGCCGTAGCTGTCCACGATGATCTTGCGGCCCGTCAACCCTGTGTCGCCCTGGGGCCCGCCCACCACAAACCGTCCAGTTGGGTTGACCAGGTAAACGGTCTTCTTGTCCAGCAAATGCGCAGGCAACACTTTCTTGATAATCTCGTCGATAATGAAGCGCTCGATAGTGCGGTGTTTCGCGTCCGCCGAGTGCTGCGTCGAGACCACGACGTTGGTAATGCGCACCGGCTGGTCGTTGACATACTGCACGGAAACTTGGCTCTTGGCGTCGGGCCGCAGCCACTTGACCGCCCCGGTCTTGCGAATGCGGGTCAGCTCGCGCCCAAGCTGGTGCGCAAACATGATCGGCGCGGGCATCAGTTCCGGCGTCTCGTTCGTGGCGTAGCCGAACATCAGACCCTGGTCTCCCGCCCCTTGCTCGGCCGTCTTCTTGCCTTCCGCGGCCTTGGCATCCACGCCCTGCTTAATGTCGGGGCTCTGGGAGGTGATGGCGTTCAGGATCAGCACCCGATCGGCGTGAAAGACGTCATCATCATGCGTATAGCCGATTTCACGGATTGCCTCGCGGGCAATCGCGTTGAAGTCGGGCTTCGCTTTGGTCGTGATTTCCCCCCCTACCACTACCAGATTGGACTTGGCGTAGGTTTCGCACGCTACGCGGCTGCTCGGATCCTGCGTCAGACAGGCATCCAGCACGGCATCGGAAATGGTATCGCAGACTTTGTCCGGATGGCCTTCGCCGACGGACTCGGAAGAAAAGATGTAGTTCTTGCTCATGGAATCAGTTTATATAGGCTATGAGTAAATTGTCATATTGACGTATCAGGATAAGATGATACATCTTTTACTGTGGTCGTCAACAGATATTTCGCTAAAATAGCGCCGTGAGCACCACCCTCAAATCCCTCCGCGCCCTGTCCGACCCGACGCGCCTACGCATCGTGGCGCTGTTGGAGAAGGGTGAGTTGTCGGTCAATGAGCTTCAGGAGATCACGCGGATGGGCCAATCGCGCATCTCGACGCATCTCGGGCTGTTACAGGATGCCGGCCTGGTGCAGTCCCGGCGCGAGGGCAAACGCACCTTCTATAAGCTGATTCCGCCGGCCGAGGGGGTGGCCGGGGAATTCATCCAACTGGCCATCCGCGGCGCGCGGGAGCTGCCGGAGTATGCCGGGGATCAGATCAACCTGAAGCGGATACTCAACCGCCGCCGTGAGCAGGCGCAGGTTTACTTCAACCATGTCGCCGGGCGGTTTGACCGGGTTTATGGGCCCGGCCGATCCTGGGAGGCCTTCGGCCACCTCCTGCTGCGGATTCTGCCGCCGCTGGTCGTGGCGGACCTGGGTTCGGGCGAGGGTCTGCTGAGCGAATTGCTGGCGCGGCGTTGCCGGAAAGTCATCGCGGTGGATAACTCCGAGAAGATCGTGGCGTTCGGCGCGGCCAAGGCGAAGAAGAACAACTTGAAGAACCTGGAGTTCCGTCACGGCGACCTCCAGAACCCGCCGATTGAGCCGGAGAGCATGGATTTGGTGATCCTGAGCCAGGCGTTGCATCATGCCGAAGACCCGGCCAAAGCAATTCGCGGCGCACACAACATTCTAAAGGCGGGCGGACAGGTAATGATTCTCGACCTCGCCCGGCACAACTTCGAGCGGGCGCACGAGCTGTATGGCGATCGCTGGCTCGGTCTTGCCGAGAGCGATCTACATCACTGGCTGGAAGCGGCAGGCTTCAAGAGGATCGAGATCAGCGTCGTTGCCCGCGAGGAGCAGCCTCCCTATTTTGAAACGGTTCTAGCCGGGGCACAGAAATAGCCGGTTGGCGAACCGATCCCGCCTGCCACTGGTACCGCACTGGCAGCGCTCTGGTGTTGCTCTGGGGGCGGCCTGACGTGGATTGCGTAAACCGCCGGAGACGCAGCACTTGCAACATTAACTGCCTGGCCTCGCATTTCCTCGCGTACCCTGTTCGTGCATGGCGAATAGACGGTGCGTACCCGACGTATGCCCGGCGAGTCCCTGATGTTGCTCGCGTAAATGGCTGGTATTGAGATGCTTCCGCTGTTAGCTTTGGCCTGAGCGCTTTGTTCTTCGCCTTGTGCTGCTCCGGCTGGCGCGGGTGCAAGAGCATTTCGCATTCGCGCTGCTTCCGGGTGCAGTTGCGTCCGATGTAATTCTGTTGTCCGGTCAACGGACCCGAGGAGCCCAGGCGAGAACTGCTCTGCCTCTTGGCGCCGTCGGAGTACCACGCGTTCCGGTGCGCTTCGGTTAGCAGACCATCCTCACTCCACGTCTTGGAGGCGGCGGCGAAACGCGCCCGAGAGCGCTGTTGGGCAGGCGTGCGCGGGTCTTTGGGAACGGCATGACGCCGCCAGCGCTGCTTCCCGTTGACCACGTAATAGAGCTTGCTTTTCATGCCAGATCTGCTACAGACAGGCACAGGTTCTTTCACATAAAGCCGGAAGCGAGCGCGGTGCTTCTGGCCTAAGTCTTTGCGTTGCGAGGACTCGGACTCCATCCAAAAGCGACCATGTACCCTTGGCAGTCGAATCCACCTCGAATGCGCACAGGTCACGCGTCCCGGTGTGCTTTTGACTGCCGGCTCTGTGGTTGCTGCCCGGGATGGGAGTGCGCTGGGCACGCCTGCTTTCCAGGGCTGGCTAATGGTTCGAGTGTTCGCAGCACCCGGCTGCGAGAGAACAGGAACGGAAACCATGAAAGGCAACCTATGAAGCGAAGCAGACTGCAACCCAGCACAATACTCAATCGTGCTTTGGTGGTGGCGTTGGCCGTTACGACCGCTACGACCTTGCGCTCCCAGCCCCAAATCACCTCCGCCCAGCTCGCCAGCCTGACACCGCTGGAGCTAACGAACTGCCTCAGCCAAGGCAACTATTACTACCTCCACGGCCCGGCTCCGGACCAGCCGTACCCGCCGCTTCCAGCGGCCCCGCTGGACTTGCCCGGCGAAACGCCGGTATATGATCTCGGGGGAGGCTGCTTCCTGATTGACGACTCGGCGGTTGACTGGAATGCGCTCTGGCAGCAGCGGGAGATAGACGGCACCAGCGAACAATCGATGCGGGCCAATGCCATGTCGGCAACGTTCGGCGGCTCGCTACTGACGCCGCTGGATTTGAGCAGTTACACCGGCCTTTGGCTGGAGATACCTCCAGGGGGCGTGGACGAATCCAATGTGAGCGTCATCGTCCATAACACTTTTGAGTGGCAGGCTTATACCGTCTTGACGACAGAGGACTTGAGCGCTGCATCGTGGGCGGAGGAACAGTGGCTTTACGGGACCAACGGCGACTCCACGCCCATCCAACTGGCGCGCAACGGGCGGACCAATCTTTGTATTTGGGCGCGTAGCGGCGCTCCCTCATCCACGCTGGCCATTGTGTCTCAGCCGCTGGACCAGACCGTGTTGGAAGGGGACACCGTCACGTTCAGCGTGGTTGCCACCGGGAGCGGAACGCTGACCTACCAATGGACGTGCTACGGCGAAAGCATTCCGGGCGGGACGAACAACAGCTACACGATCAATAATGTCCAAGCTGGTGATGCGCTTTATTATGCGGTCACCGTGTTGAACGGGGTGACCTCCGTTTCCAGCCATGCGGCGTGGTTGACCGTGCTGGAGGGGACGGGCGATCCGCTCTACACTTACGTCCAAGGACCGCGCCAGGATTATTCATTCAAGAACGGAGTCACCTACTGCATCAGCTCACCGGTGGAGTTGTATGGGACCACCACGCTGCGGGGCGGAAGCGTGATCAAATTTGGCTGTTCCTATTCCACCAATTCCAGTCTCGTGGTCAAGGGAGCGCTGGTTTGCGAGACAGAGCCGTATCTTCCCGCGATCCTCACCTCGGTTGACGATAGATCACAAGGTGTGCTGACGTTTGGGTCGAGCCCAAACCCCCAGCCAGCCACCAACGGCGTTGCCTATCTCAATCTGGCCGCGTCGAGTAGCAGCACCATCAGCAACCTGCGGATTTGTTTTGCGGATATAGGAGTCACAACACCCGTGTTGCCCAGAAAGTTGGATGTTTGGGATTGCCAGTTTTACCAGTGCAACATTGCCATCGCCAACCAAGTCTGGGGTTTTGGCGCACGCGACATTCTGCACAACGTCCTTTTCGCGCAGTGTGGCGCGGCCATCGGCGCTTCGACCAACTCGGTGGAAGTCGAGGCGGAGCATGTCACCGCGGACGTGAGCACCTTTTGGACCGCGCCTTCGCCGCCCTATAAGCTGGCCTTGACCAACAGCATACTGCTGGGCTCGTTTGAAGGCAGTTCCATCGTCATCACTCAGAACACGGCCATTAATCCCGCCGGGACGGTATTCCAACCCGAGAGCCTGGGGAACTATTACCTGGCGGTTGATTCCCCGTTGCACCATGCAGGGACAGCCAATATTTCCCCGGCGCTGGCTTCGGAGATGCACAACAAGACAACGTATGCGCCGATAGCCCTGGCTGCTTATCTACAAGTGAGCGGGGAGATGACCCTCGGGCCGCAAGTGCCGCGCTACAGCAGCGGTGCGCCAGATTTGGGGTACTGGTATGATGCGCTGGATTACACGGTGGGAGCTTTGACGCTCAGTGGAGGCACGGTGCGGATTCTGCCGGGGACGGCGATAGCGGTGCGGAACGAGTATGTGCCCGCGTATAACACGTTCACGGTGGTGGGGTTCTGGGTGGGGCAAGGCTCGACCCTGGTGAGCCACGGCACGCCGCTGCAGCCAAATGTGTTCACCGCCACCAAGCTGGTTCAAGAAACGCCTGCGACCGCCTATTGGCAGTATCAAGCCTGGGGGGAGATGCCCTTTGGGGTGATCTCGTTGGTGGCAGATTACGAGCCGAATGAGGCGGGCAGCCCGGCGCCGACTTTGGACTTCCGGTTCTGCAAGTTTTGCTTGTCGGCGCAAGACTACCAATTCTGGTCGGGGATTTCGGAGGATGGGCAATGGATGACTTCACCGGACAGTTCCGTGTTCTGGGCCTTGCAAGACTGTATCGTGCGCGGCGGCCGAATCAATCTAGGGCCGCCGGACTACTACTGGTTCGGGGAAGACTACGTTTTCGCCCCCGGGGCCGTGTCCTGGAAGAACTCTCTATTCGATCAGGTCTCGGTGACCCTCAATCCCACCTTCTACTGGGACATCGAGGTGCTCAATTCGGATCTTTCCCTTCAGGCCTACAATAACCTGTTTCGGGGCGGGCAGTGGTTCATGCTGGAGCCGATCCCCGCCACGGCGGGCAACTGGGTTTTCAAAGACAACCTGTTCGACAAGGTTGAGTTCTGGCAGGACACCGCCGAGCCGCTGGACCACGATAGCAACGGTTATTGGCCGATGTTAGCTTCGGAGTTGAGGTATATCGACACCGCCAGCCGGCTGGTGCCGACGAATTCCGTGAGCGACCAGGTGCTCAGCAGCGCCCCGCCCTACCAAAGCGGGCCGTTAGGGGATTACTACCTGCCTACAACGACTCCGCTCTACCACGCCGGAAGCCGTACGGCGAATGATGCTGGCCTATTCCACTACACCACGCGGGTGGACCAAACGAAGGAAGGCTCCGGGCAAATGGTCAACATCGGACTGCATTATGTTGCCACCACAAACTCGGCATGCTTTCTGCCCAGGGACTCGGAGGGCGACGGCATCCCGGATTATGTCGAAAACTGGCATGGGGATGGGGATTTCAACACGCACATCGGCCAGGAAACTGACTGGCAGAATGATAACTCGACCTTGGGACCGGAGTGGACCCCCGTGGCCGATAAGTACAGCCTTCTTTATGACGACGTTGACCTCTCCGGCAATGGGCTCGTCGGCCGCATCAAGAAGGCTCTTAACCAGGAGCCATTTGACACAAGTAATCCGCTCACTCTGACCCAAATCACCACCGGTCAGGAACCGGACACTGCAGTCTTTGAACTGCCCATAAGCTACGACCTCTTGACCAATATCGGCGGCTTGAATCTCAACCTGGATGGGTTTGACGTGACCTTGGAGCATTGTGCTCGCGCCACGAATGGCACGAACACTCTGTTGACCTGGAACACTAGCTACGATCCGCCGGGACTGCACTTCCTCCAACCGCGCCTGACGTTGAACGGCACCGGCGGGGGCACGGCCATCCTTACGGGCCTCGGGCACCTCGTGCCGTTTTACTCCGACAACGTCTGTCGGTTCTTCAAGAGCGGTGCCCTGTTTGACCAGAGCGGGGCGTATCTGGACGCTCAACTGCCCGTCCCGAATGCCAGCTACTCCATCCGGCTCTACGATCCCTCTACCAACCCGCCCACTCTGCTCAAGACGATTCCCACGAAGTCCACCTCCAGCGGCATGATCCAGGAAGATTGGGACCTGACCTGTGATAACAGCACGAATTCATTTGCCGGCTCGGCCTTTGACGCCGTATTCGACATCACCCTTCTGGACGGACCTGGCGGCGCGTCCGTTGCCCACGGCACCCCTACCAGCCGTTACGGCCAAACCGCCTCCAACGAGCAAGGCAATGGGTTTGACGTGGCCTACATGTGCACGCCGCAAGTCCACTCGCTGGACTCTGAATTCTCCTCTCCTTCGGGGTGCGTCTGGATAGGAATGCAAGGCGTGGTGGAGACCCTCATCGGCCTGCTGACGCCATTGCGTTATGATTCTTCCTTTAACCAGTTTAGGTCGCCGGACCTCCCATCGGGGAAGCCGGGATACGTGGGGTCCACGACCACTGCCACCTCCCTCTGTGGCAGTTTGTGGGATGGCCTGACCAAGAACTTTTATTGCTACGCGCATGGGACCCCCAACAGCCTTCAGAATCAGGCGGGCGACGTTACAATCCAGGCTCGCCTAGTGGCTTCGATGCTCGACAACGACAAAGAGATCCCGTACAGTCCTTATCGGTTTGTGTTTCTGGACGCCTGCTGGACCATCGTGAACCATCAGTGGCGGGACGCTTTCGGCATCATGCCTTTCGGCCCAGTGGGCCAGGCGGGCCGTTCCATACTAGGGCCGCAAGCTTTTGTCGGCTGGGACGGCCCGTCGGTCGGCTGGTTAGATGGTCCCTTGGCCAGCGGTGATGAGACTCGGCAGCAGAGTATTGCCGTCCAAAGCGCCTACCTGGCGACGCTACAGTTTTTCTTTTCTGAATGGATGAATGGGCAACCTCTGGTTTTGTGTCTCAGAGACGCCACCGACCCGTACAACCCGAGTCAGGTCCCCTGTCCGATGCCGGTTCCGAAAATCGACACGGTCACCATCGGGTCACCATACATCAGCCCTCCTTACGCTGTCGCTAATAGGGGCCCCAAGGAGCGTGAGAGGCGCGGCACTATACGTATCTACGGACATCCCGGCCTGACCCGCAACGGGCTGGACCCTGTCCGTGACACCTATCGCTGGTTCGATGCGGGTGATAATAGGCCTTGACCCAGAACAAGTAATTATGAAGCAGGATCATCTACGTTTCGCATTCTCATTCCCTGGTTTCCTCTGCCATGGTATGCCACGATGGATGTGTGGCTTCTTCGTCCTCTGCGTCTTGGCTGCCATTGCTGCCGATGAGGAGCCAAGTTACAATGGCCGTCTGTTGTCCCAGTGGCTTGGGGACGTGGTACTCAATGCGCGGAGCACCGGCCCCGAGCCATACGGCGAGGCAATTCGTGCCATGGGAACCAATGCCATTCCAACACTGCTCAAGTGGATCAGCTACGAGCGGCCCATCTCCCAACAATCGGCGGACGCCCCTGCAACAGATGTGCACTTGGGTGCGGTACGCAACCGCCCGCTCACCCCGGCGGAGCGCGCTGAGCGCTCACCGAATGCCTTTGGTTCCCTTGGCACCACGGCGCGCCCTGCGATCCCGGAGCTTACCCGCCTGGCCCGGGCGTCATCCGACCCTGAGCGGGCCCACCGCTGCGCTGGCGCTCTCGGCTGCATCGGGCGGGAAGCCATTCCCAGTCTCATCTCGCTGGTGACCAATAGCCCGCCCTGGACGCGGTGGTACGCCATTGGCGAGCTGGAGTGTTTTGCCAGCGGCCAGGTGGCGGCCCAGGTTGTGCCCGCGCTCATACGCTGCCTGGACGATACCAACACATATTTTCCAGTTCACGGAGAAGCAGAGAGGGTTTTGCTCACAATTGGTCCTGCCCTTGTGGTGCCGGCCCTCACGAATGCTTTGCAGTCCGACTTAGCTCGCACCCGACTGCGGGCTGCCCACTGCCTGCTAGCACTCGAGGACGTAGCCGATCCCAGGCTACCCGCTGAGGTTCCCAGCATGGTCGCCGCCCTTCGTGCGGCCATGCGCGACCCAGACCACCAAGTCCGCCTTATTGCCACGAACGTCCTGCGCCAACTGGGTGGCTGGGAGCTGGTTCGGGAGCAGTGGGTTCGCCGTCATGGCACGAACACACTCAATGGAATCACTCCCGATTTCTTCACCAACGCCCCGCCCCGTTAAAGGCCCGTTCCGAAACCTCGTTATGGCCGCTGGTTTCTCTTCTCTTTGGTTGGTATCGCTGCTCGCCGGCACCGGTGTTTTGTTGGGCGGGCCGGGGGACGATCCCCCGCCGGGCGTGCCCAACCCCATCGGGCCGGACGGGAAATATACTCCTGCCCTGATGTTCACGACCAAAGCCTACCACGACGAGGCATTTCGCCTGGTGCTCCAGGAAGCCAACCGAGTCGCAACCGAATTACGGCTTCCGGAGAAGCTCCCCATCACAGAGGCCGATTTGGTAGAGCGGTTCATCAATGCGTTTGGTTATGCCCACGTGCAGAAGGCCATCGGGAATGTTACGACCCGCAACTACACTTATTACGTTTCCCAAGGTAACAGGTTCTCCTACCTGGAGGGGACCCACCAAGCGAAGGATTGCCGACGATACCAACGGCTCTACACGTGGCCGCTGAGCCGGATGGATACCAACGAGGCGTACCAGTTGGCCAGCCAATGCCTGGCGGCGCTGTCCATGGATGTTTTGGCGCTGAACCGCGACTGCGTCCTGGTCGTTGAGCCGGACAATGACTACGTTCATCCCCCACAAGGGAAGTTTGTGCCGGTGTACTACGTTTATTGGCGTAAACGCGGCACCGAGACTGGCCGTGTTGGGGATGTCCCTGCCGGCGTTAGGGTTTTTACTCCCGATAAGGCCCTGCTGCAGTTGCGTGTGGAAGACCCCAAATACATTCTGCGGGCGCCGTTGGTTTTTACTAATCTCCATTTCCTCCTCTCGCAAACGAATGTGCCTGTACGGCCGAGAACCACCGTTAGACCATGAGCTACAATGCGCTAACACTAAGCGTCCTCCTCTGGCTCCTCGCAATACCGGGTGTCTCTGCTACGATCCACTACGTTGACCCCAACAGCCCAGCCCCCACCCCGCCCTACACCAACTGGTCCGCCGCTGCCAATAGCATCCAGGATGCCATCGACGCGGCTGATTCCGGCGATCTCGTCCTCGTCACCAGTGGTGTTTATGCCACCGGCGGCAGAACATCCAGCGGCAACAGTGCCGACCTTACCAACCGGGTAGTGGTCACCAAGCCCGTTACGGTGCGGAGCGTCAACGGCCCAGGGCTAACCTTCATCCAGGGTTACCAAGTGCCCGGGAACACGAACGACGCCAGTGCTGTGCGGTGCGTATTCCTGTCGAATGAAGCGGTGCTGTCGGGCTTTACGCTAACTAACGGCGCGACTCATGCCTGGTCCGCCAGTCGCGAATACGCCTCTGGCGGGGGGACATATTGTGATGTGACCACTTCTGCGACCGTCACGAATTGCTTTCTCATCAACAATTCCGCTTCAGTAAGAGGCGGTGGCGCTTATGGGGGGAGACTGATCAACTGCGTCTTAAGGGGCAATTCATCGGAGAATGGCGGTGGAGCGTATTTGGCGCGATTGGATAACTGCGTGGTTGGCGGCAACTTTGCGTCGTTTGGCGGCGGCGTTTGCAACAGTATCTTTGTGAACTGCACTATTGTCAGCAACACGGCTGGCCGCAGCGGAGGAGCCGGGTTGGGTACCTCTCTCGAATCAAATCCGCGCTTGCACCTTTGGGGAGCGACGAACTCCATCGTCTGCTACAACACCGCCACCAATGGGCAAAATTATACCCCTTCCCCACCCGATCCATACCTCCAGCTCCTTGTGCCGTTCTATTACTGTTGTACAACGCCGCTCCCTCTCGGTCTGAATAATTTCACCAATGAGCCGCTTCTGGCGAATCCGGGCGAGGGAGATTACCATTTGGAATTCAATTCTCCCTGCATCAACGCCGGCAAGAACGCTGCAGTCGCTGTCACCAACGACCTTGATGGCAACCCGCGCGTCAGCGGCGGAACGGCGGACCTTGGCGCGTATGAGCTCCCTAACCCGGCCTCAATCATCTCCTACGCCTGGCTCCAACAGTACGACCTGCCGACCGACGGCTCCGCCGACTCCCTTGACTCCGACAGCGACGGAATGAACAACTGGCAGGAATGGCGCGCTGGCACTGACCCCACGAACGGCTTATCGGTTCTGCGTTTCTCGTCCATCTCCATAACCGGGGCGGTCGCCACGGTACGCTGGCAGAGCGCCAGCAATGTCATGTACACCCTTGAACGCAGCACCAATCTTCTTGCGCAACCTGCCTTTCTGCCGATCAAGACCAACATCGCCGGGACCGCGGGCACAGTCGCCTGCCCGGACACCAATCTTCCTGCTGTTGGCCCCGCCTTCTACCGTCTTAACGTCCAATGAGGCTTGGTTGAATCCTCGGGGCCAAGACCGCGCCTTTCACTTCGCGCAGGTATGCACTGGTAGGTGGTGCGTACGGCGAGGCGGGGCGGGCGCCGGGGCTGCGCACGGACTATGCTGTCGTTGGCAGCCTCCGGCCCTTCCGGGCGGGCTTGGCGGCGGCGACCAGGGGGGCGGTGAGCTGCTCGTAGAGGGCGAAGAGGTATTCGACGCGGTGCCGGTCGCTGGGAAACGGCTCGGGTCGGTAACAGCGGTCCACCGCGCGGTCCAGTTGCTGATGCGCCTTGAGCAGCGGCGCGGGCATCGCCAACGGGTCATACAAATCAGCCAGCGTCGAGGTCGGGTACCGCGCCCGCGCGTCCAGCACAGCCTGCGCCGCTGCTTCCACCGCTGCTCGCTGTTTGGCCGTCACCTTCTCCGGCCAGGGGTAGTTGTTGTAAACGATGCCGGCGGAATAGCGGTAGCGACTCTCCAGGCGACCTGCGGTGTAGCGCATCCAAGCCATGTGCATTTGCGACGTAAGAACGCCAAAATGATAAAGCTTCGCGTCGGGAACCACATTGACGAGGTTGCTTGCGATGATACTCGGTGGGAGGAACCCAATGGGAATGTAAGCGCGTCGTTCCGATGACACGCCAGGGATGAGCAGATACTTCGATTGGGGTTGCCGGTTTTCTCCAAAGAGAGCAGGGCTGGCGGCGAGCGCACGAGTCGTCTCGCGACTGCTGGCCAGACGGTGCGCCTTGACTCCCTCGACACGGCGCATGACTTCTGGCAGCGCCCGCAACTCTGAGGGGGAAGCATCCACAAGCCAAAGACACCACCGCTCAATGGCGTTGATGAATTCATCCGCGCCAAGGAACTGCCGTATGAATTTCTTGGCACCCGGCTCAAACCGGAGCAACTCCGCTTTCGCTTCCCGGTCGAGCAGTAGGTGCCCGTCGTCGTTTGGCATTGAGCCAAATACAATCTCCGGCACGGCGCACAATGGTGTGGTGCGTTTGGTGAGCACGGTATCGTTGCCCTCCACCAAGTAGGGGTTAATGTTCGCGGCTTGCGCACGGGTCGGATGTTCAAGGTCGGTATCGTAGTCGGTGATATACTTTGCCGGGAGGTCGGTGGCACCAAAGCCGATGATAACGACGTGCACGTGAGCCTTGCCGCGCGCCTCGCTTTCCCAGGGAAAGGTGCGGTGAGCGAAATGAATCTTCATCCGATGCCGCCCATAAAGCTCGCCCCAAAGGATACCGGGTTGCTCGCCTTGGCTAATCGAGTTTGTTGAGACAAACGCGCAAGGGATGGAGGTACCCTTCACATATTCGGCAGCCTTGAAATACCAGCCGGTGACGTAGTCAAGGACGCCGCCACCTTTGACTTTGCCGCACACAATATCCATGTCCATCTTCTGCTCGGGAGTCATGAACTGCTTCCCGATGAACGGCGGGTTGCCGAGGACGAAAGAGCATTGCTCGGGCGGCAGGACGGTCCGCCAGTCGGTGCGCAGGGCATTGCCGACGACGATGTGGGGCGAGGCGCGCAGCGGCAGGCGGTCGTAGAACTGGCCGAACGCCTGCGAGAGCGCGATGTTGGCCTGGTGGTCGGTCAGCCAGAGGGCGACCTCGGCAATGCGGGCCGGGAATTCCTCGATCTCGATGCCGTAGAACTGGTCCACGTTGACCTTGGAAAGCTGGGTCACGTCGTCGAGCGACATTTCGTGCTGCTGGCCGTAAAGCTCCAGCAGGACTTCGAGCTCCAGCTTGCGCAGTTCGCGGTAGGTGATGACGAGGAAGTTGCCGCAGCCGCAGGCGGGATCGAGGAAGCGAAGTTTGGCCAGCTTCTCGTGAAACTCCTGGAGGCGCGCGGTGCGGCGGGTGGAGCGGTCGACCTTGATGCTGTCGAACTCGGCGCGCAGGTCGTCGAGGAACAGGGAGCGGATGACTTTGAGGATGTTCTTCTCCGCCGTATAGTGCCCGCCGATGCGCCGGCGTTCCTTGCTGTCCATGACCGCCTGGAAGAGCGAGCCGAAGACGGCGGGGGAGATGGTTTCCCAGCGAAAGCGGCAGCAAGCGAGCAGGCCGTTGCGCATGTCGGCGTTGAACTCGGCGAATTCGAGCCGCTCGGCAAAGAGTTCGCCGTTGACGTAGGGGAAGTCGCGGAGTTCCTCATCGAGATTCTGCTGGCGCTTCAGGGTGGCCGTGTTGAGAACGCGGAAGAGCTGCTCCAGCCGGAGACCGAGATCGGAGCCGTCATCGGCGGTGCGGTCGCGCAGGAACAGCTCGAAACCTTTCTGTGGGAAAATGCCGTTGTCCTCGGCAAAGAGGCAGAAGAGGATGCGGACGAGGAAACGCTTGAGCTCGTGGCCGTTGTAGCCGCCCGCCTGCAAGGCGTCGTGCAGGTCGCACATGAGCTGGGTGGCTTCCAGGTTGGCGGGGTCCTCGGGATTGAGGCGGTGATGGGTGTAGCCGGCGATGAAGGCGAAATGGCGGACGTGCTTGTGGAGATCGACCAGCGGGAACTCGACCCGGGACGGGAGACGAGTGAGCAACGGGGCGTCGGTATCCTGGTCCGGTTCGAGGTCGTGGAGGGCGATGCGGGCGAAGTCGGAGATGATCAGCCAGCGGGGAATCTCGCGGTCGCGCTTGGTGTCCTTGAGGCCACGGATGTAATCCATGCCCTGGGCGTGGGCCTTGCCGAGGTCCTCACCAGCGGACTTGTGTTCGACGAGCAGGCGGCCCGGCCAGAACAGATCA
Organism: uncultured Verrucomicrobia subdivision 3 bacterium; assembly: GCA_903912925.1. Classification (GTDB taxonomy): domain Bacteria; phylum Verrucomicrobiota; class Verrucomicrobiia; order Limisphaerales; family UBA8199; genus PALSA-1440. The sequence continues at coordinate 4,451 of CAIWJG010000227.1, read as the reverse complement.
ATGAAGCCCCAGTCGCCGGAGAGCTTCTTCACCGGCTCCTCGAAGGTAGCGACGGTGCGGCGGCGGACGCCGAAGACGTTGAAGAAGTCGTTCCAGAAGGATTGACGTTCGGCGGCCTCGCGCGTTTCGCCCTGCCATTCCCGGCTGAAGGCGATGGCGCGGTGGCGAATCTCATTCCACGACAGTGGCATGGGCGGAGGCTAACATGAGGCGCCAAGCCAAAGACAGAGATTTCCATGGGCCCGGGCGACGGCAGGGCGGCTGGATCTGTACGACCCCTACGGGACCAGCGCCTGCCAGTGAGCAGCTAGTGTCCGGCTGGTGAGCGCCTATATCGCGAGTGGCGCTATGTCCGGCGCAGCATTGCGACGCCTCTATCGCTTCAGAACCGAGCGGACCCACGCCTGGTTATCAATATACCAGCGCACCGTCTCGCGGATGCCCTGCTCGAACTTGTGGGCGGGGAGCCAGCCTAGGTCCTTCGCGATTTTCGAGGCGTCAATCGCATAGCGGCGGTCGTGGCCCGGGCGATCCTTCACGAAAGTGATCAGCTTGCGCGAATTGCCGCCAAGCTGCGGACCCATTTCGTCAATCAGATCGCAGATCAGTTGCACGATGGGGAGGTTGGCCCATTCGTTGTGGCCGCCAATGTTGTAGGTCTCGCCGGTGCGACCGCGCGTCAGCACCAACCAGAGCGCTTCCGCATGGTCGCGGACGTAGAGCCAGTCGCGCACGTTCATGCCATCGCCATAGACGGGAACCGGTTTGCGCGCCAGCACGCTCTGAATTACCACCGGGATCAGCTTCTCCGGAAACTGGTACGGCCCGTAGTTGTTCGAGCAATTGGTGATCACCGTCTCCAATCCGTAGGTGTGGTGGTAGGCGCGCACCAGCATGTCGCTGGAGGCCTTGCTGGCCGAGTAAGGGGAGTTTGGCGCGTAGGGGGTTGTTTCGGTGAAGAGCCCGGTCGGGCCCAGACTGCCATAGACTTCGTCGGTGGATACGTGGTGGAAGCGGTGGCCGACACCTGTGGTTTGCCAAGTGGCGCGGCAGGCTTCGAGCAGGTTGAAGGTGCCCACGACATTCGTATGCACGAAATCGCCTGGACCGGTAATCGAGCGGTCCACGTGAGACTCGGCCGCCAGATGCATGACGTGGGTAATGCCGTGGCGCTGCACAACGTCGAGGACGGCGGTCTTGTCCCGCAGGTCCACCTTCTCGAAGGAATACTTCGGGTGCTTCGCCACGGCCACGAGGTTTTCGAGGCGTCCGGCGTAAGTCAGACAGTCAAGGTTGACCAGCCGGTCCACTTCGGGCCGGTCGATGACGTGATGGATAAGGTTGGAGCCGATGAAGCCGGCGCCGCCAGTGACCAGGAGATTCATGGATTTAACAACAAAGTAACAAAGGAACTAAGGAAGATGGAGGTTCAGAATGCGGTGGATGCCGTGCTTGATTGGCGGTTATCTCTTTCATGCCTTCCTTTGTTTCTTCGTTCCTTTGTTGTTTACCTCTCTTCCAGCACCTGCTTCAGGCTGTCCTCCCAGGGCGGCAGCCTTAGACCGAAGGCGCGCTGGAGCTTGTCACATGACAGCACCGAATAGGCCGGGCGCTTCGTGGGCGTCGGATACTCCGCGGTGGTGATGGCTTCAACCCGCACGCATTTCTTCCCGTCAGCCGGCATCAGCTTGATGATGGCATCCGCGAAGCCATGCCAAGAGGTGGTGCCCGATGACGCGAGATGGTAAGTGCCCGTGAGAGCGCCGATATCCTGCGCCGCGACAGCCTGCTTCACGGCCTGCGCTGTCGCTTCTGCGATCATCCGCGACCAGGTGGGGCAACCAAGCTGGTCGCCCACCACGCGTAACGTCTCGCGCTCGCGCGCCAGCCACATCATGGTGAGCATGAAATTCTGTCCGCGCGCGCCATAGACCCAGCAAAGCCGGAAGATCAGATGCGCACCGTCGGCGGCCCGCACCGCCTCGTCACCCGCCAGCTTCGTGCGGCCGTAGGCGCCCAGCGGATTCGGCGGGTCCGCCTCAACGTAGGGTGTGGTCTTGGAGCCGTCGAAGACGTAGTCTGTCGAGTAATGAACCATGAGCGCGCCCAGCTTCTTGGCCTCTTCCGCCAGGATGCCCGGGGCCACGCCGTTGATGCTCATGGCTTTGTCCAGCTCTGACTCCGCCTTGTCCACCGCGGTGTAAGCGGCGGCATTGATGACGATGTTGGGCCGGGTGTCCCGCACCCATGTGCGGATGGAGTCGCCGCTGGTCAGGTCAATTTCCGGAAAATCCACGCAGGTGACGCGGGCCAGGGGTGCCAGTGTGCGGCGCAATTCCCAGCCGACCTGGCCGATCTTACCGATGAGAAGTATGTGGGGGAGGCTCATAGGCGTGCTGCAGTGCTATGGACCGCGTGTGTGTAAGCGAACGTCCTATTCCCCCTCACCCTGGCCCTCTCCCTTAGGGAGAGGGAACGGCTTTCGGCCATGCGGGGATACTCCCTGGACACCGAACTTTTTCCAGCGCTGCTAACGGTCTCCCTCTCCCCTAGGGAGAGGGCAGGGGTGAGGGGGAAGGCAGCTCCCGACTGAATAGCGACGCTCAACGGCTGCGCTCCTCCGGCGCGCACAGAGTGACGCGCCCTACCATTGCCTGTTAGCTCCAGGTTCATTAAAAAAGCCTTTCAGGCGGCACGTCGCGCAGGCGCAGGGCCTTGGCGTCGCGCTCGGAAAGCAGCGGCTCCTTCAACGGCCACTGAATGCCGATGTCCGGGTCGTCCCAGCGGATGGCCATCTCGTCCTTGGGCGAATATAGCTCAGTACACTTGTATTGAAAGAGTGCCGTTTCGCTGAGCACCGCAAAGCCGTGGGCGAACCCGGAGGGGACGTAGAATTGTCGTTTGTTCTCGCCTGAGAGCACCAGGCCGTGCCACTTGCCGAACGTGGTTGAGCTGCGGCGGATGTCCACCGCCACGTCGAACACCTCGCCTAGGAGCACCTGGAGCAGTTTGCCCTGGGGCTGCGGGTTTTGGAAATGCAGTCCGCGCAGGATGCCCCGCCGCGAGAACGAGACGTTGTCCTGCACAAAGTCCGCGTTCAGGCCGGCCTCGGCGTAGCGGAGCCGGTTCCAGCTCTCAAGGAAGAAGCCGCGCGCGTCGCCGAATACCTTCGGCTCAATGACGAGCAGGCCGGGGATGTCGCAGGTCAGAACGTTCATAGGGAATTTCGGCTTCCAGCATTCGACGCCCCGCCGAGCCATGAATCCCGGAGAAGTAACGGACCCCTCACCCCGCTCTCCCCTTCTGAAGGGGCGAGGGAGAATCGTCGGCAGCGTGCTTGCATAGGTTCGCGGCTCATAGAGAGGTCAGCGGCTCAGCCGCCGGGCCTCGGCGACCACTTCGATCAAATACTCCCGATACTCGCACTTGGGGATCTTCGTCGTGAGCGCGTCGAGCCGGTCCAGCGACAGGAAACCGCGGCGGAAAGCCGCCTCCTCCGGACAGCCGATCTTGATGCCGGCCCGCTTCTCGATCGTCTGCACGTAAGCCGAGGCCTCGTGCAGGCTGCTGCTCGTGCCGGCATCCAGCCAGGCGAATCCGCGACTGAGACGGTGCACGTGCAGTTGCCGGCGCCGCATGTACTCAACGTTCACATCGGTTATTTCCAGCTCCCCGCGCGCGGACGGCTTCAGGTTCCGCGTGATCGTCACGACGCTGTTGTCGTAGATATACAGGCCCGGGACGGCGTAGTTGCTCTTCGGCTGTTTGGGTTTCTCTTCGATGCTAATGGCCTGTCCTTCGCCGTCAAACTCGACTACACCATAGCGTTCCGGGTCGTTGACGTGATAGCCGAAGATCGTTGCGCCGCCTTTGAAGTCAGCGAAGGCCTTGTAAAAGCCGTCTCCGCCGTAAAAGACGTTGTCGCCGAGAATGAGGGTGACGGCATCCTTGCCGATAAAGCTCTCGGCGATGAGAAAGGCCTGGGCGATGCCCTCGGGCTTGGCCTGCTCGCGGTAATCAATCGAGAGCCCCCAGGCGCTGCCGTCGCCCAGCAACTGGCGGAACCGGGGCAAATCCTGTGGCGTGGAGATGAGGCAAAGCTCCCGGATGCCGCCCTCGATGAGCGTCGTCAGCGGGTAGTACACCATCGGTTTATCATAGACCGGTTGGAGCTGTTTGCTCGCCACCAAGGTAAGCGGGAACAGCCTCGAACCGGCGCCCCCGGCCAGGATTATGCCTTTCATTAGGCCGTGAGGATAATTCACACGCACCGTATTGCAACGCGCAAACTTACCCGACGCCCGGCCGTGCTTAGGGCTCGTGCAAAAACAAATGCGGTCCTCGGGGTTTCGTCCGGCGAGCGTGGAGCGTAAGAGCGTGGAGCGTCGCAGCGCGTTCGAGGTCACCACGCTCTACGCTCAAACGCTTCACGCTCTCAGGGTGCTCGCGGG
>CAIWJG010000226.1 GCA_903912925.1 uncultured Verrucomicrobia subdivision 3 bacterium | reverse complement strand
GAGTCTCCCCGTAGTACCTCTGATCGGCGATCAGAGGTACTACGGGGAGACTCCGGCGGGACTACGGCGGGGCTACCGAGGTATCAGCAGGACTGGCTGGGGATGAAATAGTTCTTCGTATATTGGTGAACCTGGGGAGACTGCAGCAGCTCCGCCTCGGTCAGCCACGCAAACTCGCCGTGCTGGTCGGTAGGCAGCCGCAAATCCTGCAATGGTGAGATCAGTTCGTAGCCCAACACCACGTAATGTGTGCCAAAGCCGGGCCGTTCGCGGTTGTTGGTCGTGTAGAAGTGCTCGTAAACCCCGAGGAACCGAGCCTCTTCGATCTGCCTCTGCACGCCGAGTTCGACCAAGGATATTCTCCGGAAGGCGGCGGCCAGGGATTCGTTCTTGGTTATGCGTCCCCCGGGCGCAAAGAAGCATGCTTTTGCCGGCTCATTCTTGCGCCAGCCCACCAGGACCCGCCCGTCGAGCGAGCGCACCACGAGGTCAATCGAGACCAGCGGCGTGAGCCTGATAATGTGCTCGAAGTCTTGCGGCGCTAATCTTGCGCCAGGCGCTGGTTCGTGGTTCATGGACGCGAGCTATTCTGCCGATCTGTAAGAGGACTTCAAGTGCGGGTTCCGAATCGTGAGCACTTAGCGCGGCTATGGAATTTGCCGGAATCGCCGCGAAAGGAAGGTGTGGGTCTGACCGTCGTCCCTGGTCACAATCAAGGCCGCGATGTGCGGCAGGGAATCGGCCAACGCTAGGCCCCGCTTGACGCCCAGCAAGCTCAGCGTGGTATCCAGGCAGTCAGTTGTAGTGGCGTCGGGTCCGATGACCGTTGCCTGAATACGATTCGTCAGCCCGAGGCCGGTCGCCGGATTCACGATGTGGGAATAGTGGACGCCATTGATCTCGATGAACTGCTCGGTATCGCCGGAAGTGGAGATGCCGGCATTGTGAAGCAGAACGGTGCGCGGGGCTGCGTTCGTAGCGCTGCCCAACATCGTGATGCCGATCTTCCAGCCACGTTGTCCGGGAGGGGGATTCCCGACCGCGATGTCGCCGCTCGCTGCCACCAGGGCGCGGTCAATTCCCCTGCCCTTCAGAGTCTGCAAGGCCTGGTCGGCGGCATAGCCTTTGCCGATGCTGCCCAGGTCCAGCCGCATGTTCGGCACGAGCAAGGTCACGGTGCGCCCGCGGGCGTCCAGCCGGAGTTTCTGCCACCCTACCGCCTCCCGGGCGGTGGCAATTTCCGCGAGCGTGGGGAGCACCTTTCGCTTCCGCGCGAAGCGCCACAAGCGGATGTAAGGGCCAACCGTCACGTCGAAGGCACCGTCCGAGAGCTTGGCGGTCCGTTGGGCGCGCTGGAGCACATCGAACAGGTCCTCGCTCACCGTCACGGGTGTTCCAAAAGGCTGATCACAGAGCCGCATCAGTTCGCTGTCCGCCTGGTAGTCGCTCATGACGTCTTCCAGCGCGTCGATGCGTTTGAAGGCGGCGGCGGCGGCGGCTTTGGCAGCCGGCAGCTCGGGCGCGTAAAGCGTGAGGGTGATCATCATGCCCATCGCCGGACGGGAGAACTCGAAACGCTGGAGCGGCTTCTCGGCAGGCACGGAGCGGCAGGCGGCGAGGAGAAGAAGGGCAGCGAGCAGGGGGCAGATCCGAAACCCGAAACCCGAAACCCGAAGGAAGGCCGAAGGCTCGAAATCCGAAGGTGCAGGGAGCTTAAACATGGCTCAGGATAAAAAGAAAAGGCCGGCCTTGCGGCCGGCCATGAACTCAGAACAAACGCTACTGCCCGTCACGCGCCGACGACCGGTACCATCGGGGGGTTCTTAAAGATATTGTGCTGGCTGGGCATGGGCGGCTGCAAGGTCCGGAAGGCACCCCATTCCATCTTGGCGCAGTCCTTGTAAAGGAGGTCCGGGCCATAGGTGAACTTGCAGTTCAGGACCTGGTCCCAATCCACGCCGGCCCCGCTATAGGCGGCCTCGCGGCCCATGATGGCGGTGAGGGTGCTGTCGGTCACTTGCTTAGCCTCATTTAGCTCCGTGCCTTTGACGATGGCATTGATAAGGTCGATATGCTCCTGAACATAAGCATCGGTAGCCTTGTCCCGGAAGCGCCATACCTCGCCTCCTTTGGGCTGAATGCGCCCGCTGGGATCGGAGGTGCCTTTGGTGCCCGCGGCGCCCTCACTCACCGAAGACCAATCGCGCTTGATCTGGCCGCAGTAGCTATACATGCGGACGCCGTTGGCGTATTCATACTCCACAGCGAAATTGTCCCAGATCTCGCCGGACCGGCCAGTCAACTGCTGCCGGCCGCCCATGCCCCAGCACTTGACGGGGTGGGCTCCGACGATCCAGTTGCAGACATCGAGGTTGTGGACGTGCTGTTCGCAAATATGGTCGCCGCAGAGCCAGACGTAGTGGTACCAGTTGCGAATCTGGCGTTCGAGGTCGGTGCTGCCCACGTCGCCGCGATGCCAGATAGGGCCGCCGTTAACCCAATAGGCGCGCAGGGTAACGATGTCGCCGATCGCGCCGTCCTGAATGCGTTTGATGGTCTCGATGTAACCGGCTTGATGGCGGCGCTGGGTGCCGGCGGCTACCTTGAGGCCCTTCTGCTTGGCCATTTCTGCCGCCGCGTACATCACCTGGCAGCCGGCGCCGTCCACCGCCACTGGCTTTTCCATGAATACATGCTTGCCGGCTGCGATGGCGGCCTTGAAATGGGAGGCGCGGAACCCCGGGGGCGTGGCCAGAATGGCGTAATTGACACCGGGTACGTCCAAGGCCTTCTGGTAGGCGTCGAAACCGCTAAAGCACTTATCCGCCGGCACGCCGAAGTTTTCCACGCCCTTCTTGGCGGCTTCCGGGAATATGTCAGCCACCGCCAGAATCTTGGCATCAACCCCCGCTGCTTTTGCCGCATCGAGGAAGTTCTTGCCCGCGCCGCCGCCGCGTCCGCCCATGCCGATGACGACCGCATTGATGGTCTGTGCGCTCTGACCGCGGAGAACCGCTGGGAAGCTCGCCGCAGCCGCCGCTGAGGCGGCGAGAACGGTTGAGCTTTTGATGAATTGACGGCGAGAGAACGCCGGTGAGGGTTGTGTTGAGTATTCTTGCATTGGGACTTTCAGTTCGTTTTCTATTTCAAGTTACGTTTCATAGCCAGCGCTTATACTGACGAAGTGCGAGCGCCGGTAATTCAGTCTGTCTATACGAATTCAGTCTCTTTCCACGCCGCTTGTCCAGTACTTTTGCATCTGTTCAGGCGGCGGCACTCTCAGCGGACGCACGATACGAAAGCCGACAAACTGCGCGTCCGAGAAATACCAGATGCTCTTGGGCAACTGCGGGTCCTGCATTTTCCAGGTGCGGTCCGAACCGCGCCGCGCGGCGCTGCGGCACACGCCCGCCTCGTCATCCCACGAGCCGCCCCGGGCCGAATGCGGATAGGGCTTGGTCGCTTTGTTCCAGGGATCGACGGTTCCGCCGTTGCCGGCAGATTGTTTGTAATAATCAGGGTCGTATTGGTCGAGGACCCACTCCACGACATTGCCGTAGATGTCGCAAAGCCCCCAGGGGTTGGTTTTCTTCTTGCCGACTTTCTGGTATTTGAAATCGCTATTCACCTCGAACCATGCGTATTCCCCCAGCTTGCTCTTGTCGTCGCCGAAGAAATAGGGGGTGGTCGTGCCGGCGCGCGCGGCGTATTCCCATTCGGCCTCGGTGGGCAGGCGGTAGAACTGTCCGGTCTTGGCGCTGAGCCACTGGCAATACTTGTTGGCACCGTGCTGCGTCATGCTGATGGCTGGGAAGCCGTCCTTGCCCATGCCGAAACTCATCTCCACGTAGGGCTTGGAGGGATGTGTCACCGCGTCGGCCAGCTTATCCCCGGCAGCGTCGGTGGGGACGGTAGAGCGCATGCGCCGCTCTTCGTCGGGATACATGAACAGCTCGTATTCATTCCAGGACACCTCGCACCGGCCCATCCAGAAGGGGGAGATCTTGACCTTGTGCTGAGGCCCTTCATCGGGCTTGCGCCCCGCCTCGTTGTCCGGGCTGCCCATCACGAACTCACCGCCCGGAATGGGCATCATGGCGAAGCTCACCTGTGTGCCGGGGATGTCGTTCGTATAGGGCTTCATCTCGCTCTCGTTGGTCACGATCAGTTTGGACGTGATCCGCTCATAGATGTCCGGAATGGTGATGTTGTCGTTGTCGGCCAGGGAGGCCAGCCCGCCAAAGGGGCCGGGGGCGTAAGCCCCGCCGTCGGCCTTGAAAACCCGGTAGCGCGTGGAGTACTTTCCGGTGGCGGGTTGGGAAAAGACCACCAAGCCCCCTGCTAAATCAGCCGCACAGGTGAAGAACTCGTTGGTGGCGGCAAGATCCTGGACCAGCACCGGGGCCTTCGCTCCGTCGAAATTAAAGACCCCGGCCTTCTCGCCCTGGCCGAAGATGATGAATAGCTTCTTCCCGCCATTCTCACTGAGCGAAACCACGCGCCGCACCGGCTGGCCCAGATCGAAGCTCTCGGCTTTGCCAAATTGGAACTTGCCGGGCGCGGATTCTTCCACCGGCCGAACCGTCAGGCTATTTGCCCCCGGCTTATAGAAGATGAAGTCGCGCAACGGCGAGCCGCGAAAGTTGCCCACGGCATAATCCGAGCCGGCGGGCAGGTCGGCCACGGTCGCGACCATAACCGGCTTGCCGCTGCTAAAGTCCTGGAGGCGCAAGGCGTCGGCCTTGTCCTCATGCACCAGCAGGCAGAGAAGTTGAGGTGCGCCGGCCTTGAGAGAGACTCGATTGCCGCGCAGGGCAGGTCCGGCCAGGGGCTCCTCCGCCAGTTTGGGAAACTCCGCACTATCATTGCGCAGCAGGGTCGCCTGGCTCGGGTCCGGCGAGTTGTAAATAGACCCGACATAGAAATCGTCCAGCCCCTTCTTGCCATCGCCGCCGACATCCACCGCCACGACCGTATTCGGTCCCAGCGCCGCAGTAAAGGGAACCGCCACGGGCTTGGCCGAAGCGGTGGGGCTGGAGGCATCCACTAGGGTGATCTGGTTCGCGTCGGGAGACGTAAAGGCTAGCGACTCCTTGTCCGGCGCCAGTAAATGCCCCATGCTTATACCAGCGATTCCCTTCATCCCGCTCGGCCGGCAATCCACCCAGGAAATCAAGCCGGGCGTCAATTGGTAACCGAGCCGGTATTTGCCGCTTTCCTTGTCAACGATCACCACGTCGGCACGTCCATCCCGGTCGAAGTCGCCGCTCGCGAAGAACTCATGCGGGGTTTCATAAATCGGCGCCGGGGCAGCCGACTCTGCCGAAAGCGCCGTTGCTGCGCCCGCCAGGATTGAAGCCGCTACTACAGTCAGATACGAATGATATTTCATGCTAATATAACGCGGACCATAGTTTCACGAGCGCCGGAGAAAATGTCAAACCCAGATCGCGACGAATTCCGCACGCAAAAAAGGCGGCCCGCCCCAGAGCGGTTCTAAGGGTCTCCCGTTCCCAGCGAGCAGCGCTCAAATCCGAAGCTCGAAAACCGAAATCCGAAGGAAATCCGAAATCCGAAGCCCGAAAACCGAAACACCGCCCCCAGGGCGGCTGGCGCATTTCGGTTTTCGGGCTTCGGTTCTCGGGCTTCGGATTTCCTTCG
>CAIWJG010000225.1 GCA_903912925.1 uncultured Verrucomicrobia subdivision 3 bacterium | reverse complement strand
GGGGGGCGCGTGCTATGGAGCACAAAGCCCGCCCCCCTGCTCGTTTTAGCTCGCTGCTGAACGCTCCAGAAAATTCCCCAAACAGAAAACAAAAACCAAAAAGAAAAGCACTTACACAAATTTCTTTACAAAACCCTACGAGATGCTCGTAGCGGAGGCGAATCGCCGACGCAAATCCCTGGCCGACTTGTTCCGTGACCTGATCACCTACGGCGTGCCCGCGCTTCCGCCAATTCCGGAGACCTACGAGATCCTGCACGAAGTTTGGGACAACCTTGGTCCGGCCCCGGAAATCCTGTATGATAAACTTCCCCGAGGCCGGTGACATGGTCCCAAGGCCCGCTCTGTGAGCCGGTTTGGAAAGTTAGGGCTCGCGAGGACGCTCGCTTTCCCTGACTAGAGCCGCGGACAGTCCTCCCAGCCGCGCCGGGGACGGTCGCGCCGTTAATGTAGGTAGCCTTCACAGCAGTGTGCGCATCTCACATTTTTCTGGAGCGCGGACATTCTTGTCCGCCAGTGGGCTTTCGGGTTGACCATCACGCAAAGGCGGACAAGAATGTCCGCGCTCCAGTCACCCGTGCCAACCACGTTGGAAAAATGTGGGATGCGCACCATAGCAGTTACACGGGGTGAAACACCTTTACCGGTCCAGCGATTGCGGGTATCGTGAGTACATGAGCTATCAGACGCTGGAAGTTGAATTGGAAGACGGACGAGTGCGTCCGTCGGGGGCCGAAAAGTTGCCCGCCAAGGCCCGCGCGTTGTTGACAATCCTCACCTCGGCCATCGCGGAACCGGCTGAAGCTGATGGGCCTTCGCTGGCTGATTTGATGGCTGATTCAGCGGGTATCGGCAAGGGCATATACACGGATCTCTCCACGAACAAGGCGCACATGGATGACTTTGGCCGATGAAGCCCGTCATTCTCGATGCAGGCCCGCTCGTTGCTTGGTTTTGCCCGCGAGATGAGCATCACCGCTGGGCGCGCCGGGTATTTACTGAATTGGCGCCCGGCTCGATTATCTGCCAGCAGTTCTCATTTTGGCTGGTCTGGGAGGTTCGGTGTCCGCTCTTTAGGGTGTTCCATGCCGCGTATGAGCATCCGCCATTCGTCCCATTCGTCCCATTCGTCCCATAGTGAGAATTGCTGATTATCTGCGAGCCTGTGTTGACAGAAGTCTGCCATTTGGTTGCGAAAGAGGGAGTTGCGCGCGGGCACGTAATTGAGTCCATTGCGCAAGGTCGTCCCAGGCCGGTGTTTCTGGGAAACGAATGGGCGTCCATCGCCAAGCTGCTTTATTCCTATGCGGATGTTCCAATGGACTTCGCTGACGCCTGCCTCGTGCGACTGGCTGAGCTGTATCCCGAGGCGGTGGTCTGCACCACCGACAAAGACTTTCTGGTTTATCGAAGACTTGGGCATGAGCGGATTCCGTTGATCGCTCCCTTTGGGGGATAGCGTTTCCATCAATACTTGATCAGGGATGCTCAAGGGACCATCACGCCACCAGTGCCGGGTCCCAGAGAGAGTAGCAACGTGCGGGAGCCGAGCGAGGACGCTACAGGGGCAGGGCGTTCCGGCCCCTTACTCGTAGCGCAAGGCGTCGATGGGATCAAGCTGCGATGCTTTACGGGCGGGATAGAAGCCGAAGAACACGCCCACTACCGCGCTGAACGCGAAGGCGATGATAATGGAATTGGCAGAGACGAGCGTTGGCCACTCCTTGATCATGGTGATGAGCTTGGCGCCGCCGACGCCCGATACGATGCCCAACAGGCCGCCGGTGGAACTGAGCACCACGGCTTCGATCAGGAATTGCAGGAGGATATCCCGCCCGCGCGCGCCGACGGCCATGCGGATGCCGATTTCCCGCGTCCGCTCGGTCACGCTGACGAGCATGATGTTCATGATGCCGATGCCGCCTACCAGCAGCGACACGCTGGCAATGGCGGCCAGCAGTGCCGTCATGACCTCCGTAGTGGCGGTCATCGCTTCGGAGAGCTCCTGCTGGTTGCGCAGCATGAAGTCGTCATCGGCGCCCGGTTGAATGCGGTGGCGCTGGCGGAGCAAATCGGTGATGTTGCGTTGCACCTCGGCCATCTGCTCGGGGGTCGCCGCCTGCACGTTGATGGAACGGAGCATGTTCACGCCGGCAAATCGTTTCATGGCGGTGGTGTACGGCACCAAGACGGTGTCATCCTGGTCCGAGCCAAACATGGAGACTCCTTTGCTTCGGAGCACGCCGAGGACCTTCACGGGCACATTCTTGATGCGGATGTTCTTGCCGACCGGGTCATCTTCCGGGAACAGCTTGTCGGCGGTTGTCTTGCCAAGGACGCAGACCTTGGCCGCCGCCCGCACGTCGGCTTCGGTGAACATGGTTCCATCGGTGAGGTCCCATTGGCGGATGGTCAGGTAATCCGGACTTTCACCCATGATCGAGGTGCTCCAGTTGTTGTTGCCCGCCATAATTTGCGCGCCGGTGCGGACTTCCGGGCTGATGGCGGCGACTCCCGGAACGTCTCTGGCAATTGCGGCCGCATCCTCCACCGTCAACGTGCCGGCGCCGCCAAAACCGCTGTGGACGCCGCCGCGGTTGATGCTGCCGGAGAAGACCATAATCACATTCTGGCCCAGCGCGGCGATGCGCGCCTCGACCTGCGCCTTGGCGCCATTGCCAATGCCCACCATGGCAATGACGGCGCCCACGCCGATGATGATGCCCAGCATGGTGAGGGCGGTCCGCAGCTTGTTCCGGCGCAGCGCGCGGAAGGCGACTTTGAGGATGACCAAATATCGCATGTTCAGTCCGCCAGTTGTACGGCTTTTTGTTCTTCCTGCAATCGGCGCAGCTCGTTGGCGGCAATCAAGCGGTTGGCCACGGGCGTGTCGCCCACCACTTTGCCGTCGCGCATGACGACCATGCGCTTGGTGTACTGGGCAATGTCCAGTTCATGGGTGACCATGACGATCGTCATGCCCTGGTCGTTGAGCTTCTGGAACACGCCCATGATGTCCACGCTGGTACGGGTGTCAAGGTTGCCGGTCGGCTCGTCGGCCAGGAGCAGGGCCGGGTCGTTGGAGAGCGCGCGGGCGATCGCCACGCGCTGCTGCTGACCGCCGGAAAGCTGGTTCGGCTTGTGGCCCGCGCGGTCACCCAGACCCACCGTGTCCAGCGCCTTCAAGGCGCGCTCGCGCAGGCTCGCCCCGGCCGGTCGCTGGCGGGTGTAGAGCATCGGCAGCTCGACGTTCTCCAGCGCGGAGGTGCGCGCGAGCAGGTTGAAGCCTTGGAACACGAAGCCGAGCTTCTGGTTGCGGATATCGGCCAGCTCATCACGGCTGAGCTTCGAGACGTCAATGCCATCCAGTGAATATTTCCCCCCGGTCGGTCGGTCGAGACAGCCGATGATGTTCATCATGGTGGACTTGCCGGAGCCGCTGGCGCCCATCAGCGCTACGAACTCGCCCTGGGCGATTTCCAACGACACGCCCCGCACGGCATGCACGTCCACCTCCCCGGTGCGGTAGGTCTTGTGGATGTCCTGAAGCTGAATGACGGTGTTCATCGGGCAGCGTTACGACGTGGCATAGTTACGGCGTGGCATAGTTACATAGTTGCATAGTTGCATAGTTACATGGGTTACATGGGCCCAAATCCTCGCCTTAGCGTTTAGCGACAAAAAAAGTCCCAGCTACCCCCCCAGG
>CAIWJG010000224.1 GCA_903912925.1 uncultured Verrucomicrobia subdivision 3 bacterium | reverse complement strand
GGCACGGGAGCCGGGACAGCAACCTTTGTATCAGGCCATGTTTGTTCTGCTGGAGGGGGGCGCGCCTCTCTTGAGCCTGGATCAAGCCGAAGTTCGGCGTATGCCGATGGGAGCCGGGACGAGCAAGTACGACCTGACCTTGAGCATCCAGGCTGGAGCTCAGGCGTGGGATTGCCAGTTCGAGTATGCGACTGACTTGTTCACTGCGGACAGCGCCGCCAGAATGGCCCGGCATCTGATGGAACTGCTTCGGTCGATCACGGAGAATTCCCAAGAACCGATCAGCCAGTTGAGCCTCATGCCTGAGAAGGAACGCCACCAAGTCCTGGTCGAGTGGAACCGGACGGAACGGGATTACCCGCGGGACAAATGCGTCCACCAGTTGTTCGAGGAGCAGGTGGAGCGGACGCCGGAGGCGGTGGCGGTGGTGTTTGAGGGCCAGTCCCTGACCTACCGGGAACTCAACGCCCGGGCCAACCAGTTGGGCCACCACTTGCGTTCTCTAGGTGTGGGGCCGGACGTCCTCGTCGGCCTCTGCGTGGAACGTTCCCTCGAAATGGTCGTGTCGCTACTAGGCATCTTGAAAGCCGGAGGTGCTTACGTGCCGCTGGATCCGGGATACCCGCGCGACCGTCTGGCCTTGATGCTTGATGATGCGCAAGTAGCAGTGCTCCTGACTCAAAAGAAGCTTGCCCGCGATTTGACCGTGCACAAGGCGAAAGTCATTTGCCTCGATGATTTGGAACAAGCCGCACTAATTTCGCAGCCTGAGGTGAATCCACCACACGCGGCCTCGTCCGCAAATCTCGCCTACGTCATCTTCACGTCTGGATCCACCGGTCGGCCGAAGGGCGCGATGGTGCCGCATCGTGCCCTCGTGAACCACATGCTCTGGATGCAGGAGCGCTTCCCGGTAAAACTCGAAGATGCCATCCTGCAAAAGACCCCAATCAGCTTCGACGCCTCGGTCTGGGAGATCTTCCTGCCGCTAATGACAGGCGCGCGGCTCGTGCTGGCGCGACATGACGGGCATCGCGACCCGGCGCACCTGGTGGACCTCATCCGGCAGGAGCGCGTGACGACGGTGCAGTTCGTGCCTTCGTTGTTGGAGTGGTTCGTGGAGCATTCGCGGGTGGCCGGCTGCGTCTCCCTGCGACGCGTATTCTGCGGCGGCGAGGCGCTTCCGTTGGACCTATGCCGCCGCGTCTTCGAGCGGCTTGCAGTCGAGCTGGTAAATCTCTATGGCCCGACGGAGACCGCTATTGACGCGTCGTATTGGGTTTGCGATCGAAGCGACACCCGGCCTGTGGCGCCAATTGGCAGACCAGTTGCAAACACACAACTCTATGTGCTGGATTCGCAATTCCAACCGGTTGCGGTTGGCGTGTCCGGCGAACTCTTCATCGGTGGCGCCCAAGTGGGGCGCGGCTACTTGAATAGTCCGGAAATGACGGCGAAGAAGTTTATTCCTGACCCGTTCTGCGCCGACTCACAGGCGCGGCTCTACTGCAGCGGCGACCTCTGCCGTTGGGGGCCTGACGGCAATGTGGAATTCCTTGGCCGTCTCGACGCGCAGGTCAAGATTCGGGGATATCGCATCGAGCTGGGAGAGGTTGAGGCCGTGCTGGGAGGGCATCTCGAAGTGGCCTCTTGTGCGGTGCTGGCACAAGACCTTGGCGGCGGCGACAAGACGCTCGTAGCCTTCGTGGTTGGCCGGGCAGGAGCGGAGCCATCGGTCGGCTCGCTGCGGCAATGGCTGGGGGAGAAACTGCCGGACTACATGGTTCCATCGCGGTTTGTGGCGGTCCCGGCTCTGCCCTTGACGCCGAATGGC
>CAIWJG010000223.1 GCA_903912925.1 uncultured Verrucomicrobia subdivision 3 bacterium | reverse complement strand
GCAATCAAGACGATTGTCATCTATGGAACTGAAAACTACCTCCAACCGGCAGATGCGCCCTTGGCTCGACAGGCTCTTTGATTGAGCTTGGCAAGGCCCGCCGTTACCGCTAGAAAAGGGCAATGCTAGACTTTTCGCCCTCCTGTGGTTGAGCAATGATGTTGGCGAGTGCTATGCGCCGACCAGCGACCCAGCGAAGGCAGAATGAAGAATGCAGAATGAAGAAGGCAGAAGGCAAAAGTCCGGAGTCCGAAGTCCGAGGGCCGAAGCATCAAGGAGCGACAAGCTGCCCAGCTTCATCCTTCATCCTTCATCCTTCACCCTTCACCAGAATCCCCCGGTGGCTGCTGGCCGGGTTGCTGATGCTGGTGACGCTGGCCCTGTACTGGCCGGCGACACGCTGTGACTTCTCCGTCATCGATGACCTTATCCTCACCCCGGAAGTCGTAAAGGGACTGAGCTTGGAAAGTATAAAGTGGGCTTTCCTGAACCCTGTGGATAGCCTTTGGCAGCCCTTGACGGCGTTGTCCCACATGGCGGACTGCCAGGTGTTCGGCATGAGGCCGTGGGGACATCATTTAACCAGCGTGCTGTTGCACGCCCTCAATGCGGGGCTCGTCTTCGCGTGGCTGCAACAGATGACGGGCGCGGCGTGGCGGAGTCTAATGGTGGCGGCATTGTTCGCGTTTCATCCGCTGCGGGTGGAACCCGTTGTCTGGGTGGATGAACGCCGGGAGGTGCTCGGCGCCTGCTTTGGCCTGCTTACGCTGATGGCTTATGTCCGCTACGCGCAAGGGAGAATGCAGAATGCAGAATGTAGAATGCAGAAAGCGGGAGGCGGTCGTTCGCGGTCCGGCAGCGGCGGCCGGTGGTCTTTCTCCTCTCTCCCCTCTTCTGTCTTCTATTTTCTCTCGCTAGGTTTCTATGCCTGTGGGCTGATGAGCAAGCCGACGATAGTAACGTGGCCATTCGTGATGTTGCTGCTGGATTACTGGCCGCTGGGGAGAATGAAGAATGCAGAATGTAGCCCAGTGAAGTGGAGGGCAGACTTCACGGGCCAGGGAATGCAGAATGCAGAAGCCAGCGACACGGACTACGCGCCACGCAATACGCTTCAGGTTTCACGTTTCACGTTTGACTCCCGGCAATCGCAAATCCTCTGGCGCCTGGTGCGGGAGAAAATCCCATTCTTTGTCCTCGCGGGGATGTCGATCGTTGTGACCATCTTGGTGCAGCAGCTCGGAGGCTCTTTGGCGTCGGGTCGCTATAACCCCATCGGCGCGCGGCTCGGGAACGCGGTGTATTCGTATGGCTGGTATCTGGGTAAGCTGTTCTGGCCCGCGGATCTGGCGATGTTCTATCCGCACCCCGGGTATTGGCCGCTGGGGAAGGTGGTGCTGGTGGGTGGGTTGATCCTGGGCGTTTCGGTGCTGGTTGGGTTGGGGTGGCGGCGGTATCCCTATTTGCTGGTGGGGTGGTTGTGGTATTGCGGGGTGCTGGTGCCCAATAGCCAGG
>CAIWJG010000222.1 GCA_903912925.1 uncultured Verrucomicrobia subdivision 3 bacterium | reverse complement strand
TCTCTTGGCCCCATGTAACCTTTGCAACTCATTTAACCCATTTAACTTTTTGGTTGCGGCTTGGCCGCGCTGCGTCTCTGCGTTTATCTTCATTTCAAGGCTTTTCAATTTTGGCAAGCAACCGGATAAGCAGGGTGCTAACAAGAGGCACCCCGCGTGCCCCGGCCAGGCCGTTCGTGTTTGCAATCGGCGGCTTCCCCAGTAAGTTGGTTTGGTGGACAACGCGTATTCTGCGGCGGCGCACTGGCCAGGCGACTTTGAGGAGGCGGATCTCCAAAAGTGGGCGGAGGATTTGCGCCGCCAGTTGGCCGCGCCGCAAGTGTCGCTGGGGCTGGTGTTCATGTCGCCGCGGTTCTTCCCCCATGCGCAGCAGATCCTGGAGATTCTCCGGGTGCATGCCCGGATTCCGCTGCTGGCCGGGTGTTCGAGTCAAAGTCTGATCGTGGGCGAGCATGAGGTGGAGGAGAACGCGGGCTTGACGGTCGCCCTGTTCGCGTTGCCGGGCGCGGAGCTAAAGGCATTCCACTTTACGCAGGAACAGGTTGAGGAAGCCAACGGGCCCGCGTATTGGCATTTGGAAACGGGGGTCGAGCCGGGCCAAACCAACGGCTGGCTGGCCTTCATTGACCCGTTCCACCTGGATAGCGAGACGTGGCTCAAGCATTGGAACGAGGCCTACGCTCCACTGCCGGTGCTCGGCGGTCTGGCCAGCGGCGACTCCGACGAGCAGGCGACCCAGGTGTATCTGAACGGCGACGTATTCGAAGAGGGCGGGGTGGCCATCTCGGTCGGCGGCGAGGTGCGGCTGGTGGGCGTCACTTCGCAGGGCTGCACGCCTATTGGCGAGACTTGGACGCTGACAAGGGTGGAGCAGAATATCATCCATCAGATCGGCAACCGTCCGGCTTACGAGGTGCTGGCGGAGACGTTCAACCAGCTTTCGCCCGAGCACCAAAAGACGGCGCGCGGCAACCTGTTCATCGGGCTGGTGGTGAACGAGTACCTGGAGGATTTCCACCGCGGCGACTTCCTGATCCGCAACCTGCTGGGAGCCGATCCGCGCTCGGGCAGCATTGCGGTGGGGGCGCTGCCGCGGCAGGGGCAGACGATCCAGTTTCAGCGTCGTTCGGCGGCGGCGGCCAACGAGGACATGGAGGAGTTGCTCACGCGGGCCAAGAAGCAACTGGGTGACACCCCGATTTACGGCGGCTGCCTGTGCAGTTGCAACGGGCGGGGGAAGAACCTTTTCAAGCGCCCGAACCATGACGCGCAGTTGGTCCAGCAGCGCCTGGGGCCAATGGGCCTTGCAGGGTTCTTCTGCAACGGCGAGATCGGGCCGGTCGGCGAGAAGAGTTTCCTGCACGGCTACACGGCGTCGCTCGCGTTGTTCGTGAAGAAGCAGGGTTAGCGCCGGCACGCAAGCGGTTAGCCGTATTCGTGCAGCCGGGTGCCCTGTTCCCCCTCACCCCAGCCCTCTCCCCGTCCGACGGGGAGAGGGAGAAGGCACGTCGCACTCCCTGTCATGCCTTAATTCAACGGCAGTGGGGTCAGGGTGAGGGGGAACCGGCCGCCCGACTGCACCGATGCGGCTTAGTACATCGGGACATAAATCCAGTGGCGTATTCGGAGCCGCCGCGTCGTAACGCAGACTTGCCGTCCAATGCCGCCAGGATTTG
>CAIWJG010000221.1 GCA_903912925.1 uncultured Verrucomicrobia subdivision 3 bacterium | reverse complement strand
TGGAATTGCACGCACATCGCCAATGCTGAAATGTCTGGCGCGATCGAAGCCACTTGCGAGGAGCGAGGTTTTTCCTCCCCGGTCATTTGCACTCCGGAAGAATTAATGGGAATATAGTCTTATGATGAAAGACGAGATTGTCGAGCAGGTGCGCACGGTCCGCGAACAGAACGCGGCGAAATTCAACTACGACTTGAAAGCAATGTTCGCCGACGCCCGCAAGCGGCAGAAGGATTCCGGGCATCCGGTGGTTTCTTTTGCCCCGAAACCAAAGAACAAAGACTGAGCGAGCGACAACCCGCCTTCTCTAAAAGTGGGACCAGAAAAAGTCGTCCGCGGCTTGACTCTCCCAATCCTCCAATGGCCGACTGTCGGGCAAAGCGGCCTTTGCCAGATGCCACATGTTCAAGGCTTGGGCGCAGGCGGCATCCTGACTCGGCACGAGTTCATTGGCTGCTCGCTCTTCCGTGGGCCCTAATTCTGGCTCCGTATCCATTCGCTTTTTTATTGTGCGGTTGCCGAATGCTGCCTCGCCGCCCGTTTCTCCGCCACGGTTAAATGATGGTCGTTGATCCGCTCCCCGTGAAAGACGGCAAACCACGGAGCGCTTGCCGGATCAGCGCCCCGGTCTTTCTTCCAGTTCACATTCGGATCTTTGCGCAGGACGCCCGCCTCGACAAACGGGCGGATGTTGAGCCGAACGCCGTCGTTCAAGTCCGGTTCCCAGCCGACGGGCTGTTGCGCCAGCGGCTTCCACCGGACGAAAATGTCAAAGGGCGGTTCGCCTTCGGCGATGAGTTTCAGGCGACGTTGCAGGTCCCGTCCTGCCGTGAGGCGGGCATCGCTCCCGCCTTCCCCGGATTGCACGCCGGATTCCTGCCGCGTGATCCAGTCGCCGAGGTAGGTGTAAATCAGCTTGTCCAACAGGGCATGGTCCAGTTTGTGATAGTTCACCAGCGCGCTAAAGCCGTCCTTCCGGCCATCCCACAGGTGCCAGATGAATGGGCGTTGGTGAAAGAGCTTCCCATGCTGTTCTGCGAAGCCGTTGCCCAGCCAATCTTCCATGCTCTTGCCGGCATAACCGGCTTGTGCCAGAAGCTCTCCCTCCTTCGCCGCGCTCCACTCCGCGCCATACGCGGCGGCCAGTAGGGCGCGGAGCCGATTTTCTGCCGGTTGCTCCTGACCGGCCGCAGGAATGCATACAATACCATCATCATCGGCCAGAGGTTCGAGGCCATCCGGTTCGAGCGAGGGACAGTCGGGGAAGCTGGAGCCGGTCTGGCGCGGCCAGCGGTAGCCGAGCAACCGGCCCACGGCCACTTGCAAGGGATTCTCCGCACCCGTGGGATGACCGCTGAACAACCATTGCGTCGGGTCACTCGAAAATGACCTAGGGAGTCCATCTGGATACTTCTCCGCCGCTACCCTCTGCCAGTGCGAGAGGTCGAACGGAACCTTGCCGAACGTTGCGTTAGTAACATTGAGCTTTCGATCAATCGCTCTAACAGTTTCGTAAAAGTCCCCCGACGAACAGAACGCCCATATCGCCGCAAGATGCTCGCTTCGTCTTGGGACAATCGCGGCTATGTTAGAATCGTACTTGTTGCCAAAATAGCGGGAAGCGGGAAGGGAGGACATTTGGCTAATAGCAACACCCGGACGACCCCACACCGCGTTTCCTCGTTCATCGGCGTTATGGAGTTTAACGCGGCGGATGGAGGCTTCCTCTCGAAGATGTCCATTGGCTTCGTCGAAAAGAATAACGCTTTCGAGGCCACCTATGGGCGTTCCTTGTGACACCGTAGATTGTAGGAACGTCCAAAGCTCTCCCTTGTCAGGTATCTCCCAGAAGTTCCTAATGAATTTTGGCGAGTCGCCATTCATTATCCCAGCTAGACAGTCCGCGTATTTGGATAAGCAAGGAAGGTCAGTCAACGCGCCAAAGGAGATTCTGTGGTCAGGGTTGGCGTACTGCTTCGCTTGAGGCGTCATCCTGCTAGTGCTCTCCTTCAGTGCTTTGGCTTTGTCGTTTGGGGTCTTGCGATCAGCCACGTCGAAAAGGCAGATGTCTGAGGCCATCGGATTTGGCGACTTGGTTGCTACAGTCAATGTGACATTTACCTTTTCGCCGGAGATTGTTTCAAAAGCGCCAGTTCCGAGGTGTGCGATAGCCTGGAGGCCGAAATTAGTGAGAAGACCCTTTCGCATTTCGGTGTAAGACTGAAGCGAAAGCCAGTGTTGAAGCGTCACCAGGGCCGTAGTTTGCCCGGGCGCCACGAATGCGTGGAAACGCCTCCATAGGCAGTAACCAAGGTCGCCTTTCTCGGAAGGAAATGATGTCGCCACATGATCAAGCAAATGCTGATCCATCTCCCTATAGCCCAGGAAAGGCACGTTGGTCACGACGAGCGTGAACTGGCTGGCGAGCAGTTCCGCAGCTCGCGCCATGCCTTGTGCGGCCACACCCATTTCGTTCAACTCGTCGTTCGCCTGCGCCTTCTCCGATTGCAGCGCCCTGCCCAGCAGCGGTTCAAGTTCGGCGAAACCCGCCGTCACCAAATCGCCGCCCCCAACGGTGCGCGGGTCAATCAAGCTGCCGAGTTCCGGCGCCTTTTGAAATAGGGCGTGAAGTCGTTCCATGCCCTGCCGCAGCCGGTCGTTCCCATTCGCCAGCGCCAGCCAATCTTCTTTCCGGGCGTTAACCCCCAGCCCGGAACACGCAACGTGCATCGTCGGCAACGGCCGATAGCCGCCCGCGCCGGGAAACTTCCACGCTGTCAGGGCAAGGTTGAAGGCGGCAATTTGCGTGCAGCGCGGGTCCAGTTCCAGCCCGTGCAGGTTCTCGCGCAGCACCGCGTCGCAGGCGTCCCGCGCCGAAAGCCCTTCGTCTTGCATCCGCAGCCAAACGAGCAGAATGAACGCGGCCACGAGAAAATGCCCGCTGCCGCAGCACGGATCGAGCAGCCGGAATTCCCGCAGCGTTTTCGACCAGCCGGGGAACGCACCAGCGGCAGGACGCCAGAGTTTCTTAACCGCAGAGAACGCAGAGAACGCAGAGAGGGCCGAGGTTTCTGCGCAAATCAGCCGCAGATATTCCCAATCCACCCCCGGCACCGCGCAAAACCGCCGCGCCTCTTCTTCCGTTTTGATCTCTGCGTTCTCTACGTTCTCTGCGGTTAATTTCCTCCCGGCCCACCACGCTCCAATGGTATTGTGCAGGAGGAACAGCACCATGTAATGCTCGGTGAAAAGCTGCGTCACGGCAGGCAGTTCGTTTGCGCCAATCTTGCGCCCTGAGCGGTTGGCCGCCTCCTTTCGCCGCGCCTGCCAGAACTGGTAACACCAGCCGAGGCTGTCATCCGCGAGAAATACATCGCGCGGCAAATCGTCAATCAGTTTGAATAGCGCGTTCCGATTTTCCGGCGGCAAAGTGATCTTCCCCGCCGGATCATCGGCGCGGAAGATCGCCGGGAGCATCCGTGCTGCGAACTCGACGGCCAGCGTGCGGCCATCCGGCGCGGAGAATTCGCGTTGCGGCTGCATCAGGTCCTCGCGAATCAGTTCATCACAGTCTTGCAGCGTCATGCTCGCTCCGCCCGGATGCTGCAGGAGCCGGTTTTCCGCCAGAAACCGGGTGAACAGCAGGCGATGCCAGGTGTCGTAAGCCACCTTCTCCACCAAATGCGCAATAGAAGGCGCGGCCTCGTCTTTGGGAACCGCATCGCCGAGTTGCCGCGCCTGTGCCCGCAAGGCGACGCGCAATTTCTTGTCAGGCTCGCTCAGGTGCGCGAACGGTTTCGCATGGGCAACGGCGAGCGCGTTCAGAGCCGCCAGCGCCCCCGCTTCCGCTACGTCGCGGGCGTCTTGAGCGGCATTTTCCAACAACCGCCGGAGTGGCGCAGGCAGCGCGTTCATAGGCAAGGCGAAAACATCAGAGGATAATGGGACCGTCCTTCAATTTCTCGACCGCTTTGCCCCGCACCTGACCGAGCCAGGCATCCAGTTCCCCCTCATCCTTGACGGTCGCGGAAGGGAGCGAAAGGCGCGTGGCCTTCGGCTCCAGCAACTTCGCCGCCGCTTCCATGGCTTTCGCCGCCCGATGAGACAGGGCCTCAATCGCAGTCCGCCGCGTTTCCAGCGGCGCCGTGCTCAGCGCGGCGAGAATTTCCTCCTCATTGCTCACCTGAACCTTGGGCGGAGATTCCAGCCCATGCTCCCGCAGAATCGCGTTTCGCTGCGTCTCGTTCAGCTTCGCCCAGGCCGCGCCGCCCTCTATGGCCTGCCGATGCTGCCGGTAAGTATTGTCCAACTCGGTTTGATGCGTGTTCAGCGCGTCACGCAAGGCACCGGTTAACTTCTGGCAAAGCGGCGCGACCGGATCGGGACTCGCCAGCAGCGCACGATGCGTCGCGACGCCCGCTGCCTGATTCGCCACGTCCACCTGCACCGGCAGACCTTTGGCAAATTGCAGCAGACGTTGCAGGGTGTCCCAGCGCGGGCGGCGCTTGCCAACGTCCGCCGCGGCCTTTTGCCAGGCCTCGATTTCGGTCTTAAGCCGCGCCTGTTCGCCGAGCAACGCAATGAGCTGCGCGTTGCCCGACTGCAACCCAAAGTCGCGCAGGTGCTTGGTGTCCGGTCGCGCGGGCAGCGGCGGGTCGCCCCCGGCTTCCGCCGCCATCGCTTCCAGCTTGTCCAGGAAGCGCGGAGCGGCGGCGGATTCTTCGCCCCCGGTGGTGTTGATGCCCGCCGCTTGGAACAATCCGCGCACGCCAATGCGCTGGTTGGCCGAGAGGCTGGGAATCTCAACGCGAAAATCAGTTGCGCCGATGCTGCTCTGCGCCAGCGCCGAAGCGTTCACCGGATTGCCGTTGGCCGTCGCCCGCAGATGCCCGGTGGTAAGCAGCGTCATCAGCGCCGCGTCAATCGCGTCCTGCGGCCACCCAAAGGGTGCCGCTCCAAATTGCTTGCGAATGTCGCTGCCGCGCCGCCCCGCGCCGACAAAAGTCTTGATCGCGCCGCCAACCGGATGCGACTCGGGATTCCCGTTGAACCCGACCGCTTCCAGCGCGTTTGCCGCGCCGGAGCGGGCACGCGTGAAAACTGTGCGCCAGCCGGCATGATCCGCCACATCGAACTGCGGAAATAAGCGAACGAGGGAACTTTGCGCCGCTTCCTGCACCAGTTCCGCCAGCGGCTTGCCCGAAGTTTCCGCCCCGCCGCCTTGAAAAACTTTGGCGTCGGCAAACACTTCGCCCAAAATCGCCACAATGCCTTTCTCGCCATTGTTCGCGTCGTTGAGCTTCGATTCGATGGACTTGCGCGCTTCCCTTCCTTCGTCGGTCGTCGGGTTGCCGCGCGCGTGGAGTGTCTCTTCCGCCGCCATGCGCGAGGCGATAGCCGTCTTCAAATCGTTGGGGGACTTGCGCGGCAGGAAAACGAACAAACGCGGGCTGCCCGTGCCTTCGGCCTGGGCCTCCGAACGGACGGTCGCTTCAGCTTCCGTCCAGTCATCCCGAATCCAGACCTGCACCGCATCGCCTGCGGGACCCGGCGCCGTTGCGTCGTAGTGGACTTGCAGCTTGCGCGGCGTGAGGCTGGCACCCTGCTGTAGCGTGACCTTTTTCAGCTTTTCCTCCGCCGTTTCCCGCAAGCGATCCATACGGAAGCTATCGAGATGGCCGGTGTCATTCAGCCGCTGGCTCACGCGGCGCTTGAACTCATCGCTCCAGGCCGCGCCCTCGCGCGTTTGCAGGGAATATTCCGCCCCGACCTTCATCAAGTCCCCACCCGCAACCAGTCCATCAAGCAATGGCTGGACGCGCTGCAAAAGCTCCGTCCGGTCCTTGGCGAGGTCCTCGATCAGCAAATCCACCAGTATTTCCAGCGTGGCCCGCACGCCCAGGTCACCCGGACCAACGCGCTCCAGCTTGCCGATCAGAAAAATCACCGCGCACAGGCGCGACCGCAGCGGGCCGTCCGGTGAGCCGTCGCGATGCCGGCGAATAATCGTGTCGAACTCCGGCAGCAGCGCCCCGTTGTTCCGCATTTGCGTCGCGAGCTGGTCGAAAATAAAATCCGCGCCGACAATCGTGCCCAGCGGGCTTGCCGCCGTGGCCCGAGCGGCCTCAAAAACGGTTGTCAGTTGGTTGCGGAGTTGCGCCGCCGTGCCAGTCGTGTCCACGGCCCGCAGCACCCTCTCCCACAAGCGGCGGCGCACCGGCAGCAGCGGGTAGTCAGCTTCCTGCCACTTGTGATCTTCCAGAGTCGGCCCCAGCCGGGTGCCCTTCAAATGGCGGTCAATCTCTCCCTGATTTTTCTCCAGGCATTGCCGCAAGTCGCCGGCCTTATCCGCCCGCTTTGCGAGCACCACCTTGCGCACGACGTTTTCCACGTCCGCATCCGAGAGCGAGACCGAGACCGGAAAGCGGGCAATCAGCCGTTGCAGAATGGCCGTGTCGGTCAGCGCCTGCTGGCCCGTGCCCACGAGCAGGACCCGGCCCTTGAACGCAGAACAGAACTTCTCCGCAATCTCCTGAATGTCCATCGCCCGCTGAACATTCGTTTGGCCGATGAACTGTTGCACCTCATCCAGCACGATCAGCGTTAGCGGCATCTCGCCGCCCTTGGCAAAAATCTCCCGCACCGTCGCCACGACATCGCCAATGGTGACATTGGCGTTGACCGGAAATTGCTGCCGCAAGACGGCCAGCACGTCGCTTGGCTGCCCATAGGAGGAATCCTGTGCCAGGATGGCTTGCGCCAGCGCAGTCGAAGCGAACGGGTTTGTGATCTCTTTCTCGAAACTTGTGCCTTGCGCCTTCAGCGCCGCAACGACCTTCCCTTCCCATCCCTTTTCACGCAGCCAGAGAGCGATTTTGGCCAGGGCGTAATGCTCCGGCAGGCCCACCGAGCGAAACACGAGTTGCAACAGCGCCAGGCGCGTGTTGTCCATCGAACCGCTGCCGAGCGTGCCCGCCACGGCGCAAAGCCCGCCGCAGCGATTGCCTTGCGTGCCCAGTTCCACGAACAAATCGCGGATTTCGCTAGGCAAATGCGCGAGACTGCGGGCCGTGGTGCCGTCAGGTTGGAACTTATGATCCACCCAAAGGTAGCAGAGCATTTTCGCCAGGTGCGATTTGCCGCTCCCGAAAAACCCGCTGATCCATGCCGCCTTTTGCTCCGTTTGTGAGAGTTGGGCGAGGAAGGACTGGAGGATGCGTTGCAACCCGCGTTCGTACTCCCCATCGCAGACAAAACTCTCCAACTCGAAACGCAGCGTCCTGATTTCCTCCGCCGAGGCCAGTTCGCCGATCTTTGCCACGCCGTTGTTGAGCAACGCCGTTTGCGTCGGGTCTTTCTGATAAATCTCGCGGTTAATCATAGCTTGATGAAACTCTCCTGGCAGGTAATGGGCGTGGCGAGATAATTCCAGCCCTCGCGCGCATCGAGGAAGCGATAAACGTTGTTGTCAATCTCACCTGGGAAGAACACGAGCAGCCGCCCCCGAACGTCTTTGGCAACGGCATCCGCCACTTCGGACACTTTCAGAAAACCATACAGCCCCGCCATGCCGTGCAGCGCGACCACGGAGTTGCTGTCCGCTTTCGGATGCAGCAGCGCCCCCGAAACCCTCTCCGTAACCGCCTTGCGAAAATCCCCCAACCCGAACGCCAGGCTGTCCGGGTCCTTGAGGTAAGCCTGAAAATGCTGGTAGCCGGCCAGCCAGTCAGGGAAGGCATCCGTCAAATCAACCAGCGACCAGCCGTGACCCGCCCCTTTGGTAGCGAGGTCGAAGGCCCCGAGTTGCGCCCGCAGCCGACGTTCTTCCGCCGGGGGATAAATGGCAAACCAGATGCGCTGCTTCCCGTCGAGATTTTCAGCCCACGGAAGCTCGACGTAGCGCGTATAGTTTTTTAGGAGCCGGTCAATTTGAGCCATGCGTTCACCCCTGGGTCGCCTTCAATAATGCGGGAAAGGCAATTTGCACCACCGAGCCGGACCGGAAAAAATTAACCAGGCCCAGCCGATGCGCCGCCGCGACTTGCTCACCGACATCGCTGGGCCGAATATCCAGCAGCAACAACCATTGGCTCGACAGCAGGTATTCGCCCCGCTCGCCCGCCAAATGCGCGAGGAACAGCGCCAGCGTCACCGCCCACGGGGTTGGACGCACCGCCACCCGCGTCTTGCGCAACCGGCCCGTGAGGTGGCCGGATTGCTCCCAGGATGAAGCAATGTGCCGCGCCGTCGCCGCTTGAATCTTGGGGCTGAAATGCCCAGGCATCGCCCGCGATAGCGCCTCGTCGAAGGAGCTGACCGGCACTTCGCCGCCGGGCCGGGAATCCAGGATGACCGACACGGATATCCGCAACAACGGATCACGCGCCAGCGCGACCAAAAGCGCCAGCAGCGGCCGCCCGGCGGCATCATACGGCCAGTACGCCCGCAGAACCTCGAAAATCGGAACTCTCAAATCGAGCGCGTAAAGCTCGCGCAACCGCCGCAACGTCTCCCGCCGTGTGGACTCCGTTTTCTTGTTCAGTAGGTTTTCATCCACAATCGCCCGCCGGAAATCGTCCAACGCCGCCCCCGGAGGCGTCCGCTCCAGCAGCACCCGGAGATCGTCAACCATCAACGTCCGGCTCGAATGAGGGCCATTCGTTCCGAACTTGAACCCGGCCGCCACGGCGTCAGGAGACGCGCCAACGTCAAAGCCCCGACCCGCCATCTCCCCGCCGTTGTTGCCGCCAGCAATAGCAGCGTGGCGAGCGTCCGCCGCCAGTCCCGAACCCGCTTCTTCGTCAGAGTGCATCTCAATTCCGCTTTGAATGCATCCACATTAACCAGAAGACCCGGGCGGACGCAACGCACCATCATCGCCCCCAGGTCTTGAGTATCTGGCAGACCCACCAGAGAAGCCATGCCCCAGTCCTAAACGGCAGTCGCGATGCTCCACACCTCCCCCCTGCCTCTTCACAGCACCTCGGAGCACTGCTTTCCAAACCGGCTTACGCCTTCCGCCGTCGCTCGCCCCGCTCACCCAGCAAAGCCCCGGCCTCACCTGCCGGTAGAGGTTCAAGGAGCTTGTTCCTATCCAGAGAACTTGCGGAGAATCTCGCGTGGCGAAGCAATGGCAGGGACCGAGACATCCGAGGCCTTTAGCTCCAGCGTTAGCAACTGAACATCCAACTCGGCAAAGTGGGAATCGCTGGTAAGGAAAAGGCCGCTGCCAAGGAGAGCGGCTTCGGCAAGAATGAAGGAGTCATTGGCTTCGGTTTCCGGCAACAGCCCGGCCCGCCGGAGTTTGAGGCTGATCTGTTCGGTTATTCGCGCACGCCGTTGCGGCAGTAGCCGCCGACGTCAGTCGGCGCCATTCACGCTGCAGAAAGTATGCGCCGACTGACGTCGGCGGCTACAGGCTGTTGGCGATTCGTGCCAGATATGAACTATCCGGGTTAAGACCTTTCCCTGAAAACGCGAAGAGCCTCCAGCATTCACCAGAGGCCCAGCGCCGACCGGATGTTTCCAGTCCGACTTGGAGCCAAGAAGCCCCAATTCAGCCAAATCGGCAACCGGAATTGCGCGATGCTTTTAGACATCAATATTCAAAGCCGCCCGTCCAAACCGCCTCTACCGGAAGATTCGGGCTTAAGACCTTCTCCGGAAAAAACGAAGGGCCACCGGGAAGTCCCAGTAGCCCATCGCCGAACGGGTAGTCCCATTCCAAAGCTGACACTCTTATGCGACAGGAAACGCGAAATCGCCAGCAGAAGTTTGCGCCGAACCGATCATCGGCCAGCTTTTCCTCTTGCACCAGCAAAACCAGAAGCTCCGCGCCGCCCGCGACCTGCTGCTGCCGCGCCTGATGAGCGGGGAGATTCCGGTATGAAGATCGGCGGGGCACGGTATTTCGCACGGATGGTTTGACAAACCATCGGCGTGAAATAGAATGCAGGGATGAAATCACGGTTTGGCCGGCAGGAAACGCTGTTGCTGGCGTATGCGCAGATGCGAAAGCTGCGGCTGCTGCGCACGGGCGAACTGACCGGCCCGCTGCAGTTGAGCGGCGCGCAGGAGCGGGAGTTGTTTCGCCGTTTGCTGCGCGGCGGGATCATCGCACGAGTGCGTCCGGGCTTGTTCCTGGTGCCGCCGCGCCTGCCGCTGGGCGGGGCGTGGACGCCGGACGAGGCGGAGGCGCTCAACGCGTTGATGGCGGACGCGAACGGGCGCTACCAGGTTTGCGGGCCGAACACGTTCAGCCGCTACGGTTTTGACGATCAGATTCCCAACCTGGTCTATGCTTACAACAATCGGCTTTCCGGCGAGCGCCGTGTCGGGGCCGTAACGTTGATGCTCATCAAAGTGGCGGATGAGCGCCTGGGGGACACGGTGGAAATCGGGCGGGAGGAGGCGGAGAAAGCGGTGTATGCGTCGCGGGCGCGCGCGCTGGTGGACGCGGTGTATGACTGGTCGCGGTTCAACGGCATCCCCCGCGGTTACGAGTGGATTCGGCGGGAGTTGAAGGCGAAGCGGGTGAGCGCGGCGGAGTTGGGGCGCTGCACGCTGCGCTACGCCGACATCGGCACGCTCCGGCGGATGGGCGCGTTGCTGGAACGCGAGGGCGTGGCGGAAGAGCTCTTGCGGAAGCTGGAGCGGAGGTTGCCGCCGACGAGCAGCCCGATTCCGTGGATTCCCACGCGACCCAAGCGGGGAACGCTGAACCGCCGCTGGGGCGTGGTAATGAACGACAAAAAATGACGGGCATGCAGAACTTTCATGAACAAGCCGAAATGTTTCGCGATGCCTTGGCGCTAACTCGGCAGCGGACGGGCTTTGTGGCGCGGCTGATCGAGAAGGATTATTTCTGCACGCTGCTGCTGGAGTATCTGGCCGAAGCGAGCCCGGAACTGGTGTTCAAGGGTGGAACTTGTCTGTCGAAGATTCATGCGGATTTTTACCGGTTGAGCGAGGATCTGGATTTTGTGATTCCCATGGCGACCGACGCGCCGCGTTCCCAACGGAGCAGGAAGGCCGTGCCCTTGAAGGCGGTGTTTACCGCGCTCCCGCAACGGCTGCCTTGTTTCCGGCTGGCCGAGCCGCTGACGGGCGCGAACAGCTCGACCCAATACAATGCCGCGATCGGTTACACCGCGCTGGCTTCGGGGCAGAAGGAAACGATCAAGGTGGAAATTGGTCTGCGCGAACCACTGTTGCTGCCCGCGCTGGAGGGTGCGGCGCAGACCCTCTTGCTGGATCCGGTTTCCCGCAACAGGTTGTTGAACCCGGTCCCCGTCAGGTGTCTCTCCAAGTCGGAAGCTTTCGCAGAGAAGTTTCGCGCGGCGCTGTCGCGGCGGGAAGTGGCGGTGCGGGATTTCTTCGATTTGGATTACGCGGTGCGGAAGCTGGGGTTGCGCCCGCACGATGCGGAGTTGATCGGCCTCGTCCGGCAAAAGCTGGCGGTTCGGGGTAACGAGCCGGTGGATGTTTCCGCCGCCCGGCTGGCGGAACTAAAGCCGCAGGTCGGAGCTCAATTGCAGCCGGTGTTGCGCGGGGTGGATTTTGCGGAGTTCGACGTGGAGCGGGCCTTCCAACTGGTCTCCACCATGGCCGACAAATTGCGCTGAAACTATG
Organism: uncultured Verrucomicrobia subdivision 3 bacterium; assembly: GCA_903912925.1. GTDB lineage: Bacteria > Verrucomicrobiota > Verrucomicrobiia > Limisphaerales > UBA8199 > PALSA-1440. The sequence goes on along the minus strand of CAIWJG010000221.1, from coordinate 8,490 downwards.
GCCTTCACCGACATCAACAGCGAGGACCGCCTGGTCCAAAAGACGTTCGCCGATCATCTGGAGAAGGCCCTCGGCTGGGAAAGCGTCTATGCATGGAACCCCGAGGTCTTCGGCACGCCCCATCCCCCCCTGGGAGAGGAAGCTCGTCGCACACTACAACCTGCTTCCCGTCCGCTTCCACGGTCTCAGGCGCGATGCATGATGCGTGAAGGACGGGAAAGGAGACGGGGGGTAAATTTCATCTCTTGGGTGTTTGATTAAGTGGGTGGCTGATAATTACTTGAACTGGGCTTTCCCCAGCACCACGTTTTGTTGGGGTGCCCAAAACCCCTTGTTGGAGGGTGGATTCGGGTGTAAGCTCTGGCCGTGAGTACAACGGTGCTGCACATCATCGAACTGGTCAAAAGCCTCCCGGAGGAGGAACAGCAAACCGTTTGTGCCGCTCTCGCCGGACATCGGGCGAGCGCTCCGCCGCCCAGGCGGCGGCAACTGCGACGTCTTCCTGATGGTGCCTACCTCAATCCCGAGGGTATTCCGAACGACGCGCCCATCTTCAAGGTACTAGAGAGAATTGAAGCCGAGCGTCATGCCACGGCTGGTCCGCCGGTCCCCGGGTTCGACTAAGGGATGTATCTGCTGGACACCAACATCCTGAGCGAGTTGGTTCGGCGGCTTCCCGACCCACGGGTCGAATCCCGGTTCGAGTCTGAACCTGAGCGCTTGTTCACGTCGGTCATCTGCCTGGAAGAAATCCGTTTCGGCACCCGCATCGGGCCACCCGGTAACAAGCTGTGGGAGCGAATGGAGGCGGACGTGCTACCGCACCTTTCCGTGCTGACCTTTGACGCAGCCGCCGCAATCCTGGCCGGCGATCTCCGGGCAGAGTGGAAAACGCTGGGCACACCTGCCGGCTACGGGGATGGTTTGATTGCCGCCACCGCCAAAGCTCACAGGCTGGTTCTGGTAACGCGCAATGTCCGGCATTTTGATCATGTTAGCGGGTTGACCGTGGAAAACTGGTTCCACTAAGAACGGAAGGGCGCAAACCGGCTTACGCCTTCCGCCGTACCATCGCCTGGCGGGTGTCAGTTATTCAGCCGGTTGGGAACGTAGATCCATCAGCCTAAGAACGGCGTTTCAAACCACGCAACACACACAACACACGAACAATGAACCACTTACAATGCAATTAGTGTTTACCCAGCGCGTGAACGCCCCAGCGTTGTTATCAGCCTGTCATTTCGTGTATTTCGTGTATTTCGTGGTTTCACCTGCTGTTTTCTGCAGTCGTTGTGTCCATCTGTGGCTAATCAGGGTTGCTCTAAGGTTCTCCCATTCCCAGCGAGCAGCTCTCAGATCAGAAGCCCGATGCCCGAAATCCGAAGGGCGGCGGGTGGCTGGACCATTTCGGTTGTCGGGCTTCGGATTTCGGTTTTAGGCAGATACTAACCGCAGTCTTGTGCATTAGACGTGTTGATACTTCGAGTGGATAAACCGGGGCTCTAGCGCCCTCGGCGGGCTCTATTTCGGGGGGTGCCAAACCGTTCTATGGTACCATGGTAGTACCATGGTGGTACCATACTGCTACCAGTGTGCCCCGACGGCGCAACCTGCCCTTCTCACTATTGCGAATGCTTATTCCAAGTCGCTTTCAAGACGAGCCGAACTGCCCCTCACCCTGCCCTTTCCCCAGCGGATGGGGAGAGGGTGTCAGCCGGACGGGTGAGGGGCAGGTTCGGGCTTTGCCGACGGAGTTAATCTCAGGTTGAACGTGCCCTGGAATTAATCTGCTGCGTTGTAAATCTCAATTCCATTGGCGACGATGGTTGCAATCTGTGCCAACTCAAATTGACCAAAGGAAACCACTCTTGGGGTTCCAGGCATGGTCACGCCTGGATCGGTTCATGCGGGCAGTGCATTTGTACACCGGCCTGTTGCTCGTGCCGTGGATGGCGATGTATGCCACCAGCGCCTTCTGCCTGAACCACAACCGTTGGTTTACGCCCTGGCTGGGCAAGCCCCAGACTTGGGAACTGGTGCGCGAGGTTAAAGGCCCCTTCGAGGCCGCAGATTACCCGGACACGGCAAAACAGGCCAAAGCCATCCTGCAAGCCGCCCACCTCGACGGACCGCACCGCATCCAAGGGCAACCCACGACTAATGAGGTGGTCATCTATCGCCAGCACGCCGGAGGCGATTATTTGGTCACCTGGCGGCGTAACGAGGCGCGGATCGTGGTACAGCAGCAGCGCCCGTTCTCGGCTTACCGCTACCTGCACTTTCTGCATTTCATCCGGGGAAATGAGTCCCCGAATTGGGCCACCATGGCGTGGGCCGTTACGGTTGACTTCGCGGCCCTCTCGACCTGGTTTTGGGTTATTTCAGGAATCTATATCTGGGCTCGCCGGCCCAAGCTTCGTGCCTGGGGCTGGATTTGCCTAGCGGGGGGCGGTCTGCTCTTTGTGGTTTTGGCGATATTGATTTGCCGATAACCAGGGCGGCGCCTCCGGCGGCGGATTACACCGGACTACTCATTCCTCGACTTGGGTCAGGCGCGCGAGCACGCCGAGGTCCTCGAGCGTGGTCGTGTCCCCTTTGATCTCTGTGCCGGAGGCGATTTGCTTGAGCAGGCGGCGCATGATTTTGCCGGAGCGCGTCTTCGGCAACATTTCGGCGAAGCGGATGTCGTCGGGCTTGGCGACCGGGCCGATCTCCTTGGCGACGTGCAGGCGCAGTTCCTCGCGCAGGGCGGCATCGGCGTGTACACCGCTTTTGACGGTCACGAAGGCCACCAACGCCTGACCCTTCATGGCGTCCGGGCGGCCGACCACGGCGGCCTCGGCGACTTTCTGGTGGCTGACCAGGGCGCTCTCGACTTCGGCGGTGCCGATGCGATGGCCGGCGACGTTGAGGACGTCGTCGATGCGGCCCACGATCCAGAAATAGCCGTCTTTGTCCTGGCGGCTGCCGTCGCCGGTAAAATAACTGCCTTCCACTTCACCCCAATAGACCTGCTGGTAGCGTTGCGGGTCGCCCCACAGGCCGCGCAGCATACCCGGCCAGGGCTTGCGGATGACGAGCTTGCCGCCGGAATTGCGCGGGACCGGACGGCCATAGTCGTCCACCACCTCGGGCACGATACCGAAGAAGGGCAACGTGGCGGAACCCGGCTTGGTGGGTGTTGCGCCGGGGAGCGGCGAGATCAGGATGCCGCCGGTTTCAGTCTGCCACCAGGTATCCACGATGGGGCAGCGCTTGCCGCCAATAAACTCGTTGTACCACATCCACGCCTCGGGATTAATCGGTTCGCCGACCGTGCCCAGCAAGCGCAGGGAGCTCAGATCATGCTTTTGCGGCCACTCGACGCCCCATTTCATAAAGGTGCGAATCGCCGTGGGCGCGGTGTAGAGGATCGTCACGCCGTATTTCTCGACGATACGCCAGAAGCGGTCCGGCTCGGGGAAGTTGGGAGCGCCTTCGTACATGAGGCTGGTCGCCCCATTCGCCAGCGGGCCATAGACCACGTAGCTGTGGCCGGTGACCCAGCCGACATCCGCGGTACACCAATAGACATCCTCATCACGGAGATCGAACACATATTTGGAGGTCAGCTTGGCGTAGAGCAGATAGCCGCCCGTAGTGTGCAGGATCCCCTTCGGCTTGCCGGTCGAGCCGCTGGTGTAGAGAATGAAAAGGGGCGCCTCGCTGTCCATTTTCTCCGCCGGGCAATGCGCATCGACCTTCTCCACCTCGCTATGCCACCAGAGGTCGCGGCCCTCCTGAAACTGCACCTCGTTGTTGGTGCGGCGCAGCACGATGACCTTCTCGATGGTCTTGGTGAGCAGCTCGCCGTGGGAGTCCTTGAGCACGAGCGCGTCGTCCACGTTCTGCTTGAGCGGCACGACGGCGCCGCGGCGGAACCCGCCGTCCGCAGTGATGACCAGCTTGGCCTGCGAATCCTGGATGCGGTCAGCGACGGATTGCGCGCTGAAGCCGCCGAAGACGACCGAGTGTACCGCGCCGATGCGGGCGCAGGCGAGCATGGAGATCGCGGCCTCGGGCACCATGGGCAGGTAGATGAGAACGCGGTCGCCAGGCTTAATGCCGTTGCGCTTGAGGACATTGGCAAACCGGCAGACCTCGTAATGAAGCTGCTTGTAGGTGAGGATGCGCTCTTCGCCCGGCTTGCCGGGAGCGGCGGGCTCGCCCTCCCAGATCAGCGCGGCCTTGTTGGCCCGCGCCGTCCCCAAGTGCCGGTCGAGGCAGTTGTAGCTGACATTGAGCTGGCCGCCGATAAACCACTTGGAATACGGCTCCTCCCATTTCAGCGTTCGGGTCCAGGGCTTAAACCAGACCAGCTCGGCTTTGGCCTGACGGCTCCAGAACTTCTCGGGCGACTGGACGGACTCGCGATAGAGCTTGCGATACTGGGCGAGCGACTTGATCTGCGCCAGCCGGGAGAAGCCCTTCGGAGGCGGAAACACGCGCTCTTCGTTCAGGATAGAATCAAAGCTAGTCGGGACGTTGGTTGTGGCCATAACGATCAGCGATTTGTCGAGGCACTCTAATGGAGCACGTGCCAGGCGTCAACACCCGCTGCCATAACATTAATAACTTTATCGAATATATCCGGCTGCAAATTGGCTTTGCCTTGGGCGCCAAATGGGTTTGAATGGCCCCATTATGATTCTGAAACAACTTTCCATTCTCAGCGTTTGTTGCGCCCTGGTACTCTGCGCTGGTTGCGCCAGCGCCCACCGGGCGGAGTCCTCCTCGTTGCGCGCCGGAGCCAAGATCCCGGAGGCCTGCAAGACCGGGGGGTTCTTCATCGGCTGCCAGGCCTATACCTTCAACAAATTCAGCGCATTTGAAGCGATTGAGAAGACGGCCGAGGCCGGCGGCAAAGTCATCGAATTCTATCCCGGCCAGAAGCTGAGCAAGGAAGAGCCCAATGTGCGGTGGGACCACACTGCGTCGGCCGAGACCATCCAGAAGGTCAAGGACAAGCTGGCCGCCAGCAAGGTCACCGCAGTGAATTACGGCGTGGTGGGGATTCCCAAAGACGAGGCCGAGGCGCGCAAGCTCTTCGAGTTCGCCAAGACCATGGGCCTCTACGCCATCACCACCGAATCCGTGGAGAACCTCGACACGATCGAGAAGATGGTTAAGGAGTATGACGTCAAGGTCGCCTTCCACAACCATCCGAAGCAGGCCAATAACCCCAATTACAAGGTGTGGGACCCCAAATACATTCTGTCGGTGGTCAAAAACCGCGACGCGCGCATCGGGTCTTGCGCCGACACGGGTCACTGGCTCCGCTCCGGCCTCAAGCCGGTGAAGTGCCTGCAGATCCTCAAAGGGCACATTATCAGCAGCCACATGAAGGATTTGAACGAAATGGCTCCTGACGGACATGACGTTCCCTTCGGCACCGGTGTCGCCGACATCCCCGCGATCCTGACTGAGCTGAAAGCGCAGCACTTCGCCGGCAATGTCTCCCTGGAGTATGAATACAACTGGGAGAATTCGACGCCGGAATGCGGCCAGTGCATTGGCTTTGTGCGCGGTTACGGCGCGGCCAGGAAGTGGTAGGCGCTGGCTTTAGTTGATCTTCACGCTCGTGCGCTCCCGCAGCCAAATATAGTCGGTCGCGGGAGCGGGCACGAACCCATTGCTGCCGACACCGTTACGGACCGGTGGCCGGACGGTATTCGGTATCCACCGGTGGCGCTCTAAATGCCCATCGGCCCAGGAGATGTTGGCCGCGCCGTTATGCCAGGACGCCGGCAAATTACCCCACTGGATCACATCCCAGCGATTCATGAAATAGCCGTCGTTAATCGTGTCGGGATGCTCTTCCACGAACACATAGAAATTGGCCGGACCGGGGAACTGGCTCATTTTGAGGAATTGGACCCAGGTGGGGTTGAACAGGTTGGGGTTGCGGAGAGGATTGCCCACCAGTGAGTTCATCGAGAAGCTTCGCAGCCGCGGCCCGTTTTGCGCGGCTGATTGATCGGAGGGGCACTTGTAAACGCGCAGGTTATTATTCACATAGGTGGCTAACTTCCCACTGAGCACATAGGCGGAATTGGTGTTCTCCTCGCTCGTGCCCCAGTCCTGGATGTTATTGACCCAGCTCTGGCGATAGGTGCGCGTGTCCGTGGTGCCAGTGTTATTGACCAGCAACTGGTCGTTGTCATCGGCGTAAATCATCCAGGCCAGGGACAACTGTCTGATGTTGTTGGCGCACGCCGTGGCCTGGGCGCTCATCTTGGCCCGCGAGAGTGCCGGCAACAATAGGCTGGCCAGGATCGCAATGATAGCGATCACGACCAGCAGCTCGATCAGGGTGAAGCCAGGCTTTGAGCCGGCGCGCCGGTTGTTCATGCAGCGAGATCCTGACAGAAGGCAGAAGCCCTTGCCAGCGGCGTTTGGGAGGGGGAGGTAGTGCGGGCCTGAAATCGGAGGCCAGTGATCCTAACTCTGGGAAAACTTCAGCGCCATCTTCTCGATGGGCACCCCGGTGACCTGTTCGTAATCCCTGAAAGCAAATGCCAATTCCATATCCCGAAGGCTCCAGTTCTCAATAAACTCGATCGCCCGGTCAATCATTCTGAAATCACGCGCCTGGGCCGGATCGCTGGTCCACCTGTCTGGCCCTTGAAAGTAGAGCCCGGTCGTTGTATTTCGCAAAAGTGTTCTCATGGCCGCCTGAACTTTCTAATCATTTCCGCTTCAAGCAGTGCGCGTGACCGCTTTCCAAGTCACACCGCAAGCGTATTGGAGCATAGCCGATGCCAGCCATGATTTGGGCCAAAACCGGGCTGTTCTGAGGGTTATGGGCTCCCAGAGGAGGTGAATTTCACTCCGGTTGCGTGAAAATGACGCGTTGGAGGCTGCCGTGGTTCTGGCGCGGGACGCCATGCAGGCAGCGGAGCCGGGGAGACTCCGAACCAGCGACAAAGTTGGAGGGAACTCCGTCGAGACATCTCGTCCACCAGAACCATCCCAACGTAGCTCATTTCTGCCGCTGCATCAACCGCCCGCTAGCCCCAATGCCTTTCGGATATTCCGTGCGAGGCCAGTGCCGTATGGAACGACGGAGAGCCCGATGGCTCTGCAATCCCAAAGGGATTGTGTCCTCCAGCCCAGCAACCGTGTTGATTGTCAAGGGTGTTCAAGCAGCCTTTAACTCCTGGGGACGTGCGCCTGCTGTTTCCGAGGGGAGCGCCTTGATGCAATGATTCATATAGGTCAACAGTCGGCGCATCACGGCGGTCAGGGCGACCTTAGGCAACTTTCCTTTGGCCCGAAGGCGCTTATAGAGAGTGGACAAGACCGGGTTGCAACGAGCCGCGCTGAGGGCAGCCATGTACAAGGCCAGACGCACTTCGGGGCGACCGCCGCCGATACAGCACCTTCCCTTCATCGTACCGCTTTCTCGGGTCCAGGGCGCCAGGCCGCCCAGGGCCGCCACTTCGTGGCGGTTCAATCGCCCCAGTTCCGGCATATGAGCGAGGACCATCCAGGCGGTGCGGGGACCGACCCCCTGGATTTCATCCAAGCAGTTGACGCGCTGTTGCAGCGCGGCATCTTGCGCGATCAAGGCTTCAATTTGCTTTTCCACCGCCTCGATCTGGGATTGGAGATGCGTCATCAGCTTGGCATGCTGGCGGAGGACAAAGGGATCCTGATGATGCTCGGTTTGGGTTTTGGCCAAAGCCCGCCCGTGGATCAATTGCTTCAACCATTGGGTCAGGGCCACCAGTTGGTCCTGGGTGGCCGAGGTGGGCGGCGTCGGTTCCGGCTGATAGCGCTGGCCATAATCCGTCAACACCTGGGCGTCGATCCGATCGGTTTTTGCCCGCTGGCCTTGGGCCTGAGCCGCGGCGCGCACTCGGGCAGGATTGGTCACCGAGACCGGGATCTGCGCTTGATGCAGGACCTTGACCAGGGCGCGTTCATAGCCACCGGTGGCTTCGCACACCACCTGCACGCTGGGTACTGTTTGCAGTTGAGCGAGCAACTGGAGGAGGCCCTTTGGGGTGTTGCTGAACTCGCTTTGTTGGCCCTGCAAATGAAGTTGCAGGGTCGCTTTGGCGACATCGACACCGGCATAGACGACTGGGTTCTGGGATTGCATAGTTTTGATCGTGTTCTTACTCATCCTTACTTATACGAGCTGACGGTCCTGGCCGCCGCTCCGGCAACCGTTCGAGTTTGGAGCACCGGGCGTGCGCGGCTCTGGCTGGGCTACGGACTGACCAAAGGCCGTCCGAGGGTTGCACGAGCTCGCGCACGCCGCCGATCGCCCTTTGCGCAAGGGCGGCGGCCTCATGTTCTTGCCTGCGCAAGAAAAGCAAGAGATCGAAAGGAACGCAGTAACCAAATGAGGGTAAAACCGCAACGGGCGACGAGCTTGCCGGAGAGACGTGTTCCCGGCAGCTTCTCGCTGCGCTGTTCCACTCCGGCTCGCTACGCTCGCCG
>CAIWJG010000220.1 GCA_903912925.1 uncultured Verrucomicrobia subdivision 3 bacterium | reverse complement strand
GGGGATGTAGGCCGGGTGCCCTCACCCGGCGGGGGGTGACAGGGCCATAATGAGAATTGCTGCCTCCTTGGGCGGGCTCTCGGAAGGCGGGACCAGATAGACCCAGACCTGGAGATTCGCCTGGGCCGCTTTGGGCAGGAAGAGCTTCAGATCGTCCCAATCGGTTCGCGCATGCCAAACCAACCAGTAATAAGTGGTCACGTGCAACTCCTTCAGCCGGGACAGGAGGGTGTCGCCGTCCACATGACCGTCCGCGAGGCGTGGCTCGGAGTCGTAGTCAGCGAAGTGGAGGGTTGAACGAACGGGGCGAGCGGGCGCTTTGTCCTGGGCGAAGGCCGGCCCGGCGATGGCGCAGAGCAGGATCAGCGACGACAACCCAGCGACGAGGGCCTTCATGCTCGGAATATTGATGGTAACGAGTGCTTCAGCTTCCCCTTCTTTGCGAAGGACTAGCCACGGTGTCAAGCTCCGGCGGGTTGGCGAGGTGCTGATGGTGTGCGCCAGGGGCAGGGTTTAGGCGGCGAGGGCGTGCGCAGGTTCGATCCAACAAATGACTCGCTTTGCCCCCTAAACGGCGGCATATTGCGGGCATGAGTTCGATCGTGTTGGAGCCGAGCAAGCTGCGTCCGGAAATCATCCAGCGCGTTGAGGCCATGGACGATGAGAGCCTGTTGGTGCTCCATCGGGTTCTGTTGATCGTAGAGAAGGAACGACTGTGGCGTGAGCTTGCCGCCGAAGCCGAGGAAGACCGCCGCTCAGGAAAGTTCGAGCGGCTGCCCGAGATCATCCGCACGGCACGAGCTGAACTGCATCAAGGATGATTGTCTGCCTGCCTTCACCGACTGCGCCATCACAGCGGACGCCGACTACTTGCTCACGGAAGATGCCCATTTTGCGCCCTTGGCAGACGCGGGTTACAAGCCGCACCTCCTATCGCCCCAGCGGTTTATCGCCCAATTCGTCCCCAGCGCCAGATGAGCGGCCTCGTTGCTGTTCTTTCGGCCATCCAAAACCAGGCAGCGCACCACCGGAAGATGACCTTTCAGGAGGAGTTTCTGGCGTTGCGAGTGAAGGTCATGGTCCTAATGCGCACGGGACCCGTGGTGGAAGCTGCCTGTGGAGCGCGCCGGGGTTGAGAATCAGCGCGTGGCGTTGACGAGCGCGGCGGCGCTGGGGGCAGGCTCGTTCAGATGGGCGATCGAGGAGGAGAGCGTGCTCAGGACACGGGCGGGGGCGACGCCGAGGGCGAGGATGCCGGCGATCAGCAGGACGCAAAGAGCGCGCGTGGCCCAGTCGAGATGGATGGGGGGCCGCTCGCCGGGGTCGCGAAAGACGGCTTCGCGGACGACGCAGAGGTAGTAGTAGACGGCAATGGCGGCGTTGATGACGGCGATGATGACCAGGAAGATGTGGCCCTTGTTCAGTGCGGCGGACAGCAGGCTGAGCTTGCCCATAAACCCGACGAACGGAGGGATGCCCGCCAGCGCGAATACGCCGACGATCAGCGTCAGAGCGAGCAGCGGCGAGCGCTTGTGCAGACCGGCGAGGTCTTCGATGGCGACGTTGGTGCCGTCGCGCGAGACCTTGCAGATTACCACGAAGCAGGCCAGCACCATCAGGAGGTAGCCAATGATGTAGTAGAGGGCAGCGGTGTAGCCAAACTGGTCGAGGGCGACGAACCCGATCAGGGCATAGCCGGCGTGGGCAATGCCGGAAAACCCTAAGAGGCGCTTAAAGTCCTTCTGCATCAGGGCGATGAGGTTGCCGTAGAACATGGAGCAAGTCGCGAGGATGGCCAGCATGAAGGCGACAGTGTGGTTATCCGGCGTGGCCAGTGAAACGAAGCGGATCAGCACGGCTACCGCGCCGACCTTCGGCAGCGAGGCGATGAGGCCCGCGGTTTCGTTGGAGGCGCCCTGATAGACGTCGGGGGTCCAGAAGTGGAAGGGGAAGACCGCCAGCTTGTAGTAGAGGCCGCAGAAAGTCAGGGCGAGGCCGGCAATCGCCATCGGCGAATGAACTAATGGCTGGAGCCGGGGGAGCAACTCGGTCAGGGAGGTCGTCCCCGTCAGACCAAAGAGGTAGCTCATGCCGAAGAACATCACGCCGTTGGCGGCGACGCCGAACATGATGTACTTGATCGCGGATTCCATCTGGCTCTTCTGTCCCTCGCGCTCCCGGCGCATGGCCACCAGGAAATAGAGCGGAAACGCCGAGACTTCGAGGGCGATGACGAGGGTGATGATATCCACGCAGCTCACGAGCATTACGAGCCCGGTCACGCTCAACGTGAGGAAGAGGAAGTATTCGGGTTTAATGTCTTCCCGGATATCATCGAGGTTGCCGCTCAGGAGGAGGATGAGCGTGAACCCGCACGCAAAGACCAGTTTAAGCACCTGGGAGAACTGGTCCACGCGGTAGGCACCGCTGAAGAGGGTCGCGTCCTGCCCCAGGCAGACCAGGCAGGCGACGATGGTGGCCAAAGAGGTTATTAACGCGGCAGCGCGGACCTGCCGCACACGCGATTCACCCAAGGTGATCACGAAGACCACGAATGCCCCGCAGAGGAGGACCAACTCGGGGAGAAAGGCTGTGAAAGGAGAGGAAGTCATGGGCGGTCGAAATCCGAAGGCCGAAGTCCGAAGTCCGAAGGACCCGTCCTCCGTAGCAGTGGTGTTGAGGCCGCACCCACCCTCTCAGCCGACACTGGCCAGGTTGGACCAGTCCCGCCCAGGAGAACTGCGGAGGGCGGAAGGCCGAAATCAGAAGGCCGAACTTCGTCGATTATAAGCTTGTCCCGAAGGGACGGGTGACAATAGCCCAAGGTTTTAACCTTGGGAACCGGCAGTCGAGGAAGGACAAGTCCCGAAGGGACGGTTGAAAGAGCGCACGGACTCAGCCGTCCCTTCGGGACTCGCGCGCCTGCCAACCGACCAACCCAACGCTGAAGCGTTGGGCTATTCTCGGTCATCCCTGCGGGATGCGGATTGGCTCCGGTCATTTCAGGGCAGCGTGGCATACGGGGCTAAGGGATGCACTTGGCGCGTCTGCTCAAGCAGGTGCTTCACGCTGGCGTCGAGCACACGGGTAAAGGGTTCGGGATGCAGGCCGATATAGAAGACCAACACCAGCAGCGGCGTGAGGGTGAGAATCTCCCGCAGCCCCAGGTCCAGGACGTGGGAATGGTCGGGGTTGCTGGTGCCACCGTAGGCGACCTTCTGCAACATGCGGAGCATGTAGGCGGCGGCGAGCACCACGCCGGGGACGATGCAGATCATCCCCACAATGAATGCCGGGTTCGTTTTGGCGAACTGGAACCCGCCGCTCATGACGAGGAACTCCCCGATAAAGCTGTTCGTGCCGGGAAACGCCAGTGAGGACAGCGCGAACACCCCGGCGAACAGGGCGAAGATGGGCATCCTTTTGCCCATACCTGCGGTCTGCGCGAGGTCCCGAGTGTGGAGCCGCTCGTAGATGATGCCGACGATGATAAACAACGCCCCCGTGGTGACGCCGTGGTTGATCATCACCAGCACAGCGCCCTGGATGCCGAACTGGTTGAGGGCGAAAATGCCCAGCGTGGCGAAGCCCATGTGGGCAACGCTGGAATAAGCGACAAGTTTCTTGAGATCAGTCTGCGCCAGGGCAGTGAGGCCGCCGTAAAGGATGGCGGCGACGGAAAGCCAGAGGACATAGGGCGTAAAGACCTGGGTCGCATAAGGTGTGATCGGCAGCGAGAAGCGCAGGAAGCCATAGGTGCCCATCTTCAGCAGGACGCTGGCCAGCAGGACGCTGCCCGCGGTGGGCGCTTCCACGTGGGCAGCGGGCAGCCAGGTGTGGAAGGGGAACATCGGCACCTTGATGGCGAACGAGATGAAGAAGGCGAGGAAGACCCAGATTTGGAAGGTGGGCGAATAGTCGTGCCCCATCATGTCGGGGATGCTGAAGCTGCCAACCTTAAGCCGCAGCGCGATAATGGCCACCAGCAGGAAGACGGACCCCGACATCGTGTAGACAAAGAACTTGAGAGCGGCGTAGATCTTGCGCGGGCCGCCCCACACGCCGATGAGCAGGGCCATCGGGATGAGCATGGCTTCCCAGAAGACGAAGAAGAGAACGAAATCCAGGGCGCAGAACACGCCGGTCATGGCGGTCTGCATGATCAGCAGGCAGATCATGAACTCCTTGACGCGGGTCTGGATGTAGCGCCAGGAGCACAGCACGCACAGCGGCATGATGAAGGTCGTCAGCAGCACCAGCAACAAACTGATCCCGTCGATGCCGAGAGAGTATTTGATCCCCAGAGTAGGAATCCAGCGGCTGACCTCAACGAACTGAAAGTCCGCCGTCTTCGTGTCAAAGCGCGCCCAGAGCTGCAGCGAGAAAAGGGCGATGGCCGAGGTGAAGGCAAGGGTCCACAAGCGCAGCAGGCGCTCACTGCGGATGAACGCCGCGACCGCGGCGGCGGCCAGCGGGCTGAAGATCAACACGCTCAGCAAGTGAGAGCTTTCGTTTGGGCTGGGAGCGGTCATCGTGCGAGGGCGTTGGTATACAAGAGGAAAGCGATGATGAGGATGGCGGCCACGGCGAAGGCGAACGCCAGGCTCTGCTGCATCTGGCCGCGCTGGGCAAAGCGGAGCCGTCGCCCGATACCGCGGATGCTTTCGGCAAAGCCATCCACAACGCCATCGATCACCTCGTTATCAAACAGGCCGGCCACGCGGGCGCTCACCATCAGCGGCACCAGCCCGGCGACGCGATAAAGCTCGCCAACGAAGGTGTCGGCCGCCTGAATCGGTTTACGGGCCAGCCAGAGAAAGGCGCGTCCGCCTTTGCGGTAGAACCAGTCCATGTCCAGGCTGATGGTCGGCTCCGGCACCAGCTTCTTGAGCAACAGGAAGAAGCCCAACCCGGTGAAGAGCAGAATCTGCAGCGTCTCGAATACGTGATAGGCGGTGTAAGGATGATATTCACCGGCCACCTCCGGGTAGGGCAGCATCTTATAGAGATAAGGCGTATAGCAGCCGATGAAGATGCAGAGCGCGGAAGCAATGATCATGGCCACGTTCATATTCCACGGCGGCTCAGCCGCGCGGTCCCAGGTTTCCTGCCTGGGCTTGTTCTTCCCGAACCAGATGAAATATGGCACCTTGAGGCCGGTATGGAGGAACGTGCCCGCGGAGGCAAGCATGAGCAGGAAGCCGACCCACAGCTTGTGCTCCTCAAAACCGGCCTGAACGATCATGGACTTGCTGACGAACCCGCTGAAGAGCGGGAAGGCGGAGATGGATAGTCCACCGATAAGGGTGAAGACAAACGTCCACGGCATCTTCTTCCAGAGCCCGCCCAGCTCGGTGAATTTGCTTTGGCCGGTCATGTGCAGCACGGCGCCGCAGCCCATGAACAGGAGGCCCTTGTAAAGGATGTGGGCGAACGCGTGGGCACAAGCGCCATTGATGGCCATTTGGGTTCCCAGGCCCGCACCCGCCACCATGTAGCCGACCTGGCTAATGATATGGTAAGCCAGCAGGCGGCGGCAGTCGTTCTCCAGCACCGCATACACGACACCGTAGAGGGCCATGATGACACCGAGCGGGACGAGGATTTCCATCCCCGCGAGCCCGCGGCAAAGGGCATACACTGCGGTCTTCGTGGTAAAGGCGCACATGAACACTGAGCCGTTAAAGGTGGCCTCGCCGTAGGCGTCGGGCAGCCAGGCGTGCAGCGGCGGCACCGCGGCGTTCAGGATAAACCCGATCATGATGAGATACATGGCCGGGGTCGGGTGCGCGACGTCCATGAGGTTGAACGACCAGTCATGGCCCGGGGCATTGCAGTGAAGCACGATACCGGCAAGCAGGACCACACCGCCAGCGATATGCACCAGCAGATAGCGGTAGCCCGCGCTCAGCGATTCCTTGCGTCGGCGGAACCAGATCAGGAACACCGAGGAAAAGGCCATGATTTCCCAGAACAGAAACAAAGTAAGGAAGTCACCCGCGTAAATGCAGCCGATGGACCCGGCGACATAGAACCACGCGGCGATATGCTGGGCGTCGTCCTTTACGTGCAGCCCGTAAAGCGTACCGATGATGCACATCAGGCTCATGATGTAGCCGAAGACGGAGCTGAGGGCATCGACGCGGCCAAAGACGAGCGTCCAATCGAGGAAATGCACCGTGCCGAATTCGCCGCGGGCCATCGTCAGGATGCGGGCGAAGAGCAGGATCGGAATCAACAACAGGTAGGCCCGTTTCAGGCGCGCAGGCACCAAGGGCAGCACCAATGCGCCGAGGATCAGGATGAGCGAAGGATGGAGCCAGAAGCTATTCATGGTGGCCTCCCTTCGGAGTGCGCCCGTCCCCGGGCGCAGCATGCTTCGACTTACCAGGCGCGCTGGAATGGTCCGAGACCCTGCTGCTTGCGGAAGTTGCTGCGCCCGAGGACGGGCGCGCTCCGGCAGTATGCAATTGCGGCTCCAGCGCGGAGGCCGGTCCATCCTCGTAGTAATCCTCGCGGGTCATGATGCCCAGGTGGCCAAACCATTTGGAAACAAGGATGATGACCACGCAGGCGGCAAAGCCGAATACCGACCAAAAGCCAACCCAATGTTCCGCGGCGGTGTGGGCGTGTTCCTTATCCACCACTGCGGGGATGGCGTCCAGCACGACGACCAGTGCCAGGACAGCGTAGCAGATCATTATCACCGTCTTCAGGCGGTCACGCAGGAACTCGATGAACTTGGTAAGTTTCATTACAGGACAGCGCGGACAAAGCTCATGAAGAAGTTCGGGTAAAGGCCGATAACGACGGAGATGGCGGCGGTGATCACGAGCGGAATCACCATCGCCGGGTGAGCCTCGCCGTGGTGATGCTCGGCGTCTTCCCTGGAGGGTTGGCCGAAGAAGGCTTTATAGACGACCGGGGCGAAGTAGGCCGTGTTGAGCAGCGTGCTGACCAGGAGCACCACGATGATCCCCACCGATCCGGCGTCGAAGGCGCCGTTCAGCAGATACCATTTGCTCACAAACCCGGCCACGGGCGGCGCGCCGATCATGCTCAGCGAGGCAAGAGCGAAGGCGCCGAACGTGAAGGGCATTACGCGTCCCAAGCCGTTCATCTCCGAGATGTTCTTCTTGTGGGTGGCGACATAAATGGCGCCCGCACAGAAGAACAGCGTGATCTTGGAGAAAGCGTGATTCGCTATGTGAACTAAACCGCCTTCGATGCCGGCTGGCGTCAGGAGGGCCACACCGAGGATGATGTACGAGAGCTGGCTGACCGTGGAATAAGCCAGCCGCGCCTTCAGGTTGTCTTTGCTAAGCGCGATGATGGAGGCGACGACAATCGTTATGGAGACGAAGTAGGCGGTGGGGAGTCCGAGGTTAAGCGCATGCATCGTATCCACGCCGAAGACGTAGAGCATGACGCGGACGGTCGAGAACACACCGACCTTGACGACCGCGACGGCGTGCAGCAGCGCGCTGACGGGCGTGGGCGCGACCATGGCGCTGGGGAGCCAATTGTGGAAGGGCATCACGCCGTTCTTAGCGAAGCCGAGAATGCAGCAGGCGTAGAGGGCCGTCGTCACCCAGCGATTCACATCCGGCGGAAGGATGCCGGTGTGGATGTTGTTGGCGAAGTCGAGGTTCCCGGTGAGAACATAGATCACGACCATGGCCGGGAGAATGAGGCCCTTGGCGGTGGCAGTGAGGTAGGTCAGATACTTCTTGCCGCCCTCGTAGCTTTCCTCGTCCTGATGATGGGCCACGAGCGGATAGGTGCAGATGCTGACAATCTCGTAGAACAAATAGAGGGTCAGCAGGTTATCGGAGAAGGCGCAGCCGATGGCGCCGAACAGCGCCAGGGCAAAGCAGGTGTTGAAGCGCGTCTGCTCGTGCTCGTTGAGACCCCGCATGTATCCCGCCGAATAGAACACGGTGACCATCCACAGGAACGAAGCGGAGACGGCAAAGACCATGGACAGCGCGTCGGCCCGCAGCGAGACGCTCAGCCCCGGCAGCAGGTGGAACACGCAGAAATAGAGATGCTTCCCGCCAAGCACGTCCCGAATCATCGAGGCCGTGATGATGAAGAGCGTTGCGGCGGCAATAAACGAGCAGGTTTCGCGGGTGTTAGGCCGCTTGCCGGTGGCCATGACGAGGCCGGCGCCGATCAGTGGGGCCAGAATCGCCAGCAGGAGCCTGATGTCGTGAACGGGTTCCATTGGCCTATCCGTTCAATTCAGACAGCTCACGGGTTTTGACGGAGCGATAGTTGCGATAGACCGCGATGATGATGCTGAGGGCGATGGCAATTTCGGCCGCCGCCAGCCCCATGATGAACAGGACGAAGATCTGGCCAACGGTCGGGTCGGGCGCCTTGAAGCGATTGAACGTCATGAGGTTGAGCGAAGCAGCCGAGAAGATCAGCTCGCCGGAAATGAGCATGCCGATGAGCGTGCGGCGCCGCAGCAAGCCAAAGATGCCGATAGCCAGCAGCAAAGCGGCAATCGTGAAATAGATTTCCGGTCGGTCGTTTAGGGGTACGGGGTTCATCATTTGGTTCTACCAGTGCGGGCGATGGCCAGGGCGCCGACGATGGCCACGAGCAGCGCCAGCGAGATCAGCTCGAAGGCCATGCTGTAGGTGGTGAGCAGAGAATAGCCGATCGCTTTGACAGAACCGTCGGTGACACGCGTGGCCGGGGCGGTCCAATCCTGGTGCGCGCCCAGGCGCCAGAGGCCCCAGAAGATCGCCGCGCTGACCAGCACCGCCAGGCCGCCCCACACGAGCGTGGAGCCGAAATTCTCATCGCGGACGGGCTCATCGGGTTCCGCCAGCATCACCGCAAAGACGATCGTCACGCAGACGGCGCCGATGTAGATGAGGATTTCCATCAAGGCCAGGAAGGGACTGTTCAGGAAATAATACAGGCCAGCCAGGCCGATGCAGCAGATGGCCAGACCGCACACGCTCCGGATGATACGCGCCGTCAGGGCCGCGATGAGCGCGCCCAAAACGGCCGTGCCGACGCAGATCAGGAAGATTGCGCCGACGATCATCTGGGAAGCGGGGAATGGCTCCATGCTGGGTTAAATGGGTTACAAGAGTTAAACGAGTTACTTGGGCGCAGCGGGCGAGGCCGGCTGGGTTTCGGCGGGTTTGGGAGCCTCAGGCTGGAGGGGTTTCGGGGCTGCTCCGACGGAGGGCGCAACACCGGGCGGGACGCCCGGTGAACCGGCAGGCGAGGACGCCTGCCCCACTACTCCAGTCGCAGGCGCTGACGCCGACGCTACTACTGGCGCGGGAGTGGGGATTATCTCGCCACGGGCTATGGCGGCGAGGCGCTCGTCTTCCAGGCGCTTGAAGAGGTCCATGACGTAGTCCTCTTTGTTCGTGCTGGCCAGGTTGTACGCGTGGGAATAGCGAATGGCGCCGTCGCGGCAGGCTTCGACGCAGGAGCCGCAGAGGCTGCACTTGGTGAAGTCCAGCATGTAGTGCGTCACAGACTTCTTTTTGGCGCCGTCCAGCTTTGCGCCATCGACCGTGATGCAGTCGCTGGGGCAGGCGCGCTCGCACAGTCTGCAGGCGAAACAGAGGGCTTTGCCCGTTTCTGAGTCGCGGACCAGCTCGATATGGCCTCGGAAACGCTCGGGCATCTTCAGGGATTCATGCGGATACTGCACGGTAACCGTCGGCTTGAAGAACTGGCCGATGGTGATGCGCATGCCTGTGAGCAGGCTGTTGAAGCCGGTGGCAATTTCCTTAAGCGAATTCTTCATTGGTGGAAAAGCTTGATCATGGCACTGGAGAGGATGAGCGTGACCAGCGAGATCGGTATCAGGATCTTCCAGGAAAGGTTGAGCAGCCTGTAGAACTGGGTGCGCGGGAACGTCCAACGAATCCAGACCACGGAGAACACGAGGAAATACATCTTCACAAAGAACCAGAACACCCCGAACAGGACGCCGACGATGCTCTGCGAGTCGCCCAGGAGATTGCCGATGGGGCTCTGCCAGCCGCCCAGGAAGAGGACGGTGGCCAAAGCGCAGCCGAGCAGGATGTTTGCGTATTCCGCCATGAAGAACACGCCGAAACCCATCCCGGAGTATTCCGTGTAAGCGCCGGCGACCAGTTCGCTCTCGGCTTCCGCCATGTCGAAGGGAGCACGGTTGGTCTCCGCCAACATGCAGGTGAAAAAGATGAGGAAGGTGACAGGCATGAGGGGGTTGATCCACACCCTGAAGATGTTCCAGTGCCAGAAAGCGCCGGACTGCTGGATGACGATCTCACTCAGATTCATCGTGCCGGTGACCATGATCATCGTGATAACAACCAGCAGCATGGGGATTTCGTAAGCCACGTTCTGCGAGACGACCCGGGCGGCGGAGATGATCGCGTATTTGTTCCGGGAGGACCAGCCGCCGAGCATGATGGCCATGACGTTGATCGAGCCGAAGGCAAAGATCATCAGGAGCCCAACGTTGAGGTTGCACGCGGCCAGGTTTCGGCCCCAGGGGATGACCGCCAGGCTCATCAATACCGGGGACATCATCAGCAGCGGTGCGACCCGGAATAAGGTGGCATCGACGCCAGCGGGCAAAATGAGCTGCTTGGACATGAGCTTGGCAGCGTCCGCGATGGGTTGCAGCAGACCAGCCCAACCCACTTCCGTCGGACCCGGGCGGCGCTGAAAGCGAGCAGCACCCTTGCGCTCGACCCAGACCAGGTAAGCGGCGTTCAGGCCGACAAAGGACATGATGCCCACCAGGAAAAGGATCAGGCGCAGCGGCTCGGGCCACCAAGCGGAAATGAGATGGTTTAACGACTGGAACATACTCAGAATTGCCCGGTCGTGGTGATGTTCTGGCGGCTGGGGTTGGAGTATGCGCTGTTCCCCCTCACCCCTGCCCTCTCCCCTGGGGAGAGGGAGTAGCTACGCCCGGCTCTCGAAAACTCGCACCGCGCCCGATTCGCCGACCGACTGGCGACGATTCTCCCTCTCCCCCGGGGAGAGGGCTGGGGTGAGGGGGAACGGGACGCCCGCAGCACACCCCGCGCCCGCATCGAAAGCGACTCCCGACGCTCGACCTTCGCTGCCCCTATCGTTAATGGCTGTTCAAACATGGAGTACTCTCGCGCTGTTTCTAACGATCGATATCCGGGATAACCAGATCCAGGCTGCCCATGAGCGCCAGGGCGTCGGGGAGCAACATGCCTGCGCTGGCTTCCTCGAACAGGCTGAGATTGGACAGTGACGGCGTGCGCAGCTTGACCCGGTAAGGGATTTCCTTGCCGTCACTCACGATCCGCACGGCAAAACGGCCGCGCGCGGCTTCGGTCGCGTAACAGTAGTCGCCGGCGGGCAATTTAAGGACGCGCGGCACCTTCTCGGCCATGACCGGGCCAGCGGGCAGCTTGTCCAGCGCTTGCTCGATGATGCGGAGGCTCTGGACCATCTCCTCCATGCGCACCGCGTAACGCGCCATAGAATCGGTTTCCTCGCAGGTGGGAATCACGAAGTCGAATTCGGAATAGACGGAATACGGCTCGACCCGGCGCACGTCGTAGGTAACGCCGGAACCGCGGATGACCGGGCCGGTGGCGCCGTATTTGCGGCACATCTCTTTGCTGATGGGGCCGATGTCAATCAGGCGCTTGCGCAGGATGATGTTATCGGTCACCAGCGCACGATACATCTTCAGCCGGGGGCGCATCTGGGCGACGAACTCACGGGTGCCTTTGAGGAACTGGTCGTCCACGTCGTTATACACCCCGCCGATACGGAAGTAGCTATAGGTCAGCCGGGACCCGGTGATGCTTTCGAGCAGGTCGAGGATCTTCTCCCGGTCATCGAAGGCATACAGCAGCGGGGTGAAGCCGCCGAGGTCGAGCAGGAACGCGCCCCACCAGACCAGGTGGCTGGAGATGCGGTTCATTTCAGAGGTGATGACACGGATATACTCGGCGCGCGGCGGCACCTGGAGCTTCAAGGCGCGTTCCACCGCCCCCACGAAGCCGTGGGTGTAGGTCATCGCCGAGAGATAATCAATGCGGCTGGTGTTGGGCAGGAACTGCGCATAGGTGCGGTTCTCTCCCATCTTCTCCTGCATCCGGTGGATGTAGCCGCAGACCGGTTCGGCGCGGACGATGTATTCGCCGTCCATCGTCATCTTGACGCGCAGCACGCCGTGGGTGGCGGGATGTTGCGGGCCCAGGTTGAGCACGAAGGTCTCGTTGGCCCCGCCGTTGGAAAGTATGGCGTCCTTGGCAATCACGGGGCGTAATCCTTCCGGAGCGGGTGGAAATCGGCATCTTCCGGCAGCAGGAAGGGCGTCAGGTTGGGATGCCCGAGAAAACGGATGCCGAAGAAGTCGTGGGTCTCGCGCTCATGCCAGTTGGCGCCGGGGAACACCTTGTGAATCGAGGCGATCTCCGGGTTGTCGCGCGGAATGCGGGTGCGGACGACGACACGCAAGGCTTTGGCGGGGTGGAAGTAATCGTAAACAACCTCCATCTGACCCTCAGCCATCCAGTCCACGCCGGTAATTGTGTCCAAAGACAGGCCCTCTTTGTCGAGCACCTCGGCAGCGGCAATGACTTGGTCGGGCGAGACAGTTGCGTCAGCATGGTAGCCTTTGGCGGCGTAATCTACCCCCTTGAAGGGGAGCGGCAGATGGGCCAAAGGGTTCGGGGCCGGAGGGGCGGGGGGCGGGGGCGGTTGGGCAGGCGCGGCCGGCCGGGGAGCGGTAGCCGCCACGGGCTTCGGCGGAACGACTGCCGTCGGCGCAGGGACCGCCGGCGGGCTTGCCGACGGCGCGCTGTCAACCTTAGGCTGCGGTTCGTTCGGGGTCGTCATTCCAATACTCCAACAATCCAGTAATCCATCACCCCGTCATTCGGGCTTCACCGTGGGCCAGCGCCGTTTGCCGGTGAGCTTCTCCTCCAGCTTCAGGAGTCCTTCGATGAGAGCCTCGGGACGCGGCGGACAGCCGGGGATGAACACATCCACCGGGAACAGCTTATCGACGCCTTCGACCACCGCATACTGGCCGGGAAAGACGAAGGGGCCGCCGGAAATGGCACAATTGCCCATCGCAATGACCCATTTGGGCTCCGGCATTTGGTCGTAGAGCGTTTTGACGGCTGCGGCCATCTTCTTATTGACGGTGCCGGCCACGATCATCAGGTCCGCCTGCCGGGGTGAGGGGCGGAAGACCTCGGCGCCGAAGCGGGAGATGTCGAAGCGCGACGCGCCCGCCGCCATCATCTCGATGGCGCAGCAGGCCAGGCCGAAGGTCAGCGGCCAGAGCGAGTTAGCGCGCCCGAGCGCCAGCATCTCGTCCAGCTTCGCGAACTTAACGTAGGGCGCGCAATCGCTTAGGAGTTGGGCGTTGCTTTCCGGCGTTTCCATTCAAAAATGCCTTTCTTCCAGGCGTAAACGATTACCAGGGACAGGATTCCTACGAAGAGCACCAGCTCGACAAAGTCCCGAATGACGAACTCCGGGATGCGGTTATAAACCAGGGCCACGGGGATGAGAAACAGCACGTCCACCGCGAAAGCGACGAACACCAGCGCGTAGAGGTAATACACCGCGTCATAGCGAATCCACGCATCACCGATCGGGTCCATGCCGCACTCGATGAATTGATCGGTCTTGCCGGCGTAGTTGCGCGTCTTGCGCTCCGCCAGCAAATGGACAACGACGAACGGTCCCAGCGCAAACGCCAGGCCGCCCAGGCAGAAGGCGAACACGTAAATCAAATCGCCAGTCAGCACGTCGTCCATAAATAGGTGCCGTTGTCCGGCATAAGACACGTCATGGTCATGGTTAATAGTCTCGCCGGATAAGGGGTGAGGGTCAATAAAATACATAGCATCCAAAGGATGAGCAAGGCTAATTGCTCACCGAATGGGAAAGGCAATTATTGGGGGGCTTAATACGGCCATCGCGGCCAGGGAAGTGATTGGGAGGCGCTAGCGCGATGCCACGGTGATGCTCCGAAGGGGCTCCGATGGGGCTCCGATGGGGCTCCGATGGGGCTCCGAAGGGAATCGGCCTTTTCTGGCCCTCGGGCGTCTATCTGCCGGCGGCCTTATCCGCGGAAATAGAGGTAGGCGCCGAGGATGCAGAGGATGATGAACCCGGAAGCCGTCAGTTCCTGCCAGCCCCAACTGGCGCGCGTCCCAGCGCGGTCTTCATCGGTGACGGTGCCAAACGTGAGGCTCTTGATTTTCTCGTACTGGGGAGCCGGGGTGGCGTAGCTCACGACCACCATTACCAGCGCGGAAAACAGCGTGATGATGATGCTGAAGTACTGGAAGTTGATGTTGTTTACGATCCACAGGAACGAGCCCTGGGCGTAACCGTGCTCAAAGCCCTTCAGCTTCATGGTTACGGGAGTGTCCACCATCATGCGAAAGAGGCCGAGCATGAATCCGGCCACCATGGAATAGAGGCAGCCTTGAGCATTGAGGCGCTTCCAGAAGACGCCGAAGAAGAAGACGACGAAGATGGGCGGCGCGAGGTAGCCTTGCACCTGTTGCAGGTAGTCATACAGACTGTGCGCGCCCTGGACGACCGGAATCCAAAGCATCGCGATGACCACCATGACCACGGTGGCGATGCGGCCCATGCGGACCAGCTCGTGCTGCGTGGCCTTGGGTTTCCATTTCTCGTAAAGGTCCACGGTGAAGAGGGTGGAGCACGCATTGAAGACGCCAGCCAGGGACCCCATGAGCGCGGACAGCAGCCCGGCGACGACAATGCCGCGCAGGCCCGGCGGCAACAGGTGTTTGACCATGAGGGGGAAGGCGTTCTGGGAATCGAAATTGGCCGCCAGTTCCGGCACTTTGTTACTCTTGACGAGCGCGAAGCAGATCAGGCCGGGGATGATGAAGAGATAGACGGGGAAGAGCTTGAGGAAGGCGGCGAAGATGGAGCCGCGGCGCGCGACGGCTTCGTTCGGAGCACCGAGGGCGCGCTGGACGATGTATTGGTCAGTACACCAGTACCACAAACCGATGACTGGGGCGCAAATGGCCATGCCCAGCCAGGGATAATGCTGGTTGAAATACCAGGCCTGCTTGACAAGCTGGCCATCGGCGTTCCGCTCCATCACGGGTGCCCAGGTGGCGAGGACGCCGGGGGGCGTCAGCGGTTTCCAGAGGTTGAACATATCCGAGCCGCAGATTTCACGCAGTTGGGTCCAGCCGCCCAGCTTGATCAGGCCATAGACGGTCAGGAGGGCCGATCCGCAAATGAGGACGACGACCTGCACCGCGTCGTTGTAGGCCACCGCGCGCATGCCGCCCAGGGCGGTGTAGAGGCCGGTGAGCACAATCACCGCGACTGAGCCGATCCAGAAGCTGTTGATCTCAACGCCGCCGAGATTGATGTGGATCTCTGGCAGCAGCGTGGAGAAGACCACCCCACCGGCGAAGATACCCACGGCGATCTTGGACACGATGAAGGTGATGAGCGAGACGATGGACAGGACGTAGCGCGAGCTGGTGGAGAAGCGGCGTTCGAGGAACTCCGGCATGGTGAAGACCATCGAGCGGGCATAGAACGGCACGAACACCCACGCCAGCACCAGCAGGCACCAGGCATGCAGCTCGTAATGGGCCATGGCCACCCCGTCTTTCGCGCCCGATCCCGCGAGGCCGACGATGTGCTCGGAGCCAATGTTGGAGGCGAAGATGGAGGCGCCGATGACCCACCAGCTCAGGTTGCGGCCGGCAAGGAAGTAATCGGCGGCGGTGTCCTTCGCCCGGCTGACGACCCACCAGGCAACACAAAACAGGATGCTGAAGTAGAAGACGATGGCGAGCCAGTCGAGGCCGGTGAGGGTGGGGCCAGTGGAAGCGGCAGCGAGCATGGGGGAGTGGGGAAGCATGGAGGGGGATGGGTTACTTGGTTGAATGGTTACAGGGTTACATCAGGCTTGGCCATAGTAGGCACGGGGGCCGTGTTTGCGGAGGAAGTGCTTGTCCAGCAAAGCGGGTTGCATGGGCTTGAGTTTCGGGTTGAGGCGGAGGGTTTCACTCGCCAGGCGGGCGAGGAATTCGAGCACGATGGCGTTGTGGACCGCGTCGGTCACGCTCTTGCCCCAAGCGAACGGGCCGTGGCTGGCTACCAGCACGGCGGGATGCTGAAGCGGGTCGAGCTTCCTGAACCGCTCGACGATCACGTGGCCCGTGTTCACCTCATAGTCGGATCGGATTTCGGCGGTCGTAAGCAAGCGCGTACAAGGCACGTCGCCGTAGCAGTAATCAGCCTGCGTGGTGCCGTAAGAGGGCAGGTCCTTCTTCGCCTGAGCCCAGGCAGTGGCGTAGAGGCTGTGCGTATGAACGACGGCGCCGATGCCCGCAAATGCGCGATAGAGCACGAGGTGGGTCGGGGTGTCCGAGCTTGGCTTGAACCGGCCCTCGACCACCTTGCCGCTTTCGAGCGAGACCACGACCATGTGGCGCGGCGTCATGCCGGCGTAGGGCACGCCGGACGGCTTAATGACCACCAGTCCGCGCTGGCGATCGATCCCGCTGGCATTGCCCCAAGTTTCCACGACCAGGCCCGCCTGGACCAGGTCGAGGTTTGCCCGGCAGACCTCTCTCTTCAGTCGCTCAAGCATGGACTAGCCGGAAAAGCCGCGGCGCAAACCGTAATAGACCTCGTTCCACTTCAGCTCCTGCTTGAACTGGCGGAGCCGGGTGTCGGCGTCAATGACCACCAGCTCGACGTCGGCCATGGCAGCGAAGTCCTCGATGATCTCCGTGGTGAGCGCCTGACTGAAGCTGGTGTGGTGGGCACCGCCGGCGTAAATCCACGCCGCGGCGGAGGTGGCCAGGTCGGGCTTCGGCATCCAGACGGCGCGGGCGACCGGCAAGCGGGGCAGCGGCTTCTCCGGGGGGACAACCTCCACCTCGCTCAGCAGCAGACGGAAGCGGTTGCCCATGTCCATGATGGACGCATTGATCGCCGGTCCAGCGGGGGTATCGAATACCAGCCGCACCGGGTCAGCCTTGCCGCCGATGCCGAGGGGATGCACCTCGATCGAGGGCTTGCCTTTGGCGATGCTCGGGCAAATCTCCAGCATGTGCGCGCCCAGCACGAGGTTGCATTTCGGGTCCAGGTGGTAGGTGTAATCCTCCATGAAGGACGTGCCGCCTTTGAGGCCCGCCGCCATGACTTTCATGGCGCGCACCAGGGCGCTCGTCTTCCAGTCGCCTTCAGGGCCGAAGCCGTAGCCATCGGCCATGAGCCGTTGCGCCGCGACGCCGGGCAACTGCGCCAGCCCATGCAGTTCTTCAAAGCAATCCGTGAAGCCCTTAAAGTCGCCGCTGCTCAGGAAGGCGCGCAAGCCCAGCTCGATGCGCGCTGCCTCACGCAGCGATTGCCGCATGGCGCCCGTCTTGCGGAGCTTTGGCGCCACAGTGTATAGGCCCTCATATTCGCCGATGAGGCGGTCAATCTCCCGGTCCGTCACCGCCGTGACCGACTTAACGAGGTCGCCGACCCCGTAGGTGCCCACTGAGTAACCAAACTGCATCTGGGCGGCGACCTTGTCGCCGTCAGTGACGGCGACCTCGCGCATGTTGTCGCCGAACCGGCAGAACTTCGCGCCCTGCCAGTCATGCCACCCCGCCGCTGCGCGGCACCAATTGCCGATGCGGCGCTGCACCGCCAGGTCCTGCCAGTAACCAACCACCACCTTCCGCTCCATGCGCAGCCGGCTCATGATGAAGCCGTGCTCGCGGTCGCCATGCGCGGCCTGGTTGAGGTTCATGAAGTCCATGTCGATGGTCGCCCAGGGAATATCCCGGTTGTGCTGGGTGTGCAGGTGCAGCAGGGGCTTGCGCAGCGACTTGAGGCCGTTGATCCACATCTTCGACGGCGAGAAGGTGTGGCACCAGGTAATGATGCCGATGCAGTCGGGGTTCTCATTGGCGGCCTGGCACAGGCCGGTCGCCTCGGCCGGTGTCTTTACCACCGGCTTGACCAGCACCTGGACGGGGATGGACGACGCCCGGTCGAGCGCCTGCCCGATTTGCTGCGCATTCGTGGCGACCTGTTTCAGCGTCTCCGGCCCGTAGAGCGGCTGGCTGCCAGCGACGAACCAGACCTCGAGTTGTTTCAGGTTGATCGTGTTCATGATTCCCTTTTGCGGATTTCGGCGCCTGCCCCTGCTACTGCACCGAGAACTTGTAGATGATGGTATTCCGGTAGGTCTGGCCTGGCTTGAGCACCACGGACGGGAAGTTCGGTTGGTTTGGGGAGTCGGGGTAATGCTGTGGCTCCATACAGAACCCGTTGCGGTACTTATAGACCCAGCCGCCTTTGCCCTTGTTCTTGCCGTCGAGGAAGTTGCCCGAATAGAACTGCAGGCCCGGATCGGTGGACCACACCTCCATCACGCGGCCACTGGTCGGCTCATAGACGCGTGCCATGAGCCCAAGCTGGCCCATCGGTTTGTTGATGACCCAGTTGTGGTCATAGCCGCCGCCGAACTTAAGCTGCTCGTCTTCCTGGCCGATACGAGCGCCGATAGCGGTCGGCGTGCGGAAGTCAAATGGGCTACCGTCCACCGGCTTCAACTCACCGGTCGGGATCAAGTTAACGTCCACGGGCGTGAACTTGTCCGCGGGCATCATGACCTGGTGATTGAGGATGTCGCCCTTGCCAGCGAGGTTGAAATAGGAATGGTGGGTGAGGTTGACGACGGTCGGTTTGTCGGTTGTGGCGGTGAAATTGATGCGGAGTTCGTTCCTGTTGGTCAGCGTGTAGACAGCCGTGACATCAAGGTTGCCGGGGAACCCCTGCTCGCCATCCTTGCTCCGGT
>CAIWJG010000219.1 GCA_903912925.1 uncultured Verrucomicrobia subdivision 3 bacterium | reverse complement strand
ATCGACCGCTCCATTACCCGCCGCCGCTTTTCCAAATCGATCTTCATTTCATTAGCTTACGCGCTTCTACCCCGGGAGTCCGGTCATGCCCCGAGCGCACAGTAAAGCGCGTCCGGTCAAGGTAATCCAACAAGGGCACGGCGTATTTCCGGCTGACGCCCAGCGCGTCCCGGAACTCCATCGTGGAGACCGACCGCTTCTGCGCGAACAATCGCAGCGCCACCTGTTTGGCCGCTTCGAGCGCGGCGCGATGGATGCAGATGCGTTCATCCAAACGCACGAGGACGGCCTGTTCGATCAGCAAACTTACGGCCTTCTCAATGCGCGCAGGGACCTCGCCGAACGTCGTGGCCAGCTCGGTCGGTGTGGGCGCGACCAAGCCGGCGCTTTGGAACGCCGCGCTGACCCGATCGCTCAGTTGTTGATCGCGATCCGATAAGCGGGCGCTCCAGCCTGCGCGCGCGAACACGGTGCCCTGGCGTTCGAGGCGTTTGGCGCTGACCAGGGACGCGGCGGCCAGGTCGCAGACTTCCGCATTACCGCCCACGGTTGCGAACAGCTCGTCGCGGCTCAAACCGGCGCGCTGCGGGTTCGCGGTGTGGAAAGTCTGGACGGCTTCAACTATCTTGCCGGCGGTCGCTTCGACTACGGCGCTGTGGGTCAGCGCGCCGCCTGGCAGAGCGACCACGCGCCCATTCGCCCGCAGTTTATCCAGGAGTGCCGCCATTTCATCGGGGCGCCGCAGGCACTTCTTCTGCAGGTCACTTGCCGTAAGCGGCAGGCCTTCGCGTACCATCAGTTCGCACCAGCGCTCGGGGTCATCCAGCGCATCGCGTCGCGCCGCCAGGAAGCTTATGGTCCAGGGTTTCTTCCGGCGCAGGCGGACATTACTGACCGCAAGGATCCGCCCGCCGCCAATCGTGGCCAGGCCGGTCTGGTCCTGCGCGGGGAGATTTGTTCGCACGACAAAGCGGTCACCCGGCACCAGGGGAAGCGGCTCAGCCAGGCGCAACTGGACCATTTGCTTTTGGCCAGCGGCCATTTCGATCTCTTCCAGCATGGCGACACGCGCCAGCACCGAGGCGGTTCCGATATGCAGGTGGACCTCCAGAAAGTCTTCGATCTTCCCTTTCACTGCGTCCAGGATTCGCAGCTCACCTTCGGCCATCGTTACCGGCGCGACGGCGTCGGACTCGCAGAGCACCATGCCGCGCCGCACTTCCTGGTGGTCAACTTCCGGCAGGTTCAGCGCCACGCATTCACCTGCGCGCGCCTCGGTGGCGTCCTCTCCATAGACCTGCATGCGCCGCACATGACCGGCCAGACCTGCCGGCAGGAGCGTCAGCGGGTCGCCGATTCGCAATCGGCCGCTGCTGGGGATGCCAGTGATCACTGTGCCCGGGCCGCGAATGGTGAAAACATCTTCGACCCACACGCGGAAAATGCCTGACTCGGGCCTGTCTTCGCAGGCGTCCACGACCTGGTTGAGCGCGTCAAAAAAGCCTTCGTAGCCTTCGCCAGTGATATTCGAGAGCGGGCAGATGGGAGCGTTGGCCAGGAACGTTCCCGTGAGGAGCCGACGCAAGTCCTCGATCACCCCTGCGCGCCGCTCGGCTTCCACCAGGTCAATCTTGGTCAAGGCCACCAGCCCATGCCGCAGCCCCATCAGGGTGAGAATGTTCAGATGCTCATGCGTTTGCGGCATGATGCCATCGTCGGCGGCGACGACGAAGATGACGACGTCCACGCCATGCGCGCCGGCTACCATGTTGCGGATGAAGTCCACGTGGCCCGGCACATCCACCACGCCGACGATCCGTTTGTCGGCCAGGCGGCATGGGGCGAAGCCGAGGTCGATGGTCAGGCCGCGCTGTTTCTCCTCGGCCAGGGTGTCGGTCTCACAGCCGGTGAGCAGCTTCACGAGGGCGGTCTTGCCGTGGTCCACGTGACCAGCGGTGCCCAGCATGATGTTTCTGCGGGTGGTGCTCATGCGCTAGTGAGGGAAAGGGAGTGTTGACACATCGGGGGCCCCAGTCGGTCGGGCATCGGTTTCCCCCTCACCTCGGCCCTCTCCCTTGGGGAGAGAACTCCCCGACATTTTGACGCGCTTTGCGCCCATGAACCTCAAGCCGGACCCCTCACCCCGGCCCTCTCCCCTTCGGAAGGGGAGAGGGGGAATCATCGGCAGATCTCTGGCGAGCGGAGGTTCAGGGGCAGGGAGAACCGTAGCCAGCGCGCTCGCGAGACTAGCCGGCGGGGAAGCGTCGGGGGGCTGCCCTCGTTGCTCCCTGCCCCTGAACCTGGAGGCGATCGAGACGGCCCCCTCTCCCTTTCCCTCTCCCCCTCTGAGGGGGAGAGGGTGCCGAAGGCCGGAGAGGGGGCGGTTCAGGGGGCCAAAGCGCGAATCCCTTTGGAGAATTCTCTTCCCAAGGGTGAGGGCTGGGGTGAGGGGGAACAGAGCGCCCGGGCTGGCGGAGTGCCCGACGTAGTAAATTCTCTTTGCCTCCATACGAGTTGCGAAGACCTGCGCTGTCATGAACGGTCCGCCTGTTGAGCCACTCGTCCCAGCGCGGCTGCTATGGCGGGCACTTGCTCCTCCGTGATCGTGCGCATATCGAGTCTAACGAGGTCGTCTTCGATCCGGCTGAACACACAGGCATCGTCCAGGCGCAGCCGGCGCGCCAGCTCCGAAGCGCTTAGGCCAGGCACGGATACGCTTACCACTACGCTGGGGATGGCCTCTGTTGGCAGTGAGCCGCTGCCTAGGTAGGCCGCGCCGGTCTCGATGTTCAGCACGGTCTTCGGCGCGGTCTTGGCAACGGCGTCCGCTAGCGTCTTGGCCCGGGCGCGCAGGGCGCCCACCGGCGTGCAGATCATCTGGTAAAGCGGATGCTCGCGGCGCAGTAATCCAGGATCGCGGAACAGGTGCAACGTCCGTTCCAGGACCAAGAGGCAGGTCTTGTCCACTCGCATCGCTCGCATCAACGGGTGTTTGCGCAGGCGACCAATCAAGTCCTTGCGGCCGACAATTATACCTGCCTGACTGGCGCCGATTAGCTTGTCGCCACTGAAGAGCACGACGTCTGCTCCTGCTTCGATGGACTCGCGGACGGTCGGCTCATGCGGCAAGCCAAACTGCTCCAGGCCCAACAGGGCACCCGCGCCGAGGTCGTCGATCATCGTCAATCCCCGGCTGTGCGCCAGTTCAGCCAACTCCCGCAGCGGGACCTCACTGGTGAAGCCGACGACCCGATAGTTGCTGGGATGCACTCGCATGATGGCCGCAGTCTCGGCGGTAATGGCCTTCTGGTAATCCTTGAGGTGCGTGCGATTGGTCGCGCCGACTTCCACCAGTCGGGCGCGGCTCTGGGCCATCACTTCGGGGAGACGAAACGAGCCGCCGATCTCGATGAGCTGGCCGCGCGACACGATCACCTCTTTCTCCGCGGCAAGGGCGGCCAGCACCAGCATCGTGGCGGCGGCATTATTGTTCACCACGGTAGCCGCTTCGGCGCCGGTCAGCTCGGTGAGGATGTATTCGATCAGCTCGTCACGCTCGATCCGCTCGCCGCTTTCGCGGTCCACGGCCAGCGTCGAGTAGCCCTTTAACTCGGCCAGCATGGAATCCACCACGCCGCTGGGGAATACTGCCCGCCCAAGGCCCGTATGCAGGATGATGCCCGTCGCGTTGATCGCCGCGCGCAGGTGGGGCGCTGTCGCCTGGGTGAGCAGCGTCGCGGCGCGAGCGAGGATTGCTTCCGGCGTGACGCGCTCTGTTCCGCAGCGACCAGCGGAATCGGCGAGTATCTCCGCGCGGGCGCTGGCGGTTGCGCCGCGCAGGCAGTCGGTCACCAGCGAGGGCGGATGCGTCTTGAGCCACCCGAGAACCTCCGGGCCTTTCAGGAGCTCTGTGATAGGGGGAATCTGCTTCAGCAAATCCTGCTTTGGTTCCGATGCCATAGTCTCCCCTCCTTCAACCACGCATTCGCCCGGCTGTCGATAATATTCGAAGGAGTCATCCGAAAAAGAAGCGCCCGGTGACAGACGCCAGGGAGGTGGGGGTGGGGAACCCCGCAGGAAGAAACGTTCTGTCACCGGACTATGACGAGTCTGCGCCAGGCAGGATTTTGCTACCACACTTCACTTGGCATTCGTTCACCCTATATTGCGACTGCCGTTCGCTGGGCGATTGCCTGGCGGTAATTCGTCTGGGTTAGGGAGAACGTTGAGGCCGGCGTGCCGGCAAAGAAAAAGGGCGGCTCAGTTTCCTGGGCCGCCCTCCGAAACAAAAACAAACAGAAACAGAGAGACTAACGACATGCTCACGATGCCACACAATGCCTGCGGGTTCAACTCGGGGTGTTCCTGGAAATGAGCTCGGGGCTTTTCCGGGAGCAGGGCTTAAGCGGGGGTACCCGGCTGGATCACGCTCGGTCCCGTATCAAGGCTTCCTGGCCTTCGGCTTTCGGTCCATCCATTTGCCAACAGGCTGGTGGTTGAACCGGGCGAAGCGGTCGAGCAGGCGCTCCACATCGTCATCCACCAACAGCGACTCAAAGTGCTGTGGCTTCAAAAAACGCTGCTCTTGCATGTGGGCAAGGAACTCGATCAACCGGTCGTAGAAACCCGCCACGTTCAGCAGGCCGACCGGCTTGTGGTGGAGGCCAAGCTGCAGCCAGGTAAACGCCTCGAATAGCTCTTCCATCGTGCCAATCCCGCCCGGCAGCGCAAGGAAGGCATCCGCGAGATCGGCCATCTTCTGCTTCCGCTGGTGCATTGAGCCCACGGGGATGAGGGAAGTCACGCCGGCATGCCCCAGTTCGCGGGCGATCATCCGGCGCGGTATGATGCCAATCACCTCGCCCCCTGCTGCCAGCGCCGCGTCGGCCAGGATACCCATCAGCCCGACGTTGCCGCCGCCATAGACGACCGTGATGCCGCGTTTGGCCAGGACCGTGCCGCAGTGTCGAGCCGCTGTGGCATATTCCGGCAGCGAGCCGGGGCTGGACCCGCAATAGATGCAGATCCGCTTCAGAACTTGTTCTTGCGGTAAGCGCCGAGGGCCGGGGCATCCGGATTCACTTCGGGGCCGAAATAGCGCAGGCAGACGAGCGGCTCGGTTTCGCTGGTGTTTTGGAATGTGACACCGGCGTTGGCGCCGTCCTCGGTGCAGAAGTATTCGTCCTCGGTCAGCTCGGTGAAGCGAATGAGCTTCGGGCTGTTGAGGGCCTGACCGTTGATCTTGCCGCTGCCCTGGACGCATGTAAGGCCGTAAGCGCCCTTGTCCTTGATGGTGGCGGTAACACCCGGCTCGACCGTCAGTTCCTTGGCGGTGAAGAGCTGTGCGCCGTCAATCTTGCCATAGACGATCCAGCGGTCCACGAAGCCTTCTTTGCGGGTATCGGCCACGGGCACAGGTTCGAGATAGTGGCTGTCCTTGAAGCTCGGGTCCACGTTGGCGTCCCAATCCAGTTGATCCACGATGAAGTCCAAGTCCTTGTGCTTGCTCTTGGGCATATCCTTGACCAGCAGCGACCACGGGACGTAGCGCCCCTCGACCAGGCTCTGATACATGCCGAACACGTCGCTGCCCCACTGCGGCTCGTAGGTGCAGAGGGAGCCGGGCGCGTGGAGGATGCAGGGGCCGACGAGCCAGCCGGTGCCGGGCTTCAAGCGGTAGGCCTTGGAGAGGTCGAGGATGCCGTTGTCGCCCTTGTTCCAATCCTCCATGCACTTGCGGACCTGAGCCTTGGTGGTGCCAGGTTCGAGGCCGAAGAAGGTATGGGGGAAATTGTTGCCCACGTTATTATGCTGCGGCGGGAAGTAGTAAGACTCGGGTTTGCCTTCCTGGCCGACGAGCTTGGCCTGCTTGGCGCTCTGGTGCATGTGCAGGGGGATCGGCCCCATGTTGTCGAAGAACTTCGAGTACACCGGCCAGCGGCCATACTTCTTCCAGATGGCCTTGCCGACGATGGCGGCCCCGCAATCGGCGACCGCCTGCCGCAACGTGAAGCGCTCTTTGCCGACGACGCAGTAGCTGAGGCCCTCGTCGGGCACGCGGCCTTCGTTGGCGGCCTCGGTCGTCGAGGCGAACCAGCGCTCGTCAATGCCGCCGCGGTTGGCCCCGTAGGCATAGGTGTCGTCGGGGTGGAGCTTGATGCGCAGGCCCGGCTGAAGGAATGAGCGCGGCACCCAGGTGGGCGCGAGGCGCAAGAGGCCGCCGCTGTCTTGCAGCGCGGCTTCGACGATGGATTGGACGTTCTTGGTGACTGTTTTGAGTGAGGTGACGGTATTCATAGGCTTGAGGTTAAATGCGCTAAGCGGGTTAGCGAAGTCAAATGAGTGACATGGTTACGTTATTACATCTGCGAATCGGCGTTCATCCGTTGCCGAGGCAAACCTTGGCAAAACTGAGCGCGGGTGGCAAGCGTTCGTTGCGGGAGCGCAGTAATTCTCACTGTGGACGAGATAGGGTCGCCGGGTGGGGGCACCCGGCCTACAAGAGGGCGGTTTTACGGGGGATGTTAGAGCGAGCACGGTTGGGCAAAGGCTAAAGGACGCGACCCATCGGTTCCCCTTTTAGCATTCAGCCTTTAGCCTTTAGCCTTTCCTTTTACCCGTTGTGGGCCGGGGGCCCTCACCCGGCGGGGGGTGACTCGACCGGTTGGCGCTTGAGGTGCCGCAATTCCTGTTGTTGATGCAAAAGTTCGAGTCGTTCGGCCTCGCTGCATTCCGGCTGGTTGGCGCGCTGCATCGAGCCGGCTAACTGGCGGTCGATGAACTGATTCCGCAGACGCAACACGACATCGGCGAGCTGCTGCGACGGATTGGGTAGCGGGCGCGGCTCAGTCGTGGATTCCGTAATCAGGCGCTGCATTTCCGGCGCGTTACACTCCTCGAGGAATGCGGGCAGGCTGGTCCAGGTCTGACTGGCGTGGGCGGCCAGGCGCTGCATTACGATTTGCCTGACCAATGCGTGCTGCACCCAGCGCGGATCGAGATGCGCGGCAGCCCAATCCACGAGTTCATCGTGCCGCAGCAAGAGCTTTAGCAGCCAGTATTCATGGTTCGATGGCGGCTGTGGGCGGGGGCTTTCCTCCGCCGGCGGCTCCACCGGCTCGGCCGCCGCGGGCTTTGATCGGGACAGCTTCTTGAACTCCGCCCGCACCGCGTCGGGAGACACGCCGAGGCGGAGCGCGGTCTTCTGTGCGTACTTGTCAATCAGAACGCCGTTGCCGGTTTTATGCACGGCTTCGGCCATGCCGCGTAACACAACCAGACGGCCCTTGTCAGTCCTCACCTCATTGGTGGCGCACAGGCGACCGAGGTAAAAGTCGAAGAACCCTTCCGCCCGTTCGATAAGCTGTTTGAAGGCAGGGCCGCCGTTGGCCTTGATGAAACTGTCCGGGTCATGAGGTGCCGGCACGACGGCGACCCGCATGGCCAGCCCGGAGGCCAATAAGCTGTCGAGCGACCGAACGGTGGCATTTTGACCGGCTTCGTCCGAATCGAAGCAGAGCACGACCTCCTCGACGTAGCGCTTGAGGATGCGAGCGTGGTCGGGGGTGAAAGCGGTGCCCTGGGGTGCGACGACATTCTGGACACCGGCCATGAAGCAGGCGATCAGGTCGAGCTGCCCCTCGCAAACGATGACGTGCCCGGCCTCAAGGACCGCGCGCTTTGACTTGTCGAGCCCGAAGAAGACCTTGCTCTTGGTGAAGATCGGCGTCTCGGGCGAGTTGACGTATTTGGCGGTCTTCTCATCCCCGGACAACACGCGCCCGCTGAAGCCGACCACGCGACCCTGTTCGTCGCAGATGGGGAACATCAATCTTCCGCGAAAGCGGTCGTAGTATCCCTCGCCCTCCTGGCGGTGCAGGATGAGGCCCGCCTGTTCCACGAGGGCCAGCTCGTGGCCTTTGCTCTTCGCCCAGTTTACCGTGTCATCCCATAGCTCCGGCGCGCTACCCAGGCGGAAGAGCTTCACCGCATCTTCGGACACGCCGCGTTTGGCAAGGTATTCCCGGGCGATTTGCCCGGACGCCTCGTTGGCCAGCGCGTTCTGCCAGCGCTGGGCGATTTGCTCGTGGATTTGCAGCAGCCGCTCCTTCAGATGCCGCGACTGCTGCTCGCCGGGGTTCTTCTCGAACTCCAGCGGTATCTTCGCCCGGTCGGCCAGGCGCCGCACCGCCTCGGGGAAGTCAATGTTCTCGAATTCCTTGACGAAGCCGAACACATCCCCGCCCTTGTGGCAGCCGAAGCAATGGAAGATCTGGCGGTGGGGATTGACGTTGAAGCTGGGGCTCTTCTCTTTGTGAAAGGGGCAGAGCGCGACGAAGTTGGCCCCCGCGCGCTTGAGCGGCAGGTACGACCCGATCACATCCACGATGTCGCTGGCAGCGCGGATTTGTTCTAAGGTCCCTGAAGAAAACAGGCCAGCCATATGCTACGTCTCGATTCCATTACGAACCGAATAGTAGGCGAGGTGGGGGCTGGGTGCCGAGTTCAAAAATGGGGCTTCGGGTATCTTGCTGGGCCTGGAGGGCGAAATCCGAGGCCCGAAAACCGAGATCCGAAGGAAGGCCGAAAACCGAAATCTGAAGCGACACACAAGCAGTCGTGGAGATGCCTTCGGCCTTCCTTCGGATTTCGGATCTCGGCCTTCGGATTAGGTAGCTGCTCCCCACCGGCGCCGGCGGCGCACCCCCAAAAGAATTGCAGAAAACCTTGTTGACACGACCTGCCATGTGTCATACTGTCCTATGACAGAACGTAAGCGCAGGCAGAAGTATGCTGATTCAGCTCAATTTCAAATCGGGGAAGCCGGTCTATCTGCAAGTGGTGGATCAGGTGAAGGCGGCGGCGGCCTCGGGGGCGTTGCGGGTGGGCGAGCCGCTGCCGTCCATACGGCCATTAGCGGAGGAGTTGAGGATTAACCGAAACACGGTGGCTAAGGCCTATGCCGAGCTCGAAGGGCAGGGGGTGATCGAGACCGTCCCCGGACGGGGCTGCTTCTTGAAGGAGAATAATTCCCCGTTTCGCAAGGACATCCGGCTGAAGATGGTGGCCGAGGAGATTGATGCCGCCATCGTGCAGGCGCACCATTTGCGAGTGGAAGATAAGGAGTTTCTGGCCCTGGTGAAGGAGCGGCTGGAAGCATTCGAAGCGACTAACAAGGCCCATGAGGCCAAAGCGAAGGAGCAGCTATGAACCAAGATCAGTCCGTCATCGAGGTCACCCACATGGTCCACAAGTATGGCCGCACCGAGGCGGTCAACGATCTGAGCCTGCGGGTGGGGCGAGGCAAGTGCTATGGGTTCTTCGGCCGCAACGGGGCGGGCAAGACTACCACTATCAAATGCCTGCTGAACCTGCTGCGACCGGCCGCCGGATCGGTGCGGGTTTTCGGATTGGACCCGGCCAGAGACGAGGTCGGGGTGAAGTCGCGGCTGGCTTACGTGCCGGACTACGTCGCCTTTTACCCGTGGATGACCGTGCGCAACGTGCTGGATTACCTGGCCTCATTCCGTCCCCGCTGGAACCGGCGCACGGAAAGCGAGCTGCTGGGGCAATTCCGGCTGGACCCGACGCAGAAGGCGCGCGCGTTGTCCCGGGGCCAGAAGACGCAGTTGGCGCTGACGGCGGCGATCTGCGCCGAGCCGGAGCTGCTGGTGCTCGACGAGCCTACCTCGGGTTTGGACCCGATCGTGCGCCGCGAGTTTATCCAGACGGTGATCGGTGCCTATCAGGAAGCCGATCCAGGAAACCGCACTGTGTTTGTTTCCACCCACCTCATTAGCGAGTTTGAGGGGCTGATTGACGAGTTTACGATCATCGAGGGCGGGCGGGCGGCACTGACGCTGGGGGCGGATGAAGCCCGCGCGCGATACAAGAGGATTCGTGCCCGGTTTGCATCCGAGGCCCCGGCGGTTGATTTCCCGCAGGCCAAACAGGTCCGGCGCGAGGGCCGGGAACTGGAACTGACCGTGAACGGCCACTCGGAAGAGATCCTGGAGCGGCTGCGCGCGCTGGCGCCCGAGGAGCTGACGACCGAGGCTCTGACGCTGGAGGAGATCTTCGTGGCCGCATTGAAATAAAGGGAGGGGCTATGAAGGCGAGGCTGATTAAGGAAACGCGGGACCTGCTGCCGGCCTTTGCCAGCATGCTGACGCTGATTGTCGCGCTCTGCTTCATCTGGCCGACGCCAGAGGTCTGTCTTATCGTCTTGGCAGTGGCTTGTGTGGTGATGGCGGGCAGCTCATTTGGTAACGAGCTGCAGCACCGGACGCTCTCGCTGCTGCTTTCGCAACCGGTCGCCCGGTCGGTCCTGTGGCACGAGAAGATGCTCGTGCTGGGAGCCGCCATACTAGCAAGCCTGGTCGCCTTGTACATCTGCCTGGTGGGGGGGCTTCCCCTTGGTCCCGACTTTGAAATGCTGGCGCTGCTCCTCATCCCGCTCTGCGCCTTTTGTGGAGGCCCCTACTGGACGCTTTTGCTGCGGCACGAAATCGGGGGAATGGTCTTCGCGGCAGCGGCTCCAATCACGCTGCTGACGGTGAGTATGTTCGTGATCGAGCAGCTACCCCACGACGGCGTGCCGCCGTATCGCTCCACCAACATTGTCCCGCTCCTGCTCTACTGCGCGCTCGTTTACTGGCGCGGGTATGCCAGGTTCAAACGACTGCAGGTCGTGGACGGGCCGGCTCGGGATGTGAGCTTGCCCGAAGGTCTGGAAGCCCGCCTCACGCGACCGCTGACTATGCTTTCGTCGCGATTCCGCGGCCCCTTTGCCTCTCTGCTCAAGAAGGAGTTTCGCCTGCAGCAGATCAGCTTTTTGCTGGCCGGAGTGTTCTTCCTGATCGCCGTGGCTGGCTCTTGCCTCTTGCAGTACCACCAGGATCCGGGTTCGCTCATCGTGGGCCTCGATTTTGTGATCTATGTGCTAGTGCTTCCCCTGGTTGCCGGGGCGGTTTCGGTCGCCGAAGAAAAGGGTTGGGATATGGCCGAATGGCATCTGACCTTGCCGCCGTCGGCGCTCCAGCAGTGGTCGGCCAAGATGCTGGCGGCGCTTTCGACCAGCCTGGTTCTGGGGCTGGTATTGCCCGCCATCTTACTGATCGTGGGCGATGCGCTTTTCGCCAAGGGCGATGCGCTAAACTCCTTGCCGCCCGCTTCTCAGATCCTGTGCTGGGTGCTGGGCCAGTTGTTGCTCACGAGCGTCGCGGTTTATGCGGCTTCGTTCTGCAATTCTACAATCAGGGCCATACTCGCTGCCTGCGCCATCATTGCGCTCGGCGGCGTAACCGGTGCCATAGTGGCAGAATATGGCGACTATGTGTTGCGATCCGACCCCATGCAATTCCGACCCGCGTCAGTGAGACCTCAACACCTGGAGTACATGGTGAAGACTCTGATACCGTTGCTTATAGCCACCAGCCTATTGGGACTCCTCGGCCTGGTCCATCGGTTTGCCTGGTCGAACTTCCAGAGAGTGAGGCCGTCTGCCGTCAGGGTCGGCGTCCAGCTCCTGGTAGCCCTTTGTACCTGTGGCTTGCTAGCATTTGCTCTCCCATGCCTTAACACGGATCAGGGTTATGCGTTGTGCTGCATACTCTACGGCCTTGTTGGTGGTCTTTGGCTGACTAGCATCATCGCCGCTATAATTGCTATTCGCTGGAGCTTCTTGGATGTTCGTGGCCGCTTCGTGCCCGCAATAATTCTGTCGCTGCTCGCTCTCGCCATTGCCTATCTGGGAATCGTGCCCTTCCGCGCCTATTCCACAATGATGGTCAGTGGCCAAGTTACCCAGCGGTTCGATTCGAGGTGGCTATTCATCCCGTCACTCATCCTGGGTGGGTTCGCCCTGCTATATGCAATCTGGAAGAAAGCAAGATCTCGGCATGAGGCCTAATCCGCCTTGCTTTTGCCTCTCGCGCCCGGGGATCTGTTTAGGGCGGCGTGCGGACATTGTTGTCCAATGCCGCTAGCAAGTGGCCCCCGGTCTGGAGGGCGTCATGCTCGAATTCCTGGCACCGAGGAAACGGCGTGAGCCCAGTTCCCCCTCACCCCGGCCCTCTCCCCTGAGGAGAGTGAGCGTCCTCGACCGCGCACTGGCTAATTCGTCGCGCTCGATTCGTCGGCAGACGGGCGGCGGTTCTCCCTGCCCGAAACATCCAACATCCAACATCCAACGCCCGACATCCAATAATGGCGCAGACACGGGTCCTTGCGTGGTGCGTGGTGCGTGGTGGTTGAGCCGCGCATTTAAACCCCCTCGAGGAGGAGGTCAGCGAGAAAATCCACCCATTCAATGGAGACCGGCTCGGTCAGCTCATACGAGCGGGCGAAATCCTCCTCGAACAGCTCGCGCTTGAGCCGGCCGGAAAAGGCGGGGTCGGAGGTGGCGACATTTTGCTCCTGAGAGACCCGGAGGCTGACGTGGTTCAGGTTGGCCGATCCCAGGCAGGCCCAGTCGTCCACCATCAGCGCCTTCACGTGGGTCATGCCTGGGTAGAAGAAGACCCGCACGCCATGCTCCAGGAGGTAGTTGGCCAGGACCAGGTTGCTGCGCCCGCCGGGCTTGAGGTCATTGACGCGCGGCAGGACGACGCGCACATCGACGCCGCGGTTGCGCGCCCGCACCAGGGCGATGATCACTCGCTTGTCGAAGAGGTAGGGATTCTCGAGGTAAATGTAGCTCTGGGCCTTGCCAATAGCACCCTGAACCGAGGCGCTGAAGGGCTTCCAGGCCGTCTTCGTGGGCAGCAGCCGCAGTTTGATCCACCGGTCCTCGGGCCGGGAGGGCAGGATTTCCCGCGGCCCCTTCGCCAGCGCGGCCGCGTAGGCCAGGTCACCCAGAGGTCCTTCGTGCGCCCAGTTATGCCGGAATTCGTTTTCGAGCGAGGCGACTACCGGCCCTCGTAACTCGACCATCACGTCGTGCCACTCGTAGCGGTATTCGCGGCCCAGGTTCATGCCGCCGAGCCAGGCGTGGGTGCCGTCCACTAGCAGCACCTTTGAGTGGTCGGACGAGAGCCACGGGTTGAGGAACGGACGCACCCGCACACGAGAGTTCTCCTTGAGATAAGAACAGATCGAGGTTGGCGAGACGAAATCCTCGGGCATCGGAGTGCCCGGCGGATTAGCTCCCCCGCCGATGGTGCCCAACCGGTCGAGGATCACCTTGACCGGGATCTGGCTGGAGCGCTGCTTCAATTGGTCGGCCACGCTGACTCCCACGTCGTCCTTATCGAAGATGTATATATCTATGTTGATGTGGTTGGTGGCGGCGGCAATGGCCTCCTTGAGCCGCGGGAAGAACCGCTCGCCGTCAATCAACAGGTCGAGCGAACCGTCCTCCCGCTGCGTACCGGTGTAGCGGTCCATCCAGGCCTCCCACTGAGTGAGGTCCATGCCCTGGCCATGGGTGAGCGGGGGATAACGGGTGGTGGGTTTGGGGAAGGGCAGCCGCACAAACCTGACGATCGACTCTACGCCCAAATCGCCCAGGCGTGCCACGCTCGAAATGGGGTTCTTCAGCAGGGCCAGCCCGTGGCCTTCCACCAGCAGCGCGCTCAAGCCCTGGACGGTCGTGGAGAGCCCGAGTCCGCGCTCGGTTTTGTCGTAGAGGGCCGCGGGCGACAGCCAAATACACTTCCGCTGCTGCCGGTCGAGCAAGAGCGGCTGCGGGAAACGCCGGGCGTTGGGCGCCAGCAGCAGGAATAGCGAGTCGCCCGGGTGCTCCTTCACTAAATCCAGTTCCACTCGGCGGGCCAGCGTTGCCAAGGTTTCTTCGATGGACAGGTTGTGATCAATGATGACCTCCCGGGGCTGCTCTCCAATAGCGGCATCGCGAGCCAGACCCTGCGCGTCGCGATACATCAGGCGATCGGCCAGCAGTCCTTTGTACGAGATTCCGTGCCCGCGCGCCGCCGGAGCCAGCGCCTCGACGAGGTTGGTGGTGAGCTGGCCCCACTCGGCGCCGGCAATCACCTTCGCCTCGCGCCAGCCACGCTCGCCTTCGGGCATGCGGGGCAGCTTCTGGTCCCACCGCAACAGCCCGAAGCTGACCTGATACCCGTCACTAGGAATACGATGCCGATCCCACCGCGAGCTGAACTCCTCAACGCTGGTACGAGTTTGGAAATAGAACCGGATGAGATGTCCCTTGGTGAATACCCTGGGCGGCAGCGCGTTCGAGGCAGTCAGACTCCGCCACTCGTCCAGCGATTGTTGCTTGGGCGTGGCGGCGCTGGCGCACCGGCTGGCCGCATCGCTTAGCAGCAAGAGCAGGGCAACCGTCGCCGCAGTTAGATGCTGTGTGGTGCGTCCCATGTTCGTCGACCAGCAGTGAACATGTTGCGACGGGAGAAGTCAACGGTCAGGGCAGGGGAGGCGAGCGTCCTCGCGAGCTCTGGCTTTCGATTCCGCGATGATTCCAGTGGGCTCCGGCACCTAAATCCGAAACCCGAAATCCGAAAGAAATCCGAATGAAGAAGATCCGAAATCCGTCGCGCCATGACAAGCCCAGAGAGAGGGGCGGGTCTCGGAAGGGCGCATTCGCGAGTTCCTGGTAAAGTGATGTAATCGTGTGGGGGGAGGATGGAGCACAGCT
>CAIWJG010000218.1 GCA_903912925.1 uncultured Verrucomicrobia subdivision 3 bacterium | reverse complement strand
GCACACGCGGACAAGAATGTCCGCGCTCCAGCCGCCCGTGCCCACAACGGTGGAAGAATGAGAGATGCGCACCAAAACTTGGGACAACCGAAGACTGCCACGCTTAGTTAAACACGCGAAATGACGCTAAACCGGACAGTTATCAGTCACCCCTCGCCAACCGCCAACCGCCAACCGCCGATCGTAAATCGTAAATCGTAAATCGTAAATCGTAAATCCAAACCTATGACTAACCAACACATTCAATGGTCGCTACGCACCCGCTCGATGGCTCTGGTTGCCGCCGGTCTGCTGGCGCTCGTGCTACCTTTGCGCACAGCGTCAGCCCAGCCCGCCACGTTCAACTTCGACACCGGCACGCCCGTGCTCAACACGTATCAGGATTTGCCCGTGGACCAGACGGCGGACGGGATGACGGCGCATTTCCGGGCGGCGGTCGGGGCGTACTCGGTCCAGACGGCATCCAGTCTGGGCGGGTTGCGGTTGCCCCTGTTCTCGGGCCACTTTCCGGTGCCTGCCAACCACACCGGGAGCATCATGGACATTCAATTCAGCGAGCTGGTGACCAACGTCACGTTTGCGTTTGCGACCCTCCAGGTTCAGCCCATCGAGAAGGAAACGCCCATTCGCTTGACCGCCTATACGAACTCGACGACCACGCCCGCGGTAGGGGTGACGAACGCGACCGGGGTTTACGGTGCCAATACGTGGCCCATGGGCACGCTGTCGTTCCGTTCCAGCACGCCGTTTAACTTGGTCCGGATCAGCGTGCCAACGATTACCCCGACGCCCCCCACGGGTCAGGCCTACGATTTCTGCCTGGACAATCTCACGGTGCAACGCGCCGGGGGCTTGGCCTGCACGATCACCGCCAGCCCGTCGCTGGCCGATGGCGGCCTCATTACCGGTGGCGGCGGTTACTCGGCTGGCTTGACGGCGACGCTGACGGCGGAGGCCAACCTGGGCTATGGGTTTGTGAGCTGGACGGAGGGCGACACGGTCGTGAGCACCTCGGCCAGCTTTAGCTTTGTGGTCAGCGCAGATCGGACGCTGGTAGCGAACTTCACGCCGATTTATACCATTACGACCAGTTCCTCGCCGGTGGCCGGCGGCACGACCAGCGGCGGTGGCAGCTATGGCAGTGGCACCAACGTGACGGTGGTGGCGACGACCAACGCCGGCTATGCCTTCGTGAACTGGACGGAGGGCGGCAGCGCGGTCACTAACGCTGCCAGTTACACCTTTGCCGCCACTGCCGACCGGGCGCTGGTGGCCAATTTTGTGCGGGTCTATGCCATCTCGACGAGTGCCTCGCCCGGTGCTGGGGGCTCCACCAGCGGGGATGGGAGCTATCCCGTCGGCTCGAACGTGACGGTGGTGGCGACGGCGAACCTTGGGTATGCGTTCGTGAACTGGAGCGAAGGCGGCAGCGCAGTCACCAATGCTGCCAATTATAGCTTTGTCGTCGGCGCGGCCAACCGGGTGCTGGTGGCGAACTTCACGCCGGTTTTCACTATTACGACCAGCGCATTGCCGGTCGAGGGCGGTTTCACGAGCGGGGACGG
>CAIWJG010000217.1 GCA_903912925.1 uncultured Verrucomicrobia subdivision 3 bacterium | reverse complement strand
GCGCGATGTCTGGGAGTACCACTCGATGCTCGACACGCGCACCGTGGATACCCACATGCGCCGACTCCGCGAAAAGCTGGGTTCTGCGGCAAAGCACCTCGAGACCGTCCGCGGCGTCGGCTACCGGTTCGTGGAACACGCTTCCTGAGCATGGAGCGAACGTCATGACGGAGGAGCAGCAACGCGCAGCCCTCGCGCTGCAAATTCAGCAGGAAGTCATCTTCGACAGCATGGTCGAGGGGCTTCTCCTGCTCGACGAGCGCGGCCGGGTGCAACTGGCCAACCGCGCCTTTACGAGCCTCTTCGCCCTTACTGCCGACATCCGCGGCCGGACCATTATGGAGGCCCTGCGCCTGCACCAACTCGCGGACCTGGTCCGCTCGCTGGACACGCAGAAGCAAGTCCTGGGCTTTGAGATGAAGCTGCCCGGTCCCCACGAGCTTTGGCTCCAGATTAACGCCGCCGCCATCTTCACCGACCAGGCCCGACGCCAGGGCACCGTGCTGGTCTTCCACGATCTAACCCGCCTCAAGCAGCTCGAAAACGCCCGCCAGGAGTTCGTTGCCAACGTCAGCCATGAACTTCGCACTCCGCTATCTCTCATCAAGGGCTACGTCGAAACGCTGCTCG
Source organism: uncultured Verrucomicrobia subdivision 3 bacterium (assembly GCA_903912925.1). Taxonomy (GTDB): domain Bacteria; phylum Verrucomicrobiota; class Verrucomicrobiia; order Limisphaerales; family UBA8199; genus PALSA-1440. The sequence goes on along the minus strand of CAIWJG010000217.1, from coordinate 4,276 downwards.
ACGGGGCCCGGGACAACCCCGAAACGGCCACCCGGTTCCTGCAGACCATTGACCGTAACGCCGACCGCCTTAAGCTGCTCATCGAAGATCTGCTCACCATATCCGAATTGGAATCCGGCCGCGTCCAACTCAATTTGCGTCCGATCGCCCTCGCCCCGATCGTCGCCGAAGTCCTCGAGGATTTCAAAGGCCGGGCCGCCGCCAAGAGCGTCACGCTGGTCAACCAGGCCCCGGACCTTTCCGTCCGCGCCGATCCTGACCGTCTGGAGCAGGTGCTCGGCAACCTCGTGGACAATGCCATCAAATACGGCCGCAGCCACGGCACCGTGACCGTGGGTGGCCGGGCCATTGAAGGAGGGCAAGTCGAGGTCTTTGTCCAGGACGACGGTCCCGGCATACCCTTCGAAGCCCTCGAACGAGTTTTCGAACGGTTTTACCGCGTGGACAAAGCCCGCTCGCGCGAGCAGGGCGGCACCGGCCTTGGACTTGCCATCGTGAAACATATTGTCCAATGCCACGGTGGCCGGGCCTGGGCGACTAGCGAGCCCGGCCACGGCGCCACTTTCTATTTCACCCTCCCCCAGGACTCGGGTACTCTCCAGCCAGGCCGGCGCTAAAGCAGCCTCTCACTTCCGCCTCCATTTGCCGCTGACGCCCCGCTGCGTTGGGGCTTGGAGTTCGGACATCTACGACGGGACTTCAAATCTTGCACCTTGCACGCTACCCATTGCATTTAGCACGTTCGCGAGGGCCAGATAGGACTTCAGAAGGCTTGCACGGATTCGCCAAGTCCTTTCCTCGCTTTATTCTAAATTCGGCAGTTGCTTTAACCGCAAAGAACGCAAAGAAAGATAGTTACTGCCAAGACCGCGTGATAGACGACCCCAAGCAACCCCTCACCCCAGCCCTCTCCCCTTCCGAAGGGGAGAGGGTGCAGCCTCGGCAGCTTTGGGTGGAGTGTATGCTGCGGACTCCTCAGTATGAATGGATGGCATACGTCTTCCCTTCACCCGGCGGGTGAATCAATTCTTTGGCTCGGAATCATCACCAGCTCCTTTCTTTGCGTTCTTTCCGGTTGATCCCAAGTGCCGTTTCCAGGTTCATCGGCTTTCTGCATTCTCTTTGCGTGCATCGGGGGGCACATCTGTTATAGGGTGTTCCGGTGGTATCCAGTAGCCATCAACTGCTGCCGTTGCTGAAGCAATACTTCGGCTTCAAGTCCTTTCGGCCTTTGCAGGAGGAGATCATCCGCGACGCGCTGGCGGGCAAGGACGTGTTCGCGCTGCTGCCGACGGGCGGCGGCAAGTCGCTTTGTTTTCAGTTGCCGGCGATGGCACAAGCGGGTTTGACGGTGGTCGTGTCCCCGCTCATTGCGCTGATGAAGGACCAGGTGGACGCCTTGCAGTCGAGCGGCGTGCCGGCAACCTTTCTCAATTCCTCCCTGGCGGCGGGCGAGGCACGGGCACGGCTGCGCGGCCTGCATACCGGGCAATACCGGCTGCTCTACGCCGCGCCGGAGCGGTTGATGCTCTCGGGCGTCATGGCCGATTTGCAGCGCTGGAATGTGAATCTGCTGGCCGTGGATGAAGCGCATTGCATCAGCGAATGGGGGCATGATTTCCGCCCGGAATACCGTCAGCTCGCCGGCCTGCGCCAGCTTTTCCCGACGGTGCCCATGATGGCGTTGACGGCGACGGCGACAGGTCGAGTGCGCCAGGACATCGTCACGCTGCTGGGCTTGCGTGAGCCGAGTTGCTATGTCGCGAGCTTCGATCGTCCGAACCTGACTTACCGTGTCTTCGCTAAGAACAAGCCCTATGGGCAAGTGCTCGAGTTCTTGCGCGCACGGCCCAAGGCCAGCGGCATCGTTTATTGCCAGTCGCGCAAGAGCACGGAGAGCGTGGCGGAACGGCTGAATGAAGATGGCGTGAAGGCCAAACCGTATCACGCCGGGTTGACGCCCAAGGAGCGCTCGCAGCACCAGGAGCTTTTCCTGCGCGACGAAGTGCGGGTGATTTGCGCGACGATTGCCTTCGGCATGGGCATCAACAAACCCAACGTGCGCTTCGTGGTCCACTATGACCTGCCCAAGAACATCGAGGGGTATTACCAGGAGACCGGGCGCGCGGGCCGCGACGGGCTGCCCAGCGAGTGCGTGCTGCTGTTCAGCGCTGGAGATGTCGTGAAGCAGACGGGGTTTATTGACGAGAAGCCCGACCCGAAGGAGCAACAGATCGCCCGCGCGCAATTGCAGCAGATGGTCCACTACGCCGAGGCCGCCGGTTGTCGCCGTCGCGAACTGCTAGGCTACTTCGGCGAGCAGTTCGAGGAGGACACTTGCGGCGGGTGTGATAACTGCCTGTCGCCGCGCGAGACCTTCGATGGCACGCTCGCCGCGCAGAAGCTCCTTTCCTGTGTCTATCGCATCCGCGAGCGGACCCGGTTCGGCGTGGGGCTCAACCACGTGATCGAGGTGTTGACGGGCGCTGAAACGGAGAAAATCCGCCGCTGGGGGCACGAGCAACTCTCGACCTATGGTATCGGCTCGGAGCATAGCCGGGCCGAGTGGGGGGCGATTGGGCGTGAACTGGTGCGGCTCGGCCATCTGCGGCAGACAGCCGAGAAGTTCAGCGTGCTGGAGCTGACGCCCGAGGGCCTGGCGGTGCTCAAGGAACGCAAACCAGTGAGGCTCACCAAACCGGTCAGCGCGCCGCAGCCAACGGCGCATCGCGCCGGGGAGATCGCCTGCGACGAGGTGCTGTTCGAGAGCCTCGTGCGGCTGCGCAAGCAACTCGCAGATGAACGCGGCCTGCCGCCGCACATCCTCTTTTCCGATGTCACCTTGCGGCAAATGGCGCGCAACTACCCAGCTAGCGAGCGCGAGTTGGGGCGGATCAGCGGCATGAGCGAGCGCAAGCTGCAGGAATTTGGGCGGGTGATCCTCGCGGTGGTCGCCGGCCACCTGCAGATGCAGCCGCGGCAGATATTTGCTGATGACTCGTTTGCCGCCACGCCGCCCATTTCAGGCCGGGCTACGCTGGGCGTAACCGCGCGGGATACGCTGCGCCGGTTTCGCGCCGGTCAATCCGTCGAGCAGATCGCCACGCAGCGAATGCTGACGACGGGCACTATTTGCGGTCACCTGGCGGAAGCGATGCTCGCCGGCGAGCCGATCGACCTGAACCAGTTCTTCACGGCGGAACAGCAGGTGGAAGTGGCTGCGGCTTTCCAGAAGACCGGCTCGGCTGGTCTGACGGCTGTGTTCGAGTCGCTCGGCGGCCGCTTTGATTACGGCCGACTACGCCTGTTTCGTGCCGCGATGGGGAACCGGCGGGGCTAGCGACCGCCAACCTCTAGCAATTTTCATGCCAGTATTACCTGGGCAGCGCCATGGTTGACACCAAGACCAATGAAATCCCCGTGGCCCAAAAGCTCTTTCCGGACTTGGACTTGAAGGGGCGGTTCGTCTCCTTGGACGCCCGGCACACCCAAACCCAAACCGCTCGCGATATCGTGCTGGAAGGCGGAGGGGATTATCTGCTAACCGTTAAAGACAACCAGCAGAAGCTGCACCAAAACATCGAGACCCTGCTCCCCGCCCCCAGGGCGGATTTCCCCCCCCCTTGGAAACCGACGCCCACGGAGTATCGCACCTTCGAGTACGAGAAGAAGGGCGCCCATGTGAGCCGCTCCATCCGCACCCAAGCGAAATCAGCCACAGGCTCCTTGTTGCTTTTTGCGCGGGTTGCCTGAGGGCCGATTATTGTCTTCGAAGCCTCAACCGGGCGCAGCAACCGCGCTGGACGAGCCTTTCGGCACCACCGCCAAGGCTGCCGGCTAACCTGGAACCAAGGTGAAGTCTCGGCAAGGCGTCCGCCTGCAGCCCAAGAGAATACAAGATGCCGGTTGAGAAAGAAGGTGGAGTGGCTGACGGCATTCCGGGTTCCGCGGAAGAGAACGGGCCACTAAGTGGCTCAGCCCCAGAAGCTTAATCCAACTACATGGGAAAGTCCGCAGACCGCTTCCAGACCGCCCCCACACTGCCCCCATACCGCCTGGCTTGCTGCAAGGCGCCCCTCTCAAATCTGCGAATGCAGAATAAAGCCCGCAGAATACCAGGAAACGCCCCCACATTACCAGCGTCTGGCCAGTATTCTGCGTTCACCTGAGCCACCTCAAGGCCTGTTGATAGCCAACTGATTGCGACCCTAAGTACTCTGGGTCATAAGTGCGGTGACGTATTATGGGGGGCAGTCCGCCAGGGTATAATTAGGCG
>CAIWJG010000216.1 GCA_903912925.1 uncultured Verrucomicrobia subdivision 3 bacterium | reverse complement strand
TGATACATGGCCCCAGGATATTCAATGCGCAGCTTGCGCGACATGGGCAACCCTTACCAGCACGCCCCAAATGTGTCAATAGTGAGGACTGACACCTGCACGCACAGACAAAGGATTGCTTGAAGTATGACAATCTCATTAGCTTTATTTTACGAGCCGGAGATCATCTTACTACGGCTCTATAGAACTGGCTCGGGAGGAGGCTCGAATCATTTATCTCAATTGGAAGAACGTCGAGCGGTTCCGACATCCAGTCCTCCCAGTGAAGCAGGTTGGTGCTGCGCTGAAGTATAGCGCTTAGTCCTGCGGTGCCAGTCAGCCAGAAGTGAACCCAACCTGCGGTCTGAGGTCCTGGCTGGAGGTGTGCCCATTGCGGCTGGCCTAATACGACGATGCCGTCACTCCACGTCGCCACATATGCCAGCCCATTGAGCACGGCCACCTTCTCAGCACCAAATAAAGGATTACCCCCGATGCGAACTGGCCGCTGCGGGTCTGCGATGTAAAAGACCTGGAGCCCACGATCGTCATCTGCGATGTAGGCCAAATCGCCCTGGACGTGTATGCCGAAGGCGCGGCCTTCAGTGGCGCAGCTCCCCAAGAGCTTGGGTTGGCCCGGATCCGCAATGTCGAAAATCTTGAGTCCGTAAACACCATCCGCTACGTAAGCGCGAGCGCCAGCAACCGAAACCTGCCAGGTGTCACCGGAAGCAACACCCCCTGTGCGGGAGGGGTGGCGGGGATCGCTCACGTCCACGATCTCGAAACCGTCCCATCCCTCCGCTAAGAAGACACAATTGCTCGCCAGGGTGAGGCCTCGAACTGCAACGCTCCGAGCGTAGGTCCCTAAAACTCTCGGTGTCGCTGGCTTGCTGATATCAAGCACCTCCATTAAGACGCCTGCCCCCTTCTCATACCCGACGTAAGCGTTTGTGCCCTCCATGGTCACGCTCGTCGCAGACCGGCTGGCGTACAGGGATAGCTCAACCGGTTGGGAAAGATTCGAGATGCTCAGAAAGTGCAGGTTTCCATCAAGTAAGCAGACCAGGTTACTGTTTACCGCCACGTCCCTGCACTCCCCGACTAGCGTATCGTATTTCCCAAGCTCGACTAGATTTGTGCCAGTCGTGATGTCGTAGATCTTGAGCCCGCCACCAACATCGGCCACATAGGCCCGGCCCGCGTCGAGCCGGACTGCCCAGGCGGAAGACCCAGTGGGATGGCTTGCCAGTCTCTGCGGTTGGGCCGCCTTTGTCGCATCCACGACGGCGAGTCCGTATGAGTCAACCGCTACGTACACCATCCCGTTTTGATCACAGTCAAGCCCCCGGGCCGTCGGAGGCAATATCATGCGGCCCACTAACCTGAGGTGGGACGGGTCAGTTGCGTCGTAAGCCAGCAGTTTGCTATCGGAGTCGTAGCTAAGTCCTCTATCCGTGATGAAGAGCAAGTTGGATGCGACATGCAGCCTGGTGACGTTGATAGCGGGATAGGTTGCAGTGAGTTTGGGGGCTGACGAAATGCTCACGTCTATTACGCTCAACCCGCCTCCATAATAGCTCATGAACGCGTTAGTGCCTGCCACCTCAATGCCTGACGGCGCTGCGTTTGTAACGAGGAAACTGCCCTGGATGCGGGGCAGCGTCGGCTGGCTAATATCAACCACATGAAGCCCATTCCAGTCCGTCACGTAGGCCAAGCTCCCTGAGATTCTCACCGTTTGCACGGAACTCCCAGTGTCAAGCACGGCCAGGAGCTGTGGGCTCAGGGGATTGCCTACATTCACTATGTGCAACTTGCCGGCGGCGACGCATGCGATTGCGTTTGTGACTGCCACCTGGAAAGGCATGTCAGCGATGAAGTAATCCCCCACAATCTTCGGGGATACAGGGTCACTCAGATCAATCACAGACATGCCGGTGCCTCCGGCCCCATAGGCAAGGTCGCCTTGGACCACAATATCGTACCAGGTGTAGGAGCCCGGGACGCTGCCAAGCAGGTCGGGATGGGCCGGATCGGTTATATCCAGGACGTGCAGCGTTCCAGCTACAAGGCAGAGGCGGTTTCCCGCGATGTTGGCACACGACGCGGAATTCGTTGCGTAGCCGCCAACTCGATAGATGTCGAGATCACCTTTGGCCGAAGCGTGCCCGGGGGCCAGTGCCGCCGTGATGGTGAGGAGTATCAAGCTGATTGTTTTCATAGTGCCTGCCCCCTAGGGCGAACGGATGCGGTAGAAGCGGGTCGAGTGGTTGGTCCAGTCGGGGTCGCCGAAGTAGAAAGAGCCATTGGTGATTGTGGTATTGGAGAGAGCAGTCCAAGACAACTCAGCCAAGCTGAAGCTGGCCTCCACAGTGACGGCAGCGTTACTCGCCCAAGAGACAACAAAGCCGAAGCGGTTGGTGTGCACGCCAAACTTTGGGGTATTTATGATGACTGGATAACGAAGCACCCAGCGAGCCGTCGGGCAACCGCCATACGATGGCCCCCAGCCGGGAGTGCCCGGCAGATAGTAGATGGTGGCTTGGGTGTCATTGATGAAAACGGAACTGCCAAGGGTCGGAGGCTGACTCGGAACATAAACCGACCTAAGGTTCTGGCACTGCTCGAACGCGAAGTCGCCGATGTTGGTAAGGGACACGGGCAACGTGACGCTTGTGAGTCTCGGGCAAAAAGAGAACGACTTCTGACCAATGTTCGTGACGCCCGCCGGAATGACCAAATTCGTAGGACCGCCGCATTGATAGTACGCCCAATCCGGGATGTTGGTCAGCCGAGGGGGAATGGTCAGGTTAGTCACAATCCGGCAGGCGCCGAAGGTGAAGTTACCAATCGAAAGGACGCTATCCGGAACGGTAAGACTGGACAGATTGGTGCAAACGTAGAAAGCGTTTGCCCCAAGGTTGGTGACACCCGGTGGAATCGCCAGCTCCTTCAAGCTGGTGCACCAAAGGAAGGCGTTGTCGCCAATGCTAGTTAAGCCGGTTGGAAGACTGGCGCTGGTCAAACTAGTGCAGTAGCAGAACGTGGCTGTCTTTAGCGCTGTAACGCCGCTAGGCACGACGACGCTGGTCAGGTTGCTGCAGTAGTAGAACGCGAGCTGGCCAAGGCTGAGGGCGTAGGTTGGGAGGGTGGCATTGGTTAGCTGGCCGCAATACTCAAAGGCGGAGTCTCCGATGTTGGTGACGCCGCTTGGCACCGTGATGCTCTGTAGCAGGCTGCAACCAAAGAAAACCGATGAGTCGAGGCTGGTGAGCTGGTTGGGGAGGGCAACTTGGCGAAGGCCGGTGCAGTTCCAGAACGTATTGCTGCCCATGCTCGTCACGTTGTCGGGGACGGTAACGTTGCTTAGGCTGGCGCACTGAGCAAATGCCCAACTGCCAATACTTGTCAGGCTGGCGGGGAGGGAAATGCTGGCTAAATCACATTGGGCAAAAGCCGCATACCCAATCGTGGTGACCCCGTAAGGGATGCTGAAGCTTGTGAGGCAAGTTCTGCCGTTAAATGCGAAGTCTCCAATGGCGGTGACCGGTAGGCCAGTGACATGGTCGGGAATAATTACCTCACCGCAGTCACCGACGTATCCGGTGATTGTGATAGTGCCGTTGTTGGTGGTGAAGGTGAATTGGGCGTGGACGGCGGCAGGCAGGGCCAGGAGCAGCAGGGCCGACAGGAGGGGTTTGATGGGTGTTTTCATAGTATCTTCTGGAGTACTGAAGGAAGTTTTACCGATTCGATTCCCATAAAAGTGTTTTAACTCCTTTCTGCAATGGTGACAAGAGTTATTTTTAGGATTTTTAATGGGCGGCAGCCCGCCAGGGAAAGGGTTCCGAACGAGGGGCGGTTCGTTGATCCCAGACGGCAATTCTCCCGTCCTCCGGCGCCCCGAAGGGGCAGCAAGATAGTAGCCCAGGGCAAGGTCGCCGAGGCCGCCGCCCTGGG